>NZ_CP090641.1:2282870-2608995 GCF_029633825.1 Burkholderia contaminans | reverse complement strand
GCCTTCGGCGCGGCCGTCTGTTTCGCCGACCGAGGTTCAGCGGTTCGCGTTTTCGCCTGAGCAAGTTCGAGCGTGGCGCGTTGACCGGATGCCTGCGCTGTCGTCGCCGGCATGGCCTCGTCCGGCAAGGGGCGCCCGCCCGGAAGCCCCGGCGGCAATGGCACAGCTGCATGCTTCGCAGCAGCGATCGCCGACGCCGGCAACGGCGGCAGGCCGATCGTCGAAACCCGCTGCCCCGTGTTCTGAGATCCCGTCACGAAAACGCGTGTCGGCAACGTGAAATTCCGCAACTGCAGAACATCGAGCGGACCGCCGCCGGATTCGCTGCGTAATTGCACCTTGAGCGGAATGCCCTGGCTCGTGTCGGGCGTCCAGGTCAGCAGATAGCGGGCGTTATCCTGCTGTGCGACCTTCGCGCGCTCCAGCAGCCGGATTAGACCGAAGCGTCCCTGCGAATCGAGCGCGGTGCGCATCCCGCCCTGCTCCGTCTGCCATTCGATATGCGACAGGTTCTCGAGCGACTGCCCCGGCCATTCGAACGGTGTCCATTCCTGCTTCTGGTTGAAGTAATGCAGTTCGCGGCCGGACAGCACGAATCTCATGTCGGTGACGCCCGGCGTCGGCTCGGCCCGCAGTTCGTAACGCACGCGTGCGTCACCGGACGGGAACAGGACCGTCGACGTGCGCGTGAGCTTGTTCAACCCGTTGAGAAACGCCGGATCGATCGTCAGTGCGCCGGAATCGGCTCCCTGCGACGCGACCCACCGGTCGCCCTGCCGTTCGACGACACCGGCCAGTTGCGATGTCACGAACTGCGCGATCACGCCACTATCCAGACGCATGAAGCGCGCCATCTCGGGCAGCGATGCGTCGTTGTCGGAATCCGCAAACGGATAGCGCCCACCGAACGTCTTGTTCCAGTCAGCGAGGATCGCGGTGCGCCAGATTTCGTTCAGGCTCGATGCGGCAGGTTGCACGATGACCTGCCACGACTGATCGAACGGCGCGCGGAACAATGCGCCGAAGCCCGACCATTGTTCGCCGAGGCTCGCAGCGACACGACTCGCGTAATCGCGACTGTCGGCGATATCGGACGTCTTGCCCTGCAGCACGGATTGCGCGGCCAGACGTGCGATCGCGTCCGGGTCCGGACTGGAGACGATCTGCGATGTCTTCAGGCGCATCGCCGTGATCCGCTCCAGATAGCGTGCCAGGCTCAGGTCGCCGGTTGCGGCCGGCGGTGTGTTCCCCTTGCCGCCGGATGGCGCTCCGGAAGCGAGATCGCTACCGGTCAAACGCAGGATCGGGCCGAACGCGGCGGCAAGCGGTGCAAGCTGAGGTTTTGCCTGCTTCGACGGGTCCTTTTCGTCCGTGCCGACCAATTGTTGCGCCTTGCTGATCAGCGTATCGGACAGCGACTGTGCGTTGGCTCCCGTACCTGCCTGATAGGCGATCGCATTCATCAACGCGACGAGCGGCGAGCGTTGCGGATCACCCAGCAGCGTCAACTGGTCGGCCGTGGCCGACAGCGTCGGGGCGGGTTGCCAGCGCAGGCTGTTGAGGAAGAGCGTCCATGCTCGCGCAAAGTCGTCGAAATAGCGCTGGCGCAGTTCGGCTTTCAATGTCGAGGGTGACGCGTTGGCAACCTTGGTATCGGAAAGCACCCAGTCGCTTGCCACATCACGTTGCTCGCCGGCTTCGTCGATGGCCTTCGAGATTCGCTCTTCCCACGCCGCGCGCGTGAATACGCCCGGTACGGTCGCGGTCGTGCCGAACAGGCCGCGGCTCGTTGCGCTGCCTGCAGAGGATTGCGTTGCCGCGTCGCCGAGCAGCGTCGCGAGTGCGAGCGGCGGGTATTTCGGTGATGCTTCGTCGATGATCTGCTGGTAGATCGCGTCTCCTGAGTTCTGGATGCCTCGGACACCGATGATCGTCTGGCGGGTTGACGCGATCAGGTTGTTATCGGGGACAATCGCCGGCGCGACTTGACTGGATGCGGCGCCACGGCCAACGTGATTCGCGAAGAACGTGATCGCTTGCTGACGCAAGTCCTCCCAGTTGCCTTTCGACAGTTGGGAATTGGTCGGGCGTTCGGGTGCCGACGTCGCAGCGAGTTGCGGTATCAGGAATGCAGATGTCGCCCGTTCGGGTTTGGCCAGCATCATGTAGGTTTTGAGCGTATCGTAAGCGGCCTGTACCTGGGCGTCGCCGCCGCTGGCGATTTCCGCGTCGGACAGGGACGCGAGCTGATGCAGTCTCGCTTCGAGCTTCTGGCGGATCGGGCCGACGAGGACGCGGTGTGCGGCTTCGGTGTAGTACGGCCAAAGGGCGCCGAGTAGCGCGTGGTCGCGGTTCAGGCCGAAACGGGTAGCCCAAGGCGCACCGGTGCGCTGATGGATTTCGAGCGTGTCCATTTGCCGGTCGAAATCGACAAGCGTTTGCAGCGACTGCGTCGGGTTTAGGGGCCCGGTGAGCTTCGCGACCGTATCCGTTGCGCTTCCGATCGTTGCACGATTGGCAAAACCGGACAGCATCGTGCCGACGAACCAGCAGCCGATCAGGGCAGTCGTCATCCAGGCTGTCGTGGTTGACAAAGAAAAGCCGATGCGGCGACCGTGAACCTTGCGGCTGTGGTCGGCGATGGTTTGCCAGATGGTTCGGTGTTGAGGATTGCCGGGCGTATCGTCGTCGTTCTCAGGATCGGAACCCGGTGGCGTTAAGTCACGCTCCTTGAACAGCGGCGCAAACATCAGACCGTGGACCGCATGCCGCCAGACGCGGGATTCAGTGGCTTGCTGTATCAGATTCGATAGTGCATCGTGCAGCCTCGAAACATGCTGAGACAGTTCCGCAGGATAACGATCACGGGCATCCGCCGCGAGACGCACAACACCCGCATCCGCGAGGTTGTCGACGAGGCTTCGCAGCGATGCATCGATCGTCTCTTCATTCATCCGCGTATTGGCCCACGTCAAGCCAATGGCTTCGTCTGGATCCTGCCACTCGCTACCAAAATCCGTGGCGTTCAGAAGATAAGCAGGCGCAGCCCAGCGTAGCGTGCGTGCATGGCGCGCAAGGCGTGTCGCGAGCTCGTCGGTATCGAATGCGGTATTCGTGGCACTACGGTTACGGGTTACCGCCACGATGGCGTCAACCGGGCGACGGCGTCGCAGGCGGCGGACTCGATCGAGCCATTCGGTGTCCAACTGGTCGCAGATCTGGTTTGCATGCAATACGACCGTGTTACCGAAAACGACGTATCCGATCTCGGCCAGTTCGGGGGCGAGACGCTTGACGAGGGGGGTGTCGCCGGCAACGAGCACCCAGCGGTCACGGTAGCGCCAGCACCAGCCGTGGCGGTCAACAAGAACGTCTCGCAGAGCAATCGCGCGAGTCCGTGCGTCCCGAGACTCACGGTGTTCCGGCTTTCCCTCTGGCTTGGGAGGCTCTAGGCCCCGTTCTTTCGATGCAAGCTGCAGGTCAAGG
Organism: Burkholderia contaminans; assembly: GCF_029633825.1. Classification (NCBI taxonomy): domain Bacteria; kingdom Pseudomonadati; phylum Pseudomonadota; class Betaproteobacteria; order Burkholderiales; family Burkholderiaceae; genus Burkholderia; species Burkholderia contaminans. Next base: position 2,605,509 of record NZ_CP090641.1, on the reverse strand, counting down.
CGAACCTGCTTTCTCCGCGGGAGCACAATGGCGAGCACGATCAAGGATACGAGCACTGCGCCTACGAGAAAGCGACCGTAGCGACTGAACCACTTCACGAGTTGGGCTTCGTCTACCGTGAGATAGACAAGCAGCGTAGCCGCAACCCCGATCCCCAGTAGGGCAAGCCACCGGCCCCACGCGTACTTGTTCTTCACTTCGATTGATCCTTTGCCATTTCCGGCAGAAGCATGCACAACACCGAACGCTTGCTCGCGCCGTCAAGAATTGCGACGAGTTGCGGTTTCCGGCTTCGCAAACTCATTTCGATCGCGATAGCAAGCGTCAGCCAAGGGCTTGCCGGCCCTGGAATACCCAGCGCACCATCCATATCGCGTATTGCCGCCCGTTTCGTCGGAGAACAATTGCTGATTCCCAAGCGCAGATTGGAGGCTGCCTCATTATCAAGCGTGCTGAGCCACGCACCGCTGACTCCGTTGGATACAACCTGGAACTGCGTAACAGAGTGCAGATCCGGGCCGACCTCGTCGGCCTCCGACAAGATCGGTCGCAAAAGTCGACAGCCACTGAACTCGTTCTTGTCGTGCGATCGAGCAGCAGGCTTCGTTGAGCGCAGCAGGATTCCTGCAACGCCCTCGCTGTAGCCGGGATTGGTGCCAGCTGTCCAGAACTGGCCAGCGAGAATCAGCGTTGCAGGCACTTCATGCTGGTCGATCGAGTTTGATAGCGATGAGAGCCCTTCCGAAGCCGGGCGGCAGTCGACCGAAAGCTCAATAGGATATGCAGCGAGCGTACTGCGAACAGTTGCCTCCCATTCGGCTTTTTCCTCTACGGACTTCTCATCCAGTAGCAGCGAGACATGCAGACTTCGAAAGGTCGATAGCTGCGCTGAAAAACGATCGGCAATCAAGGCAATGATCGTCTCGCGCCGCTTTTCAGCGGCGATCGATTTCAACCACTCCAGTGGGTGGACACGGCCCAGATTGACTGGCAGCAGATAGTCCGGCTTTTCCCATTCTTGGGTGCTATCCACACCACCAGGCAAGCAGGTTGCACTAACTGCGAACACACCCCGATTTGCCCATTCGTGCCAAAGTGACATCAGTCGCGCGTTTTCACGTATACGCTCTTCGTGTTCGAGTTGACGTTGCTCCCAGTCGTTCAGCTTCGCGCCGAACATGACGGCGAACAGGCACAACGGCACGCCAATCACCAGCATCCAGAACATCACCGTGTGTGTTGTTCGACCTTGCGGCCAAAGAAGAACGACTGTTGCCGAGCCAAGACCGAAGACCGCCACGAAAATCAGCGACCATATCCGCCAGTCGATGGATTTGGGCGGTTCAGACGACGGGAGCTCAGGTATTGGCCACGGCATCGGTCAGCCCGCGAGCAATGTCGTGTGGCGTGCGAAGATCCGACATCCGCATGCCGCCCGGCTCAGGTCGGTCACGAGATATTTCCCGTTATCCATCATGGTCGGATCGCCTTCGACAATCGGGTTGACGCCATGTGCGTCGCGCGGGCAGTAGACCAGATCGCCGACAAGCGCCGCGCGCTTTCCACCTTCGATGATCGTCGACGTGGCAGTCATGACGTAGCCGTCGTGATCGGTGGGGTCACCTTCAAATACAAGACCTTTCATCAGCATACCTCGAGATGCAAACGTCAATTTCCTGGATGAAGCTACGTGTTTATTTGTTCGATCCAGACTCTTTATTATCTTCAATTTTTGGAACGCCAAAGTATTCATACAGCGCCTTTAGGGCAGACATGTCATCCGGAAATGCCTTGCGCTTCCCAACATAAATCCACCTTTTCGGCAATCCGATAGACTCACACCCGTCACACTCCAGTCGAAGAGGATTCTGCTTCTGTACAAAAAAAAGCGTTACTTTTCTTTCATCCTCTAGCGTTTCATCGCATGTGCTCTTCACGTTTCCGCGAACTCGTACTCGCAGCCCTTTCTCCGTGAAACATGGAATCTGGATGGCCGGAAACAGAGGCAGGTCCGGATTCGGAGCGAAATTCGCAAACATGGTGCGAACTTCAAGGCGCCCAGGGCAAGCCAATCGATCTGCCGCAATTTCGATGTAGGGCGGCGGATCAAGACCTACCAACTGTCCGCTCCTCAGACCCTCCTTTTGCTGCGCCGGAGTCGCCAGATGGTTAGGGAAATAGATTCCCTCGCGAAAAGGACTCTCTTGGCTGGCGTGTGCACAAGCAGGAAGGTCCCCAACCTTTCCGAGAAATTGTTCGAGTTCTTCCTTTCCCTTATTGACTTGTGCACAGGCGACAATGGTCCAGGCTAGTGTTAGCACCAGCGCACAAGCGGGCCGGATATATCCGGGGAGGTTGTGCGGCCGAACGTGGCGATCGCCTGAAGTTTGTTCTTGTCGGGCCATAGGAATGCCGGGAATAATCTGCGAAAAATATGAAAAATTGAACGCATCGTCAGGAAATCTGCGAGTTCCGCAGTCGAGCCGTTGACACCCGGCATCTCACTAATTTTGCTTCGCCACCGGATGATCAAGATTGACTGCGCATCGAACGCCGTAAGCGACTGGATCAAACATCAATCGCGGTCTACCGGAAGGGAACTCCAGCCTCGCATTGGGATCTTTTGGATAGCGCATCATATTGACCATACCACTTGGCCCTTCGCCAATCTCGGTCGATCTTGCCACCTTCCACACGCCGGCAGAAGGTCCAAGCGGGTCTACTTCAGGGCTTTGCTTGTAGTAATCCTCTGCATACCAGTCCCCCGTCCATTCCCAGCCGTCCGTGTTCAAGTCATACAGGCCCATCGGGCTGGGCGGGAACATCCCAACCGGATAGTTCCACACCTGCCGATGGTTACCCCGCGTGTCCGCATTGTCCGAGAGTGGTCTAATCAGCTTCAGCTCCTCATAAGCATCGATGTTTCTGCCGAAATCCAGATTCCCGTTGTCAGTTCCAAAGACGAAGAACTGTCCCCGGCTACGGGCTGCATATTCCCATTGCGCCTCGGTCGGCAAATCAAACGGTACTCCGGCCTGCTTGCCAAGCCACTGGCAATAATTCTTCGCCTGAAACCAGGTCATCCCCGCAGGAACAAACGCATTACGATACGGCAACACCTTGCGTTCCTCGTGCGGCTGATTCGTGGCATCGAGGTATACGTCGTACTCAGCATAGGTGGTCTTGTACCGACTGATACTGAACGACGTTAGCATCACCTTGTGCGCTGGCTTGTTGTCCTTCTCAATCGTGTAATTCGTGCCACCGGGAGACCACAGCGGACCAAAGTCGCCCATCATGAATGGGCCGCCTTGCATGAAGACAAGATCGCCCACAACCTTGGCCTTGAGTTTGCCGATGCGTTCATCCATCGTACCGTCCTTCAAGCCTGCTAGCTGCTCATGCAAGGCTTCAGGTTGTACTTTGCGTGGCAATTTGAGTACTGCCTCCGCTGAAGGATCTGCCGAGATGCGAGGTATCTTGGGTGGCTGCGCCGGCTCTTCACCTGACACCACTACAGGAAGCGCCGCCGCAACGACCATCAGCAAGAAAGATGGGAATTTCATAGTCACGCCTCGTCTTGGTAAAACGCATTCCATCCCTCTGACGTGTAGAGAGGATGATCGCTTCCTTCGCGCAATCTCAACACCTCATAGGCCGGTGTCCCCGCCATTGCAATGGGGAATCCTCGAGGCAACTCAGATACCAATCCAGAAGTAAAGGTGTCGTACCACCCGTTGAAATCTCCCGAAAGTGCGATGCTGTCGAGCGCATTGGTGGACGAAGTATCGCTATTGAAAGCCATATCTGATCGGGATGCGCCACTTCCAGCTGCGCCAAGCTTGAAGAAGCTTTCTAGTGCTGTCCTGATAACTTCTTCTACTCCTTTACTTCCGTCCTTTGTTGCATGCTGGATGATGTTGGCAGCGTCTGCTGGCGTTACAGCGGTTCGTATTACATTCAGGATACCTTGTTGTGCATCGCTCACTGCAGATGGATTCTCCGACGCCAACTGCACCTTGCACATCTGACAGATCAAGGCACCTTTGGCCTCAGGTAGGGCATAGGCTAATACGTCGGGCGCTGATGCCGCCAGGAGCTGCTTTGCAGACGCGGACGCAAGACGCGTCTCCGCGTCTCCACCTAGCTCGACCGCATCCCGTCCATAGTATGCAAGAACCGAATTGCTGCCATCAAGTGCAGCAAGAAGTTTCATGTTATTCAGGACATTGAATGAACCACGAATAAATATCCCAATGTTTTCGAATTTTGCGTAAGCTATTTTATAGAAAATGCATTTGCAGAAATTCTCAATTTCGTCCTTGCTGACCGAGAAAGTTAAAACTCCCTCTGCCCCCAGTCCGAAGCACAGACTAGCGTGCGCGGTCACGCGAAACATACCGCGCACGTACTCGATCGCCAGCTTCAGTCCGCCCGCCAGACCTGCCATGCCGCCGACTGCAGGTGCGATACTAGCGATCGTCGCAAAATTATGCTTTTTCTGGTCTCCAGGATCCCGCCACTGCAATCCACCCTCGATCTGAGCGTCGGCTTTCGCGCCCGCGAACACGCTTGCTCCCGCGTCCAGACCAACTGGATTGATCTCGTCACCCTTCTTCAATTCCATGCGGTTCTGCCGGCGTGCCTTGTACCCCTTCTTTCCGGGCTTCCCTTTAAGCTTTGGGGGCGTCGCTGTAACTTCATTAGCGCTCGTCTGAATCGACAATTCACACGCAATGCTAGCCCCAACAACTGCACTGGCGCTGGCCGTGACCTGGCAAACAATGGCGACAATATCTTGCGACTCACCATTCTTACCCGTGCGCGTCCACACCCACCCCTCCTTGCGTGGGAAGTAGAGTGTGATCTTGGCCTCGCCCTTGGCTGCGTTGACCTCAGCGTGCCCTTCGGCTCGCACGGAGATCTTTTTCGTCGAAAACTCAAGATCGGGATCCAGGCTGACACCGTACGAATAGCGCATCAACTGCGCGTTTGCACCAAGATCGATGCCCACCGGGAGTGGACCGTTGTCAAGCTGGGCTTGCTGTTCCGTCTGAAGCAGCTTGTTCCAGCTGTCGACGACTTTGAATACGCTGCAATCGATCGTATCGCTGTTGCTGTATTCGAGATTTTCCTTGAATTTCTTCTTGAGCCAGGAAACACCTGACTTTACAGCCTTGTCGGCTACGTACGTTCGCAACTTCTTCCGGTCAATCGTGGTCTTGCCAGATTTCGGATCGGTAACTTGAACGTCTTTCCACCCATTATTCTCCATGACCTTCATTTTCGGCCATTGGATCTTGTCACGACGAACGTAGATGATCTTCTCTGTCGGGGTCTTGGGGTATTTCGCAATTTCCTTGAGACGATCAACCGATTTGGCTTCCAGCAACTTCTTCGTATACGTGCCATCCGCCATCTTGCCCTTCTTGTCATCTTCCTTCTTCTTTGCCCGCTCTTCCGCGCTCAGCCCCTTCAACGACACTAGCTCAGTCAACTTCTTGGCCGTGCCGTTGAGTTTTAGCGAATCCTCCTTTTTCTTTTCTCCAGTGTTGTTTTCAGCACCCTTGCTTCCTTCCTGATTCGAAGTTTTATCATCGGCGGGGAGCGGTTCGAGCCCCATGAATATCTGGTGATAGTTCTGATACGCCTGATCCTGCCATTCGAGAGCTTTTCCAAGTGCGCTATCTGCCTTCGCACGCTCTTTCGGATTGTTATAATTCTGCCGCCGGTACTCATCGAGTGTTTGCACCGCAAGGTTCGCCGAATGAAACTGCGCAACCGCATCATTGAGCAGCCGCGCTTCCGTCAGCAATTCACCACTCTGCTCTGGAGGCACAATGACAATCTCACCCGAGCCCGTATGCAAATAGGCGAGGGCTTCACCAGGAATCTCCTGTCTAACAGTACTACTTCCAACATTCGTGCTATTTGTTTTAGCTTCGCCAATTGGCTGCTGAGTGGAGGTTTCTCCGTTACTCATCAATTCCTCCCTTGAAGATTTTGAGACCCTCGGCTTTGGCCGAAGCTACGCGAACAGTCCGCCCCAATTCATCACTAACACCTTCGATCATTTCACCGGAGGCCGACTCGATTTTATAAGGCGTGTGCGGCATGATCTTGCCGGTATTCTTATCGACCAACGTAAACTGCTCGTCGTAGAGACTGCTTGGACCCGGGGGCGTAGGAATCGAATCGCTGAGAGACGACGCGCCCTGTTTCTGCATGGTGATCACCTTGAGGATAAGATCACCGGGCCCGCCAATCGTGACATTTCCGTCGGCTATGCGGATAAATGCGCCACCGGACTCGAGAACAATCGCCTGCCCGGACTGGATTTTCGTGGTTCCGCCGACGCTTGATATCGTCATGTCCCCTTTGGAGAGCAAAGACATAGCGTCGTTTTGTGCCTGAATGTCCACCGGACCGCGATTGGCAACGAGTTTGATGCCGAGCTTCTGAGCAAAGAGCGAAATCGACTCCCCAACAGCAGCAGTCAGGCGTCTGAGTATGCTGACCGAAAGATCTTTGCCAGCTGTTGCCGCTATGCTGTTTCGCGCGGCCAACTGTATGCCACTGTTTGTCGCGAGACCGATGGCCGCCGGAGCAGTGACGAATACTGCGGGTGAATTGAGATCTTTCAGCTCAGCACTGGTCGTTTGTTGTTCGGAAACGTCGGCCGTGATGGCACCTGCGGCATCCGCTGCGGAGGCAAGCGACTGAGTGAGCTGATGTGCGCCTTGCAGTTGCGACACGCCATCATCCATGGCGAGTTGTTTTCCATCTGCGGCACTTTGGACCTTCGCCGTTATAAATACACCCTTACCTCGCACCGCAACTGGACCGTCCGAGCGCAGTTCTGCTCCCTGCCCACGTTCCTTGCGGTTCTCGTCGACCATGTGGCCAAGGTTGAGCTCGCTGGTCTGGAACGGCGTCGTCAGATGAATGTGCTCGACGCCTTCCTTGTCCTCCATCCGCATTTCGTTCTGGGCTGCGGTGCGAACAATGTTGCGGGTATGGTTCAGGTTGTTGACGAGGTCCGGATGCAGGCTGTCATGCATGGCCCCAATCATCACGGGCCTGTCTGGATGGCCGTCGGTAAAGACAATGGCCACCTCCGCCCCATCAATCAACGGAAAGTGATGCCCGTAGTTGTCACCGCTATAGGGCTTCGCAAACCGCACCGGCCGGCTCGTCCCACCCGGGCTCCATTCATCGAGATCGAACGGCAGCTTGATCACGTACCAGCCCTGTTCGGTCAGATACGCATACTTGTAGTTGCCCGGCGACGTAATCCGCGCCGGCAGAATCCCGTCGACCACCGGCCGCGAAACCGAAGCCACCGACGTGCGCCACACACGATCCGACGGAATCCCCTCGAACGACAACTGGTACGACTCGTTCCGCCCGCCGTGCGACTCGACCAACGTAACGAAAACCCCGTGCTTCGCGTCGACCGGATTGGGCTCGACCCGCATCACCTCGCCCGCTTCGAGCCAGAACGGATTGCCCGTCCCCTTGAATGTAATCTGCTCGGCCAGATACGCTTCATGCCTCAACCGAGCAACCCGCTTCCCCTCTTCGGGCGTCTCGTAATGCTCGCCCCAGTGGTAATCGACGGCATTCGTCGTCTTGTCGTCGCGCGCCGTGTTTTCCTCGACCAGCAGCGATACCCCGGCCTGCCGATGGTTGTAGTCATGCAACCGCACGGCCTCCGGCACACGCTTCATCTCTCGCCCGAGCGCCTTGATCGCATCGGCGCCAACACTTTCGAGCCCCGAGTCACGCCGATATGGCACCGTGCGCTGCTTGCGCGCATACGCATCCAGATCGTCGCCGAACACGACCACCGCGCGATCCTTCTTCTGCTCCCAGCGAAACCAGATCCCCTCTTCCGCACAAATGCGCTGAATGAAGGCGAACGTCGTCTCGTGATACTGCGTCACGTACTCCCGACGCTTGTACTGCCCACGCAACTGAAACTGAAAATCGACACCCGCGCGATACCCGTAATGCCGCAGCGTGTCGGTCACGATCTCCTCGACCGACTGCTTCTGAAACAGCCGGCTGGTCACGCCACGATCGAGATCCGCCAGCGTCGGTTCCAGCACGACCCGGTAGCGCGTCTCGTCCGCCGACGTCTCAAGCTCGCCGAACTGCGTGATGACACCGTGAACCGTATAGGCCATCGGTTTTGCACTGAACTGCGCCGCATTCTCTCCGAACATCTTCCGCAGGTAATTCATGTCCGGATCGACCGGATCAGCAATGAACTTTGCCGGCCGCCCCAGCACCTGGTCCATCGGAATCCCCGCCGCCGGGCTTGTGAATTCGATCTCGTATCGATAAAGCTGGCTCACGCGGTCCATCCCGGTGAACTTCAGGATCGAGAAAGGCGCCGGATGCGGCGCCAGCTTCAATTCATAAGCCTGCGTAGGCAAAATCATCGACATCGACTCTCTCGGTTGCGCAACCACACGACACCGCCGGGGCAACCATCGTCACCCCGGCGGCTCGCGATCAAACGTCAGATCAGTTCTTGGCCTTCGGCATCTGCGACACGAGCGACAGCCCGATATCCATCCCTTCGACCTGGAAGTGCGGCACGATGAACAGCTTGATCCGGAAGAAGCCCGGGTTGTCCTCGATATCCTCGACCGTGACCTTCGCCTCGCGCAGCGGATGCGACGCCTGCAGCTCGTCGCCCGGATCCTTCATCTCGGTCACGAGCCCCTTGATCCAGTTGTTCAGTTCGAGCTCGAGCAGACGACGATCCTTGGTCGTGCCGATGTTCTCGCGCTGGATCAGCTTCAGGTAGTGCGCGATACGTGAGAGCAGGAAGATGTACGGCAGCCGTGCATTGATGCGGCTGTTCGCGGTCGCTTCCCTGGTCTCGTACAGCGCCGGCTTCTGCGCCGAGTTCGCCGAGAAGAAGCACGCAAAGTCGTGGTTCTTGTAGAACGACAACGGAATGAAACCGAGATTCGCGAACTCGAACTCGCGCGTTTCCGGGATCAGCACTTCGGTCGGGATCTTCGGTTGGTAGCCGGTGCCGAGGTCGTACAGGTGGACCGGCAGATCCTCGACCTTGCCGCCTGCCTGCGGCCCGCGAATCTGCACGCACCAGCCGTTGCTCACGAAGCTGCGCACCATGTTGGCCGCGAACGCGAACGACGCATTCATCCACAGGTACTTGTCGTGATCGGGGCCCTTGACGGCCTCCTCGTAGTTGAACGCCCGCACCGGCGCCGTGTCCTTGCCGTACGGCAGACGGCCGAGCACGCGCGGCATCGTCAGGCCGACGTAACGCGCATCGTCGGTATCGCGGAAGCTCTTCCACTTGATGTACTCGGCGCGATCGAAGTAGTTGCCGATATCCTGGATCGCGGCCACTTCCTCCATTGACTGTTTGCCGAAGAACGCCGGCCCGACCGAGCCGATGAACGGCATGTGCGCGGCAGCGGCCACCTTCGAAATGTTGCGCAGCAGCGCGACGTCCATCGGCGAATTCGCGAACTCGAAGTCGCTGATCATCGCGCTGATCGGCTGGCCGCCCGGCGTGTCGTATTCCTCGATGTACGTCAGGCGGTACAGGCCGCTCTGGATCAGCTCCGGCGTATCCTCGAAGTCGCGCTGCAGCGCGTCCTTCGACACGTCCAGCACTTCGATGCGCGCGTTCTTGCGGAAATCGGTGCGGCTCACAAGCATCTTCAGGCCGCGCCAGCGCGCTTCGAGCGCCTGGAATTCCGACGTATGCATCACGGCGTCGAGCTGGCGGCTGATCTGGCGATCGATCTGGCCGATATGAAAGTCGAGCAGCGATTTGTCCAGTCGGTCCACCGGCTGGCTCGCCTTCGCAACGAGTTCGAGGAACGCGCCCATCCCGCGCGCGATCCGCTCGTCGGCCGACGCCTCGGACAGCATGTCGTTGTCGCGGAACGCCTCGAGCGGACGTGCCTCGCTGACGGGCTTCAGGTTGATCTTGCTGCACAGCGACGCGTAGACGCTGTCGATATCCCCGTGCGGGGCGTCCAGCACGACGGTCTCGGTCGCGCCGCTCTGCTGGGTTTCAGTGGATTTCATCTCGGGTCCTGTCTGCGATCGAATCGCTACGATGTTGCGGAATGCGCTGAATGCGCGTTTTGCCCAGCTGCGTTCACGCATGCCCTTCCGGCTGCGTCGCGGCGGTCGCGATCTGCGCGAGCTCGCCGCGCAGCTTCGCGGACAGGCGGTCGTCCTTCAGCACCTTCTCGAACTCGCGGCGGAACGTGCCGTTGTCGAGCAGATTCGATTTCAGGTCGCGCAGCAGATTGCGCATCGCGAGAAGCGCCTGCAGTTCGGGAATCTGGCGCGCCACCTGCTCGGGCTCGAAATCCTTGATCGACCGGAACGACAGGTTGACGGGCAGCTCCGACCCATCGCCGGCCAGCGTGTTGTCCGCGGCGATCTTGAGATCCGGCGCGTAGTCGGCCAGCACCGCATCGAAGTTGTTCTTGTCGATGTTGACCTTCTTGCGCTCGGCCAGCGGCGCCTGTTCGCGCCCGGCGCTGAAGTCGCCAGCCACCAGCAGCTTCAGGGGCAGCTCGACCTTCTTCTGCGCCCCGCCCGTATGCAGATCGAGGGTGATCGACACCCGGCTCTTCGGGATCTCTCGCTGAAAGCTATCCAATTCGTTCTCCTTATCTCAGGAAGCTTGAAGACTCCGCGACACGCACCCACGACCACGGATGCTCCGTCGTCCGCACCGCCCCATGCCGAACCCCGCAACGTGCATCGACGAACGACCGAGTCGGATATTCGCGGCCCGATATCCGACTCAGGCGGCAGAAAATATCACGCTCTTTATCGACGAGTAAACCCTAAACACTGAAATTCGAAAATTAACGACACGGAGACTTTAACGAATAAGACGAGTCAGATTTCTCCACACTCGCAAACCACCTACCCTACCACCCGATCACCATCGACCGAACACTATCAAACAAACTCACAAAATTCACGCAAACACTTGATTTCAATCATAAATAATTACATACCAAGTAAACATAAATCCCAATAAAAAATCGCGCCGATCGCTCCACCTCCCGCAACCTTCCCGCACCCGAAAAATCTCGCAACAAATCCCCCTCTATCTCAATTTAATAGACACACTTTCCAACACATTCAAATAAAATGGGGTATACGAAATCACGAAACGATGTATAGAATCGGCGCCTCATAATTCCTATATCGTTATCGACCACACCATGCGGATCGAAAAGCCGCTCTGGCATGAAGGGCTGATTCTTACGCAGCAGCATTTCCAGCAGCAGGAACGCTGGAACGGGTTCGCGCTGCAACAACTGGCTTCGACGATCGCCGTTGCGCCATGGGGAACGCTGAACGTCGACGTCGACGAAGAGGCATTGGCCGCCGGTCGCCTGAAGCTCACCCGGCTGCAATTGCGTTTCCCCGACGGCACGCCGATCGACACGACCGTCGCCGATGCGTTGCCGCCCGCGCGCGACCTGGCCAGCGAAATTCCTGTCGATGCCCAAACCATCGACGTGCTGGCCGCGCTCGCACTGCCCGATGCGAACGGCAACAACTGCCGCTTCGACGAAACGGCGCTGGCCCGCCCGCGGCGCACGTATCGCGAATTCGTCAAGGTGACAGACCTGAACGGCGCAAGCGAAACCGAAATCGCCGCCGAGCGCCACGCCGTCCGGTTGCTGTTCGGCTTCGAGTCGCACGCGGACGACACGGCATGCGCGATCGCACGACTGATACGGACGACGAGCGGGCAGTTCCAGGTCGATCGCCGATATGTCCCGCCTTGCCTGACGTTATCCGGTCACGCGCTGCATATCGAGCGCGTCCAACGGATCGCCGATATCCTCGCCGCCAAAAGCGCGATCCTCGGTGCGCGCCGCAGAGAGCGCATCGAGCAGGTGGCCGAGTACGGTGTCGCCGACGTCCAGCTCTTCTGGCTCCTGAACTGCATTCATCAGGCCTGGCCGCAATTGCGCTTCCTCGCGTCGCACCCGGGGCAGCCGACCGATCGCCTGTACCAGGTACTCACCCAATTGGCCGGCTCGCTGACCACGTTCTCGACGCGCGTCTCGCTGACTGATATTCCCCCCTACGATCATGCGAGCGCCCATGACGTGTTCACGACGCTCGAATCGCTGATTCGCGATCTGCTCGACGCGATCATCCCTTCGCGTGTCGTCTCGATCGGGCTTTCACATACGACACCGACCACCTGGGTCGGGCAGTTCCTCGACGAGCGCATCGCCGAGGGCGCGGCTGATTGGTATCTGTCCGTCAACGTTGCACTGCCGGCATTCGAGCTCGTCGAACAGTTCCCGCGCCTGTGCAAGATCGGCGCACCGGACGACGTCGAACACATCGTCAATTCCGCCGTAGCGGGAATTCCGCTCAAGGCTGTGCAGCGGGTGCCCGGCGCCATTCCGGTCCGGCTGGACAACCACTATTTCGCACTCGATGCGCACGATGCCGCGCATGCGAGGATGCTCGCCGCGCGCGCCTGCCAGATCTATCTGCCGGCGTCGGTTCCCGACGCGTCAATCGAACTCTATGCGGTGCTGCGCTGATGAACACCATCGTCTCCACGCGTCACGAATCCGCGCTGCTCGCGCGGGAACCGTCGTCCGGTCACTCGTCCCAAGCGCCCATGCGTGCGCTGCTGCGCGATACGGCGCTACTCGTCGCTCACCTGTCGAACGGCGGTCAGGTCGACAGCCATGAAAGCCTGCGTCGGCAATGTCTCCGGCTCGTCGCGCAGTTCTCGACCACGCTCGATGCGCAAGGGGTTGCCGCCGACGTACGGGACGATGCCGTCCTCGCCCAGTGCGGGCTGATCGACGAAGCCGCACTGCGAAATCTGCCGGCCGCCAGCAAGTCGGAATGGGAGTCCCGGCCGTTGCAGGTCGACCGATTCGGCACGCACGACGCAGGCACGCGCATTTACGAACGGCTCGAGTACCGGATGCGCGAACCCGCACCGAACGTCGACTTGCTCGAATGCTATGCGGCCATTCTGGGCCTGGGTTTCCGCGGCTGCCACGCCGCCCGTTCGGGCTCGTCGGCGAACACCCACGACGGCGAGACGAAGCGACAGTCCTTGATCGCCGCGCTCGTGGCGCAGATCGATCGGTTGCGGCCGGCCACGCGGCCGGGCTTCGTCAACGATCGCTCGAACACGCGACTGATTGATCGCCTCAGGAGCCTGTCGCCATGGGTGATCGCGGGAACAGTCTGCGTGATCGCGATACTCGTCTGGTTCGCGTGGGATCGCATCCTCGATGCGGAACTGGCACAACTCGTCCAGAAAGTGAAACGGCCGTGACTTCGGACACTGCGCTCCCCTCAGCGGCGACCCGCACCGATTCCGATGCGGCACGCGCGGCCCTGTCAGGTCTCGGCTATCCGCTGCGCACGGTCGTGACCCTGTCGACAGCACTGGCGCTGGCCGTCATCGGCTGGGTCCTGCCCGTCGACCGCGGCGTCATGTGGGGATGGGTTGCGATCGTCGTCGCGCTCTCCGTGCTGATCCTCTGGCTGCATGCGCGCAGATTGTCGCGTGCTCGCGAACGAAACGTGCACGTCATCGCGCAACTCGGCGCAGCAACCGCCGATCTGCCCGTCGCACTGCGCACGAGAATGCCGCTCGCGCTCGTTACCGGCGACGGCCTGTCCGCCTTGTTCGATCGCGATACGGAACGATCGCGTTTCGTCCATGTCGGCGACGGTGCGATCTGGTTGCGCGCCGATCACCCTCAGGATCTCGCCCGGCTCGCCGTTGCGGTCCGCCAGTGGCGCGACGGCCATGCGCCCGATTGCGTCGTGCTGTCAGTCGCACCTGGCCTTCATGCGAACGACGATACGCTGTCGCAGTCGCTGCGCGTGATCCGTCAGGCCGTTGCGGATGCGTCTCGCATGCTCGGCACGTCGCTGCCAGGCTACGTCGCCCTCTATCAGCGACTCTCGAACGCGGATACCGCGACGATGCCGGAGGCCCGGTGGTATGGCATGTCGACGGGATCGGCAATCGTCGATCTGCACCGCTTCGACGCCGCAATCGACGCAGCCGAATCGGATGCCCTCCATGCCGATGGAAATCAGGCGGTTGCGGCACGCGCTGCCGGAATCGCTTCGATGGTCGGATGGGCCCGACGCATCGTGTTCGACACGCTGACGGACCGACGCCAGCCCGCATCGCCCTGGCGATTGTTCGGCGTCGGCTGGATCGACCATGGCCCGGCAACGGGTCCCGGCAAACCGTGGGAACGTGAAGTGCGCAGCCTGACGGGTATCGCCCCGGCCGCACTGCCTGCATCGCCGCTACCCTGGCCCTTGCCGCAGCCGCTGATCGACGCGATGCCGCCTCGACCGTGGCGATCGCCACGCATCACCGCTGTCGCGCACGTCATTGCGATCGTTGCCTGCGCGGCAATCGCCGCCATCTGCGGAGCCGCGAAGAACAACGACGCGTTGATGACGCGGATCGGCGAACACCTCGAACGCTACAACGGTATCCCTGCCACACAGGACGCGGCAAAACGCGACGCCCTCCGGGTCCTTGCGTCGGATCGCGATCAACTCGACCGGTACGCGCGTGTCGGCGTTCCGCTCCGGCTGTCGTTCGGCACCTATCGTGGCGCACCGTTGCTGCCGGTTCTCAACGAAGCGATCGCCTCGTACGCACCGCCCCCACCGCCGCCCGCCGTCGTCACGCTGGACAGCATGTCGCTGTTCGACAGTGGCAAAGCGCAGCTCAAGACGGGCACCACGCGCGCGATGGTCGATGCGCTCACACTGATCAACGCCCATCCCGGCAAGCGCGTGCTCGTCGCCGGCTATGCGGACGATCAGGGCCGGCCCGATCGCAATCTGAAGCTGTCGATCGATCGTGCGTCGGCCGTGCGCGACTGGCTTGTCGAGGCATCCGGCATCCCACCGACACAGTTCGCGATCCAGGGCTATGGCGATACGCGACCGGTCGCGGATAACGCCACACCGGAGGGGCGTGCAAAGAATCGTCGGGTCGAAATCACGCTCGTGCCCGATACACAGGTGTCGGCCGTCCCGACCGGCGCCGCCAGGTAATACGCGTTTGGGTTCCCGGGGCAACCGCCCCGGGATTGTCAGCGCCGGAATCCGGTTCCGGCGATTCGTAGTACGAAGAAGAAGGAGTGAACAAATGGCAATTCCGGCCTACATGTGGCTCAAGGACGACGGTGGCGCGGACATCAAGGGTTCGGTGACCGTCCAGGATCGCGAGGGCAGCGTCGAACTGGTTGCGTTCGATCACGGCGTGCATATCCCGACCGATGGCAATACGGGCAAGCTGACCGGCACGCGCGTGCACAAACCGATCACGCTGACGAAGGAAACCGACGCGTCGACGCCGTATCTATACAAGGCCGTGACGAGCGGCCAGACGCTGAAGTCGGTCGAGATCAAGTGGTACCGCATCGACGACGCGGGCAAGGAGAAGGAATACTTCAACACCAAGCTCGACAACGTGAAGATCGTCGCGGTGAAGCCGAAAATGCTCGACATCAAGAACCCCGACTACGAGAAGCACAACCATCTCGAAGACGTGGAACTGCGTTACGAGACGATCACCTGGTCGTACAAGGACGGCAACATCATCCACAAGGACACCTGGAACGAACGTTCCTGATGGACTGAACGGCTGGCGGCATCCGCCGCGCTTGCGCGGCGCGATCCCGCCGCTCCGGGCGCCCGCCCTCTTCCCTTCCTGACCCGTTACCGACATGACGCCGCCGCTCCGGGACGCTTCCCATCTCCTTCGTCGCCTCAACCCCCACTGCACCCGCGCACTCGAGGCCGCCGCCAGCCTTTGCCAAACGAGGCTCGCGGACGAAATCGCGGTCGAACACTGGGTGCTGAAGCTGATTGAAGCGGACGACGGCGACATTCCCGCCCTTCTGCGCCACTACGACCTCGACATCGATGCCGTCTGGGATGCCATGATCGACGTGATCGACCGCATGCCACGCACGTTGCGCGGCATGCCGTCGCTGTCGCGACAGCTCGCCACCGTGATCGAGGATGCGTGGGCGCATGCAATGGCCGACGATCCCGACGGCAGCATTCGCTCCGGGCATCTGCTGCAGGCCATCGTCGATGCGCCACACTCGCTGCGCACCCAGCGGGCGTGGCCGCTGCT
Source organism: Burkholderia contaminans (assembly GCF_029633825.1). Classification (NCBI taxonomy): domain Bacteria; kingdom Pseudomonadati; phylum Pseudomonadota; class Betaproteobacteria; order Burkholderiales; family Burkholderiaceae; genus Burkholderia; species Burkholderia contaminans. The sequence goes on along the minus strand of NZ_CP090641.1, from coordinate 2,589,308 downwards.
GTCGATCTCCAGCGTGCAGATCCGGCGCGTGCTGCCCCGGCTCGGACGACGGTCTTGCGAAAACGCAGCGGACGAACCCGTATCGACGCACGAAACCGACCCGGTCGACAGGTTGAGCACCGAAGGAGCGACGACGTCAGCCCCCGCCGCACCACACCCGCGCGCGCGCGCGATCGAGCATGATGCGCTCGCCCGCTTCGCACTCGACCTGACCGAAAAGGCGCGTCGTGGCGAGATCGACCCCGTCTTCGGACGCGACCGCGAGATCCGGCAGATGATCGACGTGCTCGCGCGCCGCCGCAAGAACAACCCGATCCTGGTCGGCGAGCCGGGTGTCGGCAAGACCGCGCTCGTCGAAGGGCTCGCGTTGCGCGTGGTCGACGGCAGCGTGCCGGAAACGATCCGTGACACACGCATCCTGACGCTCGATCTCGGCTTGCTGCAGGCCGGGGCAGGCGTGAAAGGCGAATTCGAGCAACGGCTGAAGAACGTGATCGACGAGGTGCGCGCTTCGACGACGCCGATTCTGCTGTTCATCGACGAAGCGCATACGCTGATCGGCGCGGGCAACGCGGTAGGCGGCGCCGACGCGGCCAACCTGCTCAAGCCGGCGCTCGCACGCGGCGAGTTGCGCACGATCGCGGCCACCACCTGGGCCGAATACAAGGAATACTTCGAACGCGATGCCGCGCTCGAGCGGCGCTTCCAGCTCATCAAGGTCGACGAACCCGATGATGAAGCTGCCTGCCTGATGCTGCGCGGGCTCGCGAGCCGCTACGCGAAGCATCACGATGTCCACATTCGCGACGAGGCGATCGTCGCGGCCGTGCGGCTGTCGCGCCGCTACATTCCAGCCCGGCAACTGCCGGACAAGGCCGTCGACCTGATCGATACGGCCGCCGCGCGCGTGAGGATGGCGCTCGACGTACCGCCTGTGGAACTGCAGCAGGCGCGCGCTGCACTGGAGGCGCTCGAACTGGAGCGCGCCGCACTCGATGCGGACGTCGGCGCCGGGATCGTCGACATCGCCGAACGGCGCACCGCGATCGACAGGGAACACGAAGACATGCGCGGCACCGCCGATGCGCTGCTCGGCCAGTACACGCGGGAACAAGAACTCGTCGGCAACTTGCGCGCCCTCCGTGGCGCAACCGATCAGGCGCCCGACCCGGCAGCCATTTCCAACGCGCTCGACGCGTTGTCGACCGCTCAGGGCAAAGCACCCATGATCTCTGCCGACGTCGATGCGCAATCCATCGCGCGAGTCGTCGCCGAATGGACGGGCGTGCCGGTCGGCAATCTCGTCGAGGACGAATTGCGCAGCCTGCTCGCGCTCGAAGCGACGCTCGCCACACGCGTGGTCGGACAGGATGAGGCGATCGGCGCGTTGGCCGAAAGCCTGCGCACGGCCAAGGCGGGCCTGAAGAGCGAACGTGCGCCGCTCGGCGTCTTCCTGCTGGCCGGGCCATCCGGCGTCGGCAAGACCGAGACCGCGCTGGCGCTCGCCGATCTGCTGTTCGGCGGCGAGGCCGCGCTGACGACCATCAACCTGTCCGAGTATCAGGAAGCGCACACGGTATCGCAACTCAAGGGCTCGCCGCCCGGCTACGTCGGCTACGGGCGCGGCGGCGTACTTACTGAAGCAGTGCGCCAGCGTCCATACAGCGTCGTGCTGCTGGATGAAGTCGAGAAAGCGCATCGCGATGTACTCGACATCTTCTATCAGGTATTCGACCGGGGCACGATGCGCGACGGCGAGGGGCGCGAGATCGATTTCCGCAACTGCGTGATCGTGATGACGTCCAATCTCGGCAGTACGCAGATCGACGACGCGACAGCCGAGGACGCCTCGATCGCACAAGCCGCGTTGCGTGAGGCCATTCATCCGCAACTCGTCGCGCATTTCCAGCCGGCGCTGCTCGCGCGCTTCCAGACGCTCGTCTATCGACCGCTCGATGCTGCGGCGCTCGCGTCGATCGTGCGAATCAAACTGGACAAGATCGCCGAACGCCTGCATTGGCAACACGCCGTGACACTGGCGTATGCGGACGATCTTGTCGAATCGATCGCGCAGCACTGCGTGTCGCGGGAGTCCGGCGCACGCAGTGTCGACGCGTTCCTGAACCAGCGCGTGCTGCCCGCCGTGTCTCGTGAATTACTGGCGCGGATGGCATCGGCCATCACGCCACGGCAGATCGCGTTGTCCGCGACGGCCGCAGGCGAGTTGACGATCGACTTCGTCGATGCACCGACGGCGAGCGACGACGGCACCGAGCAATGGAGCCACCGATGACCGCCGGCCCCTCCCTCTACGACATGCTGCTTGGCCAGATCGGCGGCGCGCCGATCGGCGCATACGACGACCGGACGCTCGAATGTCTGAGCGTGCAGCAAAACGTGCGCCGCATTCTCAATACGCGGGCAGGCGCGCTCAAGCACCTGCCCGACTATGGCCTGCCCGACCTGACAAACATCTACAAGGCACTCCCCGCGTCGTCGCATTTGCTCAAGCAGCAGATGGAGGCGACGCTGCTGACGTACGAGCCGCGCATTCGCGCGATCGACATCGGGATCGTCGACAACCGCGATCCCGGCATCCTGGTCAGCTTCGAAATGACCTGCCATTTGAAGAACGCCGGCCTCGTCCGTTTCGGCACCTACTTCGAGCCGCCCGGGCGCCTGCGCATCGAACGGTACGTCGCCCGCTCATGATCACGCGCGATCAGCCCTCGTGCGCCAGATGCACCGCATACCCCACCTTCCCCGGCACGATCTCGTCCTTCAGCGTCAACGCCGGAATCTCGTAATCGCCCGCGTTCTGCCGCCGGAACGGGATCGGCTGCGTGGTCCACAGTTCGTCCAGGCGCCGGCCGAGCGCCGCACGCGTTTCGTCGAAGCGCACGTCGTTCATCTTCCCCGTCCGGTAGATCACGAACGGCGGCAGCACGTCGAAGCCCGGGTAATACAGCATCCCGTGCTGGATCGGGAACAACACGTCGTCGATCGGTCCGTTGATGCCGCGCGGGCTGTAATGCGACTGCCATCCGCCTGCCGTGACGATCACCATCGCGCGCTTGCCGGCAAACGAGCCTTCTCCATAACGATCGCCCCAATGCGTATCGGAATGCTCGCCCACGCCGTAGGCAAAGCCGCACGCATACACGCGTTCGAACCAGCCCTTCATGATCGCCGGCATCGAGAACCACCACAGCGGGAACTGCAGGATCACCGCATCGGCCCACCGCAGCTTGTCCTGCTCGCGCGCGATGTCTTCGCGCTGCGTGCCGGTTGCAAACGCGTGCTTCGAGTCGTTCGACGGGTCGAAACGAGCGTCCGGCTCACGCCCGGTCAAGTCGTCCGCGTCGAACGCAGCCTTCCAGTTCATTGCATACAGGTCGGTCACCTGCACCGCGTGGCCGGACCCTTCGAGATGCGCAACGGAAAAGTCGCGCAATGCGCCGTTCAGCGAACGCGGTTCGGGATGGGCATAGACGATCAGCACATTCATGTTCGGTACTCCGTTGATTGAATGACTGCAGGATGCCGCTGCCAACGGTATATTTGAAATGAATTCCTGATATTCCAGGTATAGCCATGAATAATCTCAGGCGACTCGATCTCAATCTGCTCGTCACGCTGGACGTGCTGCTCGCCGAGCACAACGTCACGCGTGCGGCCGAAAAACTGAACATGTCGCAGCCGTCGGTGAGCGTGCAATTGCAGAAGCTGCGCGACGTGTTCGGCGATCCGCTGCTGCTGCCGGGGCCGCGTGGAATGCGGCCGACCGCGCGCGCGGAAGCGCTGCGCGAACCGTTGCGCGATGCGCTCGAAGCGGTCGAGCGCGCGGTCGTTCCGGCCACGCCGTTCGATCCCGCGACCGCGACGAACACGTGGCGTGTGGCCGCGACCGACTACGGCGAATCGACGATCGTGCTGCCCGCGCTGAACACGCTGCGTTCGGCCGCGCCCGCCACACGCGTCGCCGTGGTCGAGCTGGTGCCGCCTCGTATCGAGCAGGATGCCGAACGAAACGGCATCGATCTCGCGTTCCATACGACCGAAGGGTCGCCGCCCGGCATGCGGCGCTTGCCGCTGTTCGCCGAGCGTTACGTGCTCATCGGCCGCGCCGGCCACCCGAAGCTGAAGCGGCGCCCGAGCCTCGCGCAGTTCGGCACGCTCGAGCATGTGATCGTGTCGCCCGACGGCGGCGGCTTCTTCGGCGTGACGGACGAAGCGCTCGCGAAGGCGGGCGCCACGCGGCGCGTCGTGCTGTCGGTGCCGCATTTCCTGTTCGTGATGTCGGCCGTGGCCAGCACCGATCTCGTCGCGATGGTGCCCGAGCGGCTGGTGCGCGACGTCCCCGCATTACGGGTGGTGGAAGCGCCGGTCGAGGTGCCCGGCTACGAAATGTCGATGCTGTGGCACGAACGCGTGCATCGCGATCCGGCGCACCGGTGGTTGCGGGAGACGATCGCGGCAGCGGTGTAGATGGTTCGCCTGCCCGGTGCTGCCGCCCGCTTCGATCGCCATCGCACGAAATCCTTCATCCGGGGCTTGAAACCGCGCCAAACACTGTATATATTTACAGTGCTTTTGCACCATTTGACCCGAATTCCGTCATTCACAGACGAACGGACTTTTGTGAGGCGACCATGTTCCAGGCATCCGCATTCGATCCCGAGCAACCCGGCTTCAACCCCGTCCACTTCGAGCGCGCCGCGCAGCGGGCGGTCGTCGATCTGCAACGTGTCGCGGGTGGCCCCGCGCAGCGGGCGCTTGGCCTGCGGCGGCGCACCCATCCCGCGGCCGTCCGCACGATGAGCTGGCAGGCACTGCTGAACGTCGAAGAGCTGGCATTCTCGAATGCCGGCTTCCTGAGCCGCAACGATCCGGCCGTCGTCGATGCGTTCATCCGGCTGCGCGACAGCCGCCTGGTCGCCGCGGATGTCGAGGAGCCGGTCGACTGGCGCCGCGACGACGACGACCTGCCGGCCATCTACCTGATCGTCAAGGCGATGCTGGAAGCGGAAGAGGAAGAACGCGCCGAAGCAGCGTGAGCGATGTGATGGCCGTTCGCGGCCACGGTCTGTCGGCGTAGCGCCGCCACATTGCGTGGCGGCGCGGCCGGCGCTGCTGCTCGTTGCAGCGCTGCGCCCGCGAATCAGTGCATCAACCGAAGGGCCAGGAACCGCCGCGCAAGCGGATCACCGCCACGCGGCGTACCTTCGGGTGGCCATTGCGGCAGCCGCCCGTTATAGCCGCGCGGCGAGCCGTGAGCCCTGATCGATCGCGCGCTTCGCGTCGAGCTCGGCGGCCAGTTCCGCGCCGCCGATCAGGTGCACCGAGCGCCCCGCCGCCTGCAGCGGCGCGAGCAATGCGCGCTGCGGCTCCTGCCCCGTGCAGAGCACGATCGTGTCGGCTTCGATCAGCTCGTGATCGGTGCGCTGCTCGCCGTATGACACGTGCAGCCCGCGCGCATCGATCCGTTCATAGTTCACGCCGCCGATCATCTTCACCTGCTTCATCTTCAGCGTCGCGCGGTGAATCCAGCCGGTCGTCTTCCCGAGCCCCTTGCCGAGCGGCGCGGCCTTGCGCTGCAGCAACGTCACTTCGCGCGCGGGCGCCGTCACCTGCGCACGCGTCACGCCGCCACGCGTCACGACCGGGTCGGTCACGCCCCACTCGGCCTTCCACTCTTCCAGGTCGAGTGCCGGCGACTCACCCTCCTGCACCAGATACTCGGCGACATCGAAGCCGATCCCGCCGGCCCCGACCACCGCGACACGCCGGCCGACCGGCCGCTTGCCCGCGAGCACGTCGATATAGCTGAGCACGTTCGGCCCGTCCTGCCCCGGGATCTTCGGGTCGCGCGGCGCGACGCCGGTCGCGAGCACGATCTCGTCGTAACCGCCCGCGATCAGGTCGCTCGCGTCCACGCGGCGGTTCAGGTGCAGGTTCACGCCGGTCAGTTCGACCTGGCGGCCGAAGTAGCTCAGCGCTTCGTGAAACTCTTCCTTGCCCGGAATCCGCTTCGCCATGTTGAACTGGCCGCCGATCTCGGCCGCGCCGTCGAACAGGTCGACCTGATGGCCGCGCTGCGCGAGCACGGTCGAGCACGCGAGCCCGGCCGGCCCCGCGCCGACCACCGCGATACGCTTCGGCTGCGCGGCGGGCGTGTATTTCAGCTCCGTCTCGTGGCACGCGCGCGGGTTCAGCAGGCACGACGCGATCTTGTTCTTGAACGCGTGATCGAGGCACGCCTGGTTGCAGCCGATGCACGTATTGATCTCGTCGGCACGGCCCTGCGCGGCCTTGACCACGAACTCGGCATCCGCGAGCAGCGGGCGCGCCATCGACACCATGTCCGCGCAGCCGTCCGCGAGGATCTGCTCGGCCACTTCGGGGCGGTTGATCCGGTTGGTGGTCACGAGCGGAATGCCGACCTCGCCCTTCATCTTCTTCGTCACCCACGCGAACGCGCCGCGCGGCACCGACGTCGCGATCGTCGGCACCCGCGCCTCGTGCCAGCCGATCCCCGTGTTGATGATGGTCGCGCCTGCCCGCTCGACGGCCTTCGCGAGCTGCACGGTTTCGCTCCAGTCGCTGCCGTCCGGAATCAGGTCGAGCATCGACAGCCGGTAGATCAGGATGAAATCGCGGCCGACCGCTTCGCGCGTGCGCTCGATGATCTCGATCGGCAGCCGGATGCGGTTCTCGTACGAACCGCCCCATTGGTCGGTGCGCTTGTTCGTATGCATCGAGATGAACTGGTTGATCAGGTAGCCTTCGGAGCCCATGATCTCGACGCCGTCGTACCCGGCTTCACGCGCGAGCTTCGCGCAGCGGACGAACGCGCGAATCTGCCGCTCGACGCCGCGCGCGCTCAGTTCGTGCGGCGCGAAGGGCGAGATCGGCGACTTGATCTTCGACGGCGCGACCGCGAACGGGTGATAGCCGTAGCGACCGGTGTGCAGAATCTGCAGCGCGATCTTGCCGTCCTCCGCGTGCACGGCCTGCGTGATCTCGCGATGCCGCCGTGCAGCGGCCGACGTCATCAGCGTGCCGCCGAACGGCTTGGTCCAGCCAGCCACGTTCGGCGCGAAGCCGCCCGTCACGATCAGGCCGACGCCGCCACGCGCGCGTTCGGCGAAATATTCGGCGAGCCGCGGCAGCGTCTTGCGGCTGTCCTCGAGGCCCGTGTGCATCGAGCCCATCAGCACGCGGTTCTTCAGCGTCGTGAAGCCGAGATCGAGCGGGGCAAGCAGGTGGGGAAAGGTCGTGGTCATGATGAGCGTGCCAATTCGTGCCAATGAGCGATGCGTGACATCGTAGGCGCGCGCCGCCTTGAACGTGAGGGGGCAAACAGCCATAATGCTTGTCATTTCCGGCCAAGACGACATGACCTCCCCTCTCGCCAAGGATCGCCTCGGGCTGCGCCGGCCGACGATTCCGGTCGCCTATCCGCGCCTGCTGCTGCAGGCGCTGGCCGCGCGCGGTGTCGACCTGGCCGCCGTGCGCGCCGGCACCGGCCTGCGCGACGCGGTATTGGCCGAACCGGACGCGCGCGTCGCGCCGTCGCAATGGGGGCGGCTCGTGCTCAACGCGATCGAGATCAGCGGCGATCCGGGCATCGGGCTCGCGTTCGGGCTGCTGCTGAAGCCGACCGTGCACGGCTTTCTCGGCTATGCGACCCTGACCGCGCGGGACATCCGCGAAGCGCTCTCCGTCACGCAGCGCTACTTCCGGATGCGCAACCGCCAATATCGGCTGACCTATGCAGAAGACGAACGCGGCGCGACGCTCGAACTGCACGGCGTGCAGGCGAGCCCCGTGCTGCAGCATCACGTGATGTTCGAATTTGTACTGACGGGGCTCGCGCAGAACATCTCTCAATGGGCGGGGCGCGTGTCGCCGCCGATCAAGCTGCAATTCGCGTGGCCGGAGCCGCCCTATTTCGCGCGCTATCGCGACCAGCTCCCGCCGGTCGAATTCGGCTGCGCCGCCAACGCGCTGTGGATCGCGCGCGACGTGCTCGACTGGCCGCTGCCGCTCGCGGATGAAGTCGCGCACCGGCAGGCACTCGTGCAGGTGGAGCGTGAATATGCGCAGGTGCGCCAGGAGGAAGGCGACCTGGTCGAACGCGTGCGCGCGGAGCTGGCACGCGGCGCCGGCGATTACCCGGGGCCGGAGACACTTGCCGACGCGCTGCTCGTATCCACACGCACGCTGCGGCGCCGGCTGGAAGAAGCCGGTTCGAGCTATCGGCAATTGCTCGACGAAGCGCGGTTTCGCGACGCGAAGCAGTTGCTTGCCGCGTCGGATCTCGACCTGAAGACGATCGCCGAGCGGCTGCAATTCACCGACCCGGCGAATTTCACGCGCGCGTTCCGGCGCTGGGCCGGGCAGACGCCGAGTGCGTATCGGGACGCCGCCGCGGGCACGTCGCACGAATGATGCGGGGCTGCGGGCGGCACGACGTGCCTGCGCGGCATTTCATCGGTATGATCAATGCCACGCCAAAGCGGCGCCCGCCGGCGCACTCTCCCGCCCCATGCCCAATCACACCGCCCTGATCGATGCGACGATCGACCGTATCGACACGAACCTCATTCGTGTCGCGTCCGATATCAAGAAGGTGCCGCTGTATCGCCTGACGATGCAGGGCGCGTGCTACTTCATCGCGGCGGACGATATCGATGCGGAGGCGTTCAAGCAGATCGATCGATTGAAGCCCGGGATGGCGGTGCGCGCGTGTGTCTTCGACGATCGCGGTCGCCGCAGCATCGCGTGGATCAAAGGCAACGACGTCGCAATCGCTCCTTACAACGTGTTCAGGCAAAAGAGCAGCAACGTGTCGCTCCTCATCTGGGCGTCATGCATCTTCATGCTGAGCCTGCTGATCGACGGCGCCGCCTTCAAATCGGGCTGGGCGTTCGTCGGCGCGGTGACCCTGGTCGTCGGCATCATCAGCCTGCTGGGCACCCTGCTCGCGATCGCCGGCCTGTCCGAACTGGTCTTCCGGCCCCAGCGGCGCGAAGCCCAGGAAAAGTGGCAATACGAACCGGCCAGTTTCACGGCGGAAAGGAGCAACGGATGAGCGATCGCACCATGCAGATCGCGTCCGGTTGCGTGACGTCGGTCAGCCAGAACACGATCAGTACGAAGGTCTGGAGCAACAACCTCGGCATGACCACGCAAAGCATCGAGGAGATTGCGCTCCAGCTCGACACGGTCGACGCACCGCTCACGCTCAGGACGGACAGCACGCGAAGCGTGTTCATCGTCGCGGGCGACCGGTTGACCGTTGCATACACGCAAGATCGGGATCGCCGCGCCATCTACGCTATCCGCAACGCGACCGACGGCTCGGTATATCTCGTTCGCACTGCGAAAGTCGCGGCTGCCCGCATGGATATCGTCGTAACGATCGGCATGCTGGTCGCCATGGCCATCACCATCGGCCTCGTGTCCGCGACGGAACGCAGCACGGACAGCGTGCTGGAGATATCCACGTGGTTCGGCGGCGCCGCGATCGCGCTCTTCCTGCTGAGCACGATCCTGCGCACCGTGTTCGGCGCAATCTTGTGGCCCGAGATCCGGCGGCTCAGGCAGCCAGGCGGCAAGCGCGAGATGAATGCTGCCCGGCACGCACTGTCGCTCTCGAACGAAGAAACGTCGCACATTCGCTTCATCTGAGCCGATCCCGCGCACGAAACGTCAGAGGTCGACGCAAATCCTCGCGCCGCCATCCCCTTCTTCCGCTTCGATCCGCACGTCCCCCGTCGCGGCGACGATCGCGTCGTACACGTGATCGCTCACGCACACCACCGGCACCGCGATCGCATACAGCTCGGCGGCCACGATCGCGCCGATCGAGATGATCAGGTCGCGCTCCTTCAGCACGATCGCGACCGGCCCCGTGCCGTTGCGCACGGCTTCCGCGAGCACGCTGCTGCTCGAACTCGAGCCCTTCGCGTGCGGCATCACCATCACCTTGCCGGCGAGGCTCGCACCGGCCTGCGGATGCCCGCGATCGACGATCTTTCCTGCGCCCGAGTCGTAGCCGCCCCAGAAGCTGAGCGGCTTGTCGAGCACGAACGGGCGCGCGCACGCGCTGCCCGGCACGAGCGTGTCGCCCGTCAAACCCTTGTGCGTGGCGTCAGTCATCGAATCGCACCTTTCCTTCGTATGCCGAACGAACGCATTCGCGCATGCTGCCGTACGCGACCATCACGCCGATGTTCGCGGGCGCATACGACGCCCATTTCCCCGAATTGGTCATCACGAGCCCCGACAGTTGCTTCATCACCGGCGTGATGTACGTGCAGGTGTCCACGACGATCTGGATGCCGCGTGCGGCGAATTTCTCCGCGAGGCCGGCTTCTTCCAGCTCCCACAGGATGAACCGGCTCGTGTTCACGTAGAAATCACAGGCCGGCTTGCCGTCGAACGCGTCGAGCAACGTATCGAGCGTGCGGAATTCGGCCAGCGAGAAATGCGGCGTGCCGAGCGCCACCGCGACGAGCGCATCGCCGGCCGCGCCGTGGTTCAGCGTGCGGCGAATCTCGTCGAGATCGGCCATCGTGACATCGACCGTGCGTTGCGCCGCTTGCCCGTGCAACGCGGCGTCGAGCGTGGGCGCCTCGGGCGTCACGCCAACCGCATGGAACAGCGCGACGGCGCCGCTCGATGCGGCAGCCGCGCCCAACGCCTTGAGTTCGTCTTCCGTGGTGTCCGCCGGCAGCCCGACGATCGCCGGCACCACCGCGCCCGCGATCCGCCCGATCAGGAGCCCGAGCGCGGCGAAATGGATGTCGCGCGACGCCAGGCGGCTGAAATCCGGTGCGTTGAACACGATCCGCGCGGCGCGGTTCGCTTCGACATGCAGCCCCGCGTACGGCGCACGCCCGGTGATCGCGGCAGCCAGGTCGAGAAAATCGCCGTACCGGCTCGTCCGCGCGCCGAGCACCGAATTCGCGAACACGATCGCGTTCGATTCTGCCCATGCGATCTGCTCGCCTTTCGCGGGACGGTTCTTCAGTTGATAGGGCGCGCACGTAAAGCTCGATTCGCATCCGAGCTGCAGATGCGCGTCCATCAGGCGCTGCGCATCGCGCCGGATCGTGCGGTCGCCGTGGTACAGCTCGGGATGGATCAGGTCGAGCGACCCGACGTTCAGCGTGGTCGGCACCGCGACCTTCGCGCCCGTATCGACGAAATACTCGACGAAGTCGAGGCTGGTCTGGCCGTGGTAAAGGCAGCCGTCGATATGGGCGGACGTGATGTCGATCAGGCGTGGCGCGGACATCACTTGCGCCGTGCGCGCGACGATCCGCATCGCGCGCGCGACGCCGTCGCCGAAATCCCCGCGCAGCATGGCGCTGTCGCGGTCACTCAACTGCAGCATCGGTTGCTCCTCTGACGCGTGCCGGCGGCGCCGGCTCGTGAAATCCGTCAGGGGACTCTACAACTGGAAATAAAAACTGTCCAGATCGCCATCGATCCGGACAGTTTCAAAAACCAATTTACGCCACTGAGCGCCACGGAAGCGACCAATGGCTCGAATTCCGCTCCAGTTTGCCGCCAGCCCGCCGTCTAGCGTTCCGCGGTCACACTGAACAGTTCGTCGCGCAGCGCCTTCGCGCGATCGCGGCCGAACCGCGTCTCGAATTCGTCTTGCGCGGCCTGCCATGCGACTTTCGCTTCGGCGAACGTGCGCTCGCCCAGCTTCGTGAGGCTCAGCGCATGCGCACGCGTATCGTGCTCGGACGCGGCCGTCGCGACGAACCCGTCGCGCTGCAACGGCTTCAGCGCGCGCAGCAGCGTCGTGCGATCCATCACGAGCGCATCGGCGAGTTCGCTCATCAACAGGCCGGGCTGGCGCGTCAGGTTCGCCATGATCGAAAACTGGGCGGGCGTGACGCCAACCGGGGCCAGATGGCGCTCGTACAGTTGCGTGACGAAGCGCGCCGCCTGGCGCAGCGCGAGACAGTGGCACGCTTGGGCAATCGAGGTGTCGTTCATGTTTCGCAATTTAAATGTGCATATGCATAAAGTCAATGTACACTCCGCCGTAACAAGGCCGGCGGCCGGCCCTCGCGTCAAGGAGACGGACATGGACTACATCGACAAGCTGCGGATTTTCCGGTCGGTGGTGGAGATGCGCAGCTTCACGCGTGCCGCCGACATGCATGGCCTCGCGCGGCCTGTCGTGTCGCGCGCGGTCGCGGATCTGGAAGCACGTTTCGGCAGCCGGCTGCTGCACCGGACCACGCGCCAGGTGTCGCTGACCGAAACGGCCGAGCGCATCTACGAGCGCTGCGCGGCCGTGCTCGACGAACTCGACTCGCTCGAAGCGGAAGCGCAGGCGCCCACGCGCGAACCCGAAGGCCTGCTGCGGCTCGTCGCGCACACGACGGCCGCGCTGAACCGGCTGGTACCGCTGATCGCCGGCTTCAAGGCCGCACACCCGAAGGTGCGCCTCGACGTGACGCTGACCGAGCGCCCGGTCGATCTCGTCGGCGAAGGCTATGACATCGGCATCGTCGTGCCGTACATGCTGACCAACGAATCGACCGTCGTGCGAATGATCGAGCGGATTCCGCTCGTGATCGTCGCGACACCCGCGTACCTGCGCGCCCATTCCCACCCGGTCGCGCCGGCGGATCTCGCCGACCATCTGTTCGTGCCGATGTCGCCGTCGCTGCGCCGGCCCGCGCTGTCGTTCCGCGTCGACGGCGACCTGCTGACCGTGCCGTTCCGCTTCGACATCTCGTCGAACAGCCCCGTCTTCAACCGCGAGATGGTGATGCACGACTTCGGCATCGGCGTCGTGCCGAAAACGCTCGTCCAGGCCGAACTCGCGTCGGGCGCGCTCGTGCAACTGCTCGCGGATGCCGACCTCGTCGACAAGTTCGTCGAGATCAAACTGGCTTACGCGAACCGCGCGCTGCTGCCCGCGAAGGTCAAGGCATTCATCGACTACACGGCCGCCTATTGCGACCGCGAAGGCTGGATCGTCCCGGCTGCAGCCTGACGCCGATTGGTACGGCCGCGGCAACAATCTGATCGCGCCCCGCCGCTCGCTCCGGGCGGCATTGCCCCCTAACATGTGTACATGCACAAGATGACGCTCACCGATGACGATTGCTTCGCGGTCCGCCAAGCCGCCCGCCGGATCTCGCAGTTCTACGAGCGTTACCTGTCGCAGGCGGGCGTGACGCCGTCGCAGTACAGCATTCTCGCGCTGCTGCGCGACCGGCCCGGCCTGACGATGGCGACGCTGTCGACCGTGCTGGTGATCGAACGCACCGCGCTGCTGCGCGCGCTCAAGCCGCTCGTCGGCGCGGCGCTGGTGGCGGGCCAGATCGAGCCGCGGTGCCGCCGCCAGACGTTCGCGCTGACCGCGCACGGCGAAACGAAGGTCGCCGACGCGCAGGTGCACTGGCTCGCCGCGCAGGAAGCGTTCGAGCAGCGGTTCGGGTCGACGCAGGCGGCCCGCCTGAGAGACGAATTGTTCCGGATCACGCACAACCTGCCGGAACGCTAGCCCCTTCCCCGATCGACGACATGCCGTCGATCGACTTGATAAGTGCATATACATAGGTGAATCGATGGATACGACCCAAGCCGCTGCCTCATCCCGTGAAGCAGCCACACTCGACCAGCCCGCGAAGCAACAGCGCCGCGTGCCGTGGATGCGCATCGCGGTGGGTGCCGTCGCCGTCGTCGTCGTCGCCGCCGCGCTCGACTGGCTGTTCGTGCTGCGCTTTCAGGAGAGCACCGACGATGCGTATGTCGGCGGCGACGTGACGGTGCTCGCGCCGAAGGTCAACGGCTTCGTCGACAAGATCCTCGTGACCGACAACCAGCGCGTAAAGGCCGGCGACGTGCTCGTGCAGCTCGACGCGCGCGACTACGACGCGAAGCTCGCGCAGGCCAGCGCCGAAGTCGACAGCGCCCGCTCCGCCGTGACCGAACTCGAGGCGAAGCAGCAACTGCAATACGCGGTGATCGGCCAGCAGGCGGCCGACAAGAACGCGTCGTCGGCCGAGCTGACGCGTGCCGCGTCGGATCGCGTGCGCTACCGCGAGCTCGTGAAATCCGACGCCGTGTCGAACCAGATCGTCGAACGTGCCGACGCCGACTACTCGAAGGCCGGCGCCGCCGTCGAGCGCAGTGACGCCGCGCTGCTCGCGTCGAAGCGGCAGCTCGACGTGCTCGGCGCGCAGCTCGCCGATGCGCGGGCCCGCGTGAACACTGCACTTGCCGCGCAGCGCGTCGCCGCGCTCAACGTCGAATACACGACGATCCGCTCGCCGGTCGATGGCTACGTCGGCAATCGCACGGGCCGCGTCGGGATGCTCGCGAACGTCGGCGCACCGCTGCTGACGGTCGTGCCGGCGTCCGGCCTGTGGATCGACGCGAACTTCAAGGAAGACCAGCTGCGCAAGATGCACGCGGGCGATCGCGTCGACGTGTCGCTCGATGCGTCGAGCACGAAACTGCACGGCCGCGTCGACAGCCTCGCGCCCGCCACCGGCGCGACCTTCAGCGTGCTGCCGCCCGAGAACGCGACCGGCAACTTCACGAAGATCGTCCAGCGCGTGCCCGTGCGCGTGCATCTCGATCCGCAGCCGGGCCTCGAGCAGGTGCTGCGCCCCGGGCTCTCCGCGGTCGTGACCGTGCATACCGACCGCGCGAACTGAGCGGGAGACGACGATGACCACCGCGTTTTCCGGCGACCCGGCGTCGCAACCGACCAAGCAGCGCGTGTTCGCGTTCGCGCTGATGTGCATCGGCTTCTTCATGGCGACGCTCGACATCCAGATCGTCGCATCGTCGCTGCGCGACATCGGCGGCGGTCTCTCCGCCAGCCAGGACGAACTGTCGTGGGTGCAAACGGCCTACCTGATCGCCGAGATCATCGTGATCCCGATGTCGGGCTGGCTGTCGAAAGTGATGTCGACGCGCTGGCTGTTCGCCGCATCGGCAGTCGGCTTCACGATCACCAGCATGCTGTGCGGCGTCGCATGGGACATCAACTCGATGATCCTGTTTCGCGGGCTGCAGGGTGCGCTCGGCGCCGCGATGATCCCGACCGTGTTCACTACCGCGTTCGTGCTGTTCCCCGGCAAGCAGCGGCTGATTGCGTCGACGACCATCGGCGCGCTCGCGTCGCTCGCCCCCGCGATCGGCCCCGTGATCGGCGGCTGGATCACCGATCAATGGTCGTGGCACTGGCTGTTCTACCTGAACCTCGTGCCGGGCATCGCGGTGGCTGCGCTCGTGCCGCGCTACGTGCACATCGACGAACCCGACCTCAGCCTCATCAAGCGCGGCGACTATCTCGGCATCGTGCTGATGTCGGGCTTCCTCGGCTGCCTCGAATATGTGCTGGAAGAAGGCCCGCGCAAGAACTGGTTCGGCGACGACGCGATCGTGATCTGTGCGTGGATTTCCGGCATCTGCGGCTTCCTGTTCATCGTGCATGCGCTGACCGCGAAGGACCCGATCGTCGACCTGCGCGCCCTCGTCGTGCGCAACTTCGGGATCGGCAGCCTGCTGTCGTTCGTGACCGGCATCGGGATCTTCGTGACCGTGTTCCTGACGCCGCTGTTTCTTGCGCAGGTGCGTGCGTTCAGCTCGCTGCAGATCGGCATCGCGTTGCTGTCGGTCGGCGCGTTCCAGCTGGTCGCGCTCTGTGCGTATGCGTTCGCCGCGCGCTACTTCAGCCTGCGTTCGCTGCTCGTGTTCGGGCTGATCTGCTTCGGGCTCGGCTGTTATCTGTACACGCCGATCACGCACGACTGGGGCTGGCGCGAACTGCTGCTGCCGCAGGCGCTGCGCGGCATCGGCCAGCAGTTCAGCGTGCCGCCGATCGTAACGATGGCGCTCGGCTCGCTCCCGCAGTCGCGCCTGAAATCGGCGAGCGGCCTGTTCAACCTGATGCGTAATCTCGGCGGGGCGATCGGCATCGCGGTGAGTGCGACGATGCTCAACGACCGGCTGAACTTTCACTACCTGCGCCTGAACGAGCACGTGAGCGCCGGCCAGCCGCAGGTCGCGTCGCTGCTCGATCGGCAGGCCGCGTACTGGTCGTCCGTGGCCGGCAACACGCTGGACACCGCGCAAGCCGGGCTCGCGAACCTGCACCACCTGATCTATCGCGAAGCGCTGACGCTCACCTATGCGGATGCGTACTACGCGCTGTCGCTGTGCTTCGTCGTCGCGTTGATCGCGGTCGTCTTCTCCAAACCCATTTCCCTGAACGCGCCGCCGCCGGACGCGCACTGAGGTTGAGGTCATCACCATCATGAAAAAACTTCTCGTCGCCCTCGCCGTCAGCGCCCTCGCCGCAGGATGTGCGGTGCAGCCCGCGCAGCATCCGGCGCTTCAGGAATCGGTTCGAACGCTCGCAGCGGATGGTTGGGATACCGATGTGCCGCGCGCGGACATCGACGCCGCCGCATGGTGGGCGCAGTTC
Source organism: Burkholderia contaminans (assembly GCF_029633825.1). Taxonomy (NCBI): domain Bacteria; kingdom Pseudomonadati; phylum Pseudomonadota; class Betaproteobacteria; order Burkholderiales; family Burkholderiaceae; genus Burkholderia; species Burkholderia contaminans. The sequence goes on along the minus strand of NZ_CP090641.1, from coordinate 2,572,822 downwards.
CACGATCCCGTGCTCGACCGGCTGATCGCCACCGTGCTCGACGGCAACCTCGATCTGCAGGCCGCCGCCGAACGCGTGAAGCAGGCGCAGGCGCTGACCGTGCAGAAGCGCGCGGTGCTGCTGCCCGAACTGGATGCGACCGCGCATGCGGCCGACGCACGGCAGAACACGCCGCCGCCGCTCGGGTATGTGCGGCAGGCCGGCGCGGGGCTCGCGCTGAGCTGGTCGCCGGATGTGTTCGGCGGCGAACGGCTCGATCTGCTGGCCGCGCAGGCCGAGCTCGTCGGGCAGAAACATGCGGAAGACGCGATGCGGCTCGCGCTCGCGGCCGATGCGGCTTCCGCGTATGTCGATCTGCGCTGGGCGCAGCAGGAACTGAAGATCCTGCAGGACAACGCGAAGATCCGGCAGCATGCGCTCGAACTCACGCGCAAGCGGCAGGCGTTCGGGCTGTCGACCGAGCTCGACGTTACGCGTGCGCAGAATCAGCTCGATGCGCTCGAAGCGCGGATTCCGCCGACGCAGGCGCAGATCGCGCATCAGCTCAATCTGATCGCGGTGTATTCGGGGCGGACGCCGGAATCGGTCGATCGGCTCGTGCTGGCGCAGGCGGGGGAAATTCCGGCGCCGCCGGTTGGCGCGCCGGGGACGCTGCCTTCGCAGGCGTTATTGCGGCGGCCGGATGTGCTGACGGCTTATGCGCAGGTCGAGCGGCGGGCCGCGCAAGTCGGCGTGGCAAAGGCCGAGCGGTATCCGAAGTTTTCGTTGAACCTGACGGACGGGATTCTGGCCGCTTCGTATCTTGGCTTGCCGACGTTGACCGATAACCTGTTCAGCGCGGCACTGAGCGCGACGAGCCCGATCTTCAATGCGGGGCGCATTACCGCCGACATCTCGCAGAGCGAAAGCCGGATGCGCGAGTCGGAACTCGGGCTACGGCAGACGATGCTGCAGGCGTTGAGGGAAGTCGAGGATGCGCGCGCGAATCTCGTCAGCTCCGATGAGGCAACGCAGAAGCTCGGTAGCGCGCTTTCTGCGTCGGATAAAGCGCTCGGATTGGCGAATCAGCTCTATAAGGGCGGTGCGACGGATTTTCTGGATGTGCTGTCCGCGCAGGAGGTGTATCTGCGGGATTCGGATTCGCTGAATCAGGTCAAGCGCGAGCATGCGCTGGCGGCGGTGGCGCTTTATCGGTCGCTTGGGGGTGGGTGGAGCAGGAATGATACGGCGGGTGGGCCCGGGGTGGTTGCGGTGGCGAAGAACTGAGCGCCCGGTTGTGCAGGGTTGGCGCACCACTGCCCTGCACGATACGACTCCGCGTAAGAAAAGATTACACAATCTGAAAGCATACGAGTCGGTCAGCCACGCCTTACGTTCCATCGTCGAATACAGTGAGCTGTACAACCGAAAACAACCCCATTCGAGCCTGGCGGATCAGACACCGGATGAGGCATACTTCGCGACGCTGCCTGCGATCAAATCGGCAGCATGATTACCTCGGACGGCCCACTTAATAATCTCAGAAATCTGTCCGAACGAGCGAGGCCACCTCTGATGTCCGGGAGTATCTGCTCAAAACTGCGCAGATACCGAGGTGCGCCTTGCGAGCAGCGAGCCAGTGGCCAACAAATGCAATTGGATTGGCTGCCCTTGCATTAAGCAGGTTCATTCGCTCACAATGGAGGCCAACGCTTCGCAGATAGCGTTCCGCTCGCGAATGGAGAAACCCAGTCGGGCTCTGCCGCATTTCCATACCATTGCACCAGCTTCTTGTAGCGGGTCCCAGGTGAGCGAGCAACCGTCGACCCGCATCAAGACAAGAGGTTCGACGTGCACATACTCCCATTTTTCAGCATCGCCGAAGCAAAAGAGAACGCCCTTGCACTACATAAGGCCTTTCAGTTCTATTGCTTGAGCTACGCGTCGGCGGCGAACGACAGCGAGGCACGCCCTCTGGGCCTCCAACGTACGCAAGAGGTCATTGCCAAGGCTCTGGGCTGTATCAATTGGTGCGATTTAGTAGGAACGCTAGCGCTTACGACGCGCAGACCTATCTACTTTGATTCCAATGGGTCGGCGTGCGCGCCGCATACCGAGCTTGCCGCTCGCCTTCTGCCGTTTCTAAGTCACGAAGATAAGGGCCGCAGGGTCTATGCAGCCTTGTCGTACTCAGCTTTTGGTTGTTCCCCGTCTGCCAGGAAGTCTGCGTATGAAATGATTAAGCTCATGCCCTGCAAGACGTTGGACCAATGGCATCAACTCCAGAGGCTGGAAGCGGGATACTCATATGTCACGAGGTACAGGAGTCACCGAACAATATATGAATACGACCTGCTTCGCTGGGAGTACGACAAGAAGGTCGCGCAGATACTCGGGACTCCGGCGCCTCGCAAACCTCACAAGCCTCGTAGCGTACGAGTACGTTAACGCGTTAAACCGGAAACACGTTGGCCGCTTCCAGTCTGGCTACGGCCGAAGGCTGGAAAGCTCCGGCGCATAAGGCTTACCGGGCCGTGCATCGTGCCAAACCACCATTTTCAGCGGTTGCGACGGTGGCGTTTTCGCATATTCGCAAAATGCGAAAAAGAACCCACCACCCAGGCAATCACTGAGGAGAGCACTCGACTATTCTAGGCGCCCTGGTCCCTGGACCGCCTGAATTGGTCGAGTGCCTGCGCCACCGCCTCCTCGAATTACAGCGGCGGCCGCTTCAGCTTCACCCAGCGCTGCACCGACGCCCGCTCCCACTGCGCCCGCGCATAGTCGGCGAGGCGCTGCGGCACCGGATCGTCATTCAGCACCAGCCGGTTCAGCATCACCGCAAGATCGACATCGGCAATGCTCCACTCGCCGAACAGGTTGGCCGCGCCCGGCGCGAGCAGCTTGTCGGCGGCCGTGAACAGCTTCTGCGCGGCCGCCTGCGCCAGGCTCGACAGCGGCTCGCTCGACGGCCCGTAGAACAGCACTTCGGTCGACCGCTCCGTCCGAACCGGCATCAGGTCGCTGCGCAGCCACGCCTGCACCTGCCGCGCCCGCGCGCGCTGGCGCGGCTCGACCGGATAGAGCCGCGTGCCCGGGAAGATCTCGTCGAGATACTCGGTAATCGCCGACGATTCCGACAGCGCGAAATCGTCGTGCACGAGCGTCGGCACGCGTTGCGTCAGCGACGTCGCCGCGTAGTCGGGCGCAAAATGCGCGCGGTTGCCGAGATCGACGGTCACCAGTTCGTAAGGCAGCGCCTTTTCCTCGAGCGCAACGAAAACCGACATCGCGTAAGGGCTCGCGTATTGCGTATCGGCGTAGAGACGGAGATGACCGGTTTGCACTGCTGGCTCCTTGTGGGTGCGAAGGCCGGCGGCGGCTCGTTGATGCGCCGACAGGCTTCGGGTGGGTCGATGCGGTTGTGCGACAGGTTAGCAGCAGCAGATGCGCCGTTGATTGCAGTTTTGTGTCCGCTGCCGCGGCGAGATCATCCGGCGTCGGGCCAGCGGTATCCGATCACTTCGGTCAACGGGTACGCAAGCTCGCGGACTTCTTCCAGCTGGTTGCCGCCGAAGAGATATACCTGTTCGTCGTCGTGACGCAGGTAGAACCCGACATGCCCTTTCCAGCTCGCGGGATCGTCGCGCGTGAGGATCGCGATGCAGCCGTACACCGGGCGCTCCAGCGGCCGGCCCCATTCGAGCCACGAGCGCGCGAGCGCGGAGCCCGTGCCGCGAACGCCGGCGTGCGTCATGCACCAGTTGACGAACGACGAGCACCAGGAAATCTTGTCGTCGTAGCCGACCAGGTTCGTCTGGTTGTTGTATTCGACGATGCGCGGGTTGACGCTTCCGGGAGGATGGCGGCGAATGCCGAGTTCGGCCATCGCGACGGGCATCCACGGCGGATGGGCGGCGTCCGGCTTGCTCTCGGAGGTTGATCGGGTCACGTCTGCCTCGATTCATGGAGATTGATCGCCAATCGTCGCATGAATCGCGCAGGGCGACGAGCCTGCCGTCAACGCGACCCAATGTCATCCGCCATACGGGACCGGCTTGCCGACCGGCTCCGGTGGCGCGCTTCGCCATGCCGGCGTTCGGCGGCCGGGGCGCACTACGGCCTGGGTTGAAGCGCGCGGTATTTCGCGGGTGTCGTACCCAGCGCCTGCTTGAACATGTTGATGAAGCTCGTCACGGCCTCGTAGCCCAGTTCATCCGAGACCTGCTGCACGCTTCTGCCTTTCGCCAGCGCCTCGAGGGCGACCATCAGATGCAACTGCCGCCGCCATTTGCCGAACGACATGCCGGTCTCCTCGAACAAGCGCCGCGACAACGTTCGCTCGCCCATGCCGACGTGGCGGGACCATTCTTCCACGGTACGGCGATCGCCCGGCGACGCGATCAGCGCCTGCGCGATCTGCCTGATACGAGGGTGCCTCGGGATCGGAAAGTGCGTGTCCACCCGCTCCATGATGGCGAGCTCTTCGATCAACAGCTCGACCATCAACGCGTCTCGCCTGACGCCGGGTTGGGGTGGCCTGTTTGCCAATTCGACGATGATCTCGCGCAGCATCGGGCTGATGCGCAGCGTGCGGCATTCATCCGGCAGCCCCGTCACCGATGGGTGAATGAAGACGAAGCACCCTTCGGCCGCCGGCGAAGCGCGGCTGACGTGAGGCAATCCGGCCGGGAGCCACAGTGCGCAATGCGGCGGGATGATCCAATGCGCATCGCGCGCCTCGCAAGCCACCACACCCTGAAGCGACAGAACCAGCTGCCCGTCAGGATGGGTATGGCGGCGGCCTGCCACGCTTTCACTCAAGGCGCCGAAGCGCGCTGCGGTCACGGAAAAGGTCATCAGTCGAAGCGCGAGGAGATGCACACCACGGTTTGTCGAGTTACACCTATTTTTTGTCAAAATACACGATATCCGCAAGCCTACCCCTCCAGTAACCTGCATGCCGAACGACGGACGCCTCCGTCCCCCTGCCCCATGCCACTGGAGAACGAATGACTGACGCCACCACGATCGCGCGCATGATCGAATCCGCCGATGGACACCCTGTCCTGCATCCGTCGGGCGCCCGGATGAACATCAAGGTTTTCGCCGCCGAAACGGGCGGGGCTTATTCGCTCATGGAAACCGTGCTGCCCCCCGGCGGAACCGTGCCGTTGCACATCCATGAGGACGAGGACGAGAACAATTTCATTCTCGAAGGCGAGCTGACGATGCAGATCGGCGAGGTTCAGTACACCGCAAAGGCGGGCAGCTATGTGGTCGCGCCCAAGGGGGTCACCCAGCAATTCCACAATGCCGGCACGGCGCCCTGCCGATTCCTGACGACGTTCACGCCCGGCGGGGCGGAAGGGTTCTTCAAGGAAGCGGGCGAGCTCGTGCGGCTGGCGGCCCCCGGCAAGCCTTCCGCCGACGCGCTTGCCGCGCTTCAACGCAAGTACAAGCTGCGCTACCTGCCGGCGGCTTGAGGCGGGCACGCTGCAGAGGGTCGGGCTTTCACTCATGCGGGGGGTTGCGATTCCGTCGCGATCCCCGCTTATGATGTCGCGAGCCACACCACCCTCACGCCCGCCATGCGCATCACGCCCCTGCCGCCCCTCCAGTGCCTCGTCGCGTTCGAAGCCGCCGTGCGGCACGCGAGCTTCACGCGCGCGGCCGCCGAGTTGCACCTGACCCAAAGCGCGATCAGCCGGCAGATCCAGCAGCTCGAGGAATTCCTCGGCCGCTCGCTGTTCGTGCGCGAACATCGTTCGCTGCGGCTGACGATCGCCGGCGAGCAATACGCGGCGCAGGTGCATCACCTCCTCACGCAGTGCGCGGAAGCCACGCACGACGTGATGAAGCCCTACGGCGATCTCGAACTGACGATCGCATGCTCGTCCGGCGTGGCGCTGCTCTGGCTCACGCCGCGCCTGCCCGCGTTTCGCACCGCGTATCCGAACATCAAGCTGCGGCTGATCGTGCGCGACGGGCTCGCGTCGATGTCGCCGGCGGAGTTCGACGTGGGCATCTACTACGTGCGCCAGCAGGCCCCCGCCGAATACACCGCGCGGCGCCTCTTCGACGAGGAAGTGTTTCCCGTCTGTGCGCCGGATTACCTGGCCGGCCGCACGCTCGACGCGGCCGATCTCGCGCACGAGACGCTGCTGCGCCTCGAGGACGGGCAGCGTCAGTGGATGTCGTGGTCCGAATGGTTCGACCAGAACGACATCGACCGGCAGAAGGCGCAGCCGCAGGACATCACCATCAACTCGTATCCGCAGATCGTGCAGATGACCATCCTCGGCCAGGGCGTGTCGCTCGGCTGGCGCTACATGATCGACGCGTGCATCGAGGCCGGGCTGCTCGTGCGCGTGACCGACGCATCCGCGAGCAACGGTGGCGGCTACTACGTGATCTCGCCCAACGACCGCGCGCAGAACCACGCCGCACGCCTGTTCACCCGCTGGCTGTTCGAACAGGCGGAGCGACAGACGGCGCCCTGACCCATCCGGAACGCAACGCATGCGCCCAGCGCATGCGTGCATGCGAATCTTTCGTTTCAGAAAAAAATCCGGCTGTCTTTAGCATGGATTCACGCGGGGCAGCCGTCCCGTCTTCTGATTCGGATAGAGGAAGAGACCATGCAAGGAACGCTTTCCCCGCGCGCCGCGCCTGCCGTCGACGCGGCCGTGCAGCAGCGCCGCCGCGCCATCGTCGCGACCGTGATCGGCAACGGCCTCGAATGGTTCGACTTCACCGTCTACAGCTTCTTCGCGGTCATCATCGCGAAACTGTTCTTTCCGACCGGCAACGAACTGACGTCCGTGCTGCTGACCGTCGCGACGTTCGGCGTCGGCTTCTTCATGCGGCCCGTCGGCGGCATCGTGCTCGGCATCTACGCGGACAAGGTCGGCCGCAAGGCCGCGCTGTCGCTCACCATCCTCATGATGGCCGCCGGCACCGCGCTCATCGGGCTCGCGCCGACCTACGAACAGGCCGGTATCGCCGCGCCGCTGCTGATCGTCGTCGCGCGGCTGCTGCAAGGCTTCTCGGCCGGCGGCGAGATGGGCGGCGCCACCGCGTTCCTCACCGAATACGCGCCGCCGGAGAAGCGCGCGTACTACTCGAGCTGGATCCAGTCGAGCATCGGCTTCGCGGTGCTGCTCGGCGCCGCGACCGGCACCTTCGTCACGACGTCGCTCGACGCGCAGGCGCTGCATAGCTGGGGCTGGCGGTTGCCGTTCCTGCTCGGGATCATCGTCGGGCCCGTGGGCTACTACATCCGCAGCCATATCGACGAGACGCCCGCGTTCAGTGCCGTCGAAGCGCAGGCGAAAGAAAGCTCGCCGCTGAAGGAAGTGCTGTCCACCTACCCGCGCGAGACGTTCGCGAGCTTTTCGATGGTCATTCTGTGGACCGTCTGCACCTACGTGCTGCTCTTCTACATGCCGACGTATTCCGTGCGCACGCTGCATCTGCCGCAATCGACCGGCTTCGCGGCGGGCATGGTCGGCGGGCTGATGATCATGTGCTGCTCGCCGATCGTCGGCCGGCTCGCCGACGTGTGGGGACGGCGCGTGTTCCTGTCCGGATCGGCGCTGGCCATCTTCGTGCTCGCGTGGCCGATGTTCGCGTGGATCAACCATGCGCCCGGGTTCACGTCGCTGCTCGTGTTCCAGGCCGTGTTCGGCGTGCTGATCGCGACCTACACGGGGCCGATCCTCGCGGCGTTCGCCGAACTGTTCCCGACCAAGGTGCTGTCGACCGGGCTGTCCGTCGCCTACAACTTCGCGGTCACGATCTTCGGCGGCTTCGCGCCGTTCCTGATCACGTGGCTCATCGCCCGCACCGGCAGCAACATGGCGCCGGCCTTCTACGTGACGCTCGCGGCGGCCGTCAGCTTCGTCGGCACGCGCTTCGTGAAGGATGCGAAGCGGGCCGCTTCCGTCAATCGATAAGGATCCCTCTCCATGACCATTACCGTGCTTCAAGGCGGCAACGTACTCGATCTCGAACGGGGCGTGCTGCTCGAACATCATCATGTCGTGATCGACGGCGAACGGATCGTCGAAGTCACCGATCGGCCGGTGGATTTGCCGAATGCGCAGGCGATCGACGTGCGCGGCAAGACCGTGATGCCGGGGTTCATCGATTGCCATGTGCACGTGCTGGCTTCGAATGCGAACCTCGGTGTGAATGCGACGCAGCCGAATATTCTTGCGGCGATTCGGTCGTTGCCGATTCTCGATGCGATGTTGTCGCGTGGGTTTACCAGCGTGCGGGATGCAGGGGGCGCGGATTGGAGCTTGATGCAGGCTGTCGAAACCGGGCTGGTGTCGGGGCCGCGGATTTTTCCGTCGGGAAAGGCGTTGTCGCAGACCGGTGGGCATGGGGATTTTCGGCCTCGCGGGGATTTGCTGGAGCCTTGTTCTTGCTGTTTCAGGACGGGGGCGATTGCGCGGGTGGTGGACGGGGTCGAAGGTGTGCGGCTTGCGGTGCGTGAAGAAATTCAGAAAGGCGCGACGCAGATCAAGATCATGGCGTCAGGTGGCGTGGCTTCGCCGACCGACCCGATTGCGAACACGCAGTATTCGGAGGATGAGATTCGGGCCATCGTGGATGAGGCCGAGGCAGCGAATACTTATGTGATGGCGCATGCGTATACGGGGCGGGCGATTGCTCGGGCGGTGCGCTGTGGGGTTAGGACGATCGAGCACGGGAATCTCGTGGATGAGGCGGCGGCGAAGTTGATGCATGAGCATGGGGCGTTTGTGGTGCCTACGCTTGTCACTTATGACGCGCTGGCCAAACACGGCGCAGAGTTCGGGATGCCGCCCGAATCGGTGGCAAAGGTGGCTTCCGTTCAGCAGAAAGGACGCGAATCGCTGGAAATCTATGCGAACGCCGGCGTGAAGATGGGGTTCGGGTCGGATCTGCTCGGGGAAATGCACGCGTTTCAAAGCGGAGAGTTTCGGATTCGGGCGGAGGTGCTGGGGAATCTGGAAGCGCTTAGATCGGCGACGACCGTGGCGGCGGAGATCGTCAATATGCAGGGGCAGCTTGGGGTGATTGCCGTGGGGGCGATCGCCGACCTCGTCGTGCTGGATGGGAATCCGCTTGAGGATATCGGAGTCGTGGCCGATGAAGGCGCACGGGTCGAGTATGTGTTGCAGCGGGGGACGCTTGTGAAGCGGCAAGCCGGCGGGCGTTGATTTGATGATTTGACGCCATTCGGCTGTTTCGGCAGGCGACGTGTCGCCTCACGAGCCTTGCGGTCGTGACAGTTGTTGAAGGTGGCTGGAGGTGTGAGTCGCGGCGTTTGCGGCAATGGCCGGGGCGGTGTCGCCCCGGCAGTCAGTCGCATTCGGGAAACGCCTGCATTCCACTCGCTAGGGCCGCATCAAGCGGCCCTTGCAGGCGTTATAGCGGCGACGGTCCACGGTCAGAATCGTGGTACGGCTGCTCTCGCAACGCCAACTGGCTGTAATCCGGCGTGATCGTGATCTGCCGGGTCGCGTAGTTGGCGTCCACGTATACGCGGTCGCCAGGCTTGAATCCGAAGATCTTGAAATCAATATCGATCGCCTTCATCCACGGCAGATACGGCCAGCCTCGCTTGGGAAGGTCCGGGTAGTTGCGCAGGACCAGCTCAAACGTCTTTTGCATGTTGACCGGTTTGTTCTTTCTACGACGTGGCTTAGTATTGGCGTCAGCCATTTCCGACTCCTTGGGTGAGTTGGTGGTGGTCAGCGGGTCGTATGGGTTGCCGCCCATGCGGCCCGCGCTTCTTTGATGCCTTGGGTTTCCCCTTCTTTCTCCCCTCTTCGCTGCGTCTTGTTGGGCAAGACGGCTTTCGTTCGACCATCGGTGCGAAGGGGACTGCGTTCTACTTCCGATGACGAGAAGCAAAGCTTCAAGACCAGTGTAGTCGGGCTGGCATCTCAGAAATGGGGGATTGAGGGGGATTGGCCGTTAGGTATAGGGAGGTGCGTGGCCTCGAACGACATTGGACTTCGATACACTGGCTGAGCGCTTTCATCAATTCGCGGCATCAACGGGTTGAATATCGGTCGTGACAGTCGTTAAAGGTGAGCATCAACACGGACACGGAGCCGGCAATAGCCCTCCGCTCTCGGTCGTGTTCACGCGAAAACTGCAATCCAGCAGCGAGGGCCGCGCGAAGCGGCCCTCGCTGCTTATGCCTGTTCCTCTTCTTGAGGCAGCCGCACCATAAGGCTGCTCTCGCCAGTTCAACGCACCCCGGTCAGGTTTGATGGTGATGTACCGAGGATCGAAATTGAACGCGATCCCCCAGTTGGAATCCGAACATCTCGAGATACTAGAATGCACAACATTGTCTCGCTTGGCGAACAAGCCATCTGTGCCAATTGTCGTGCCGCGAATTGCCTCAATCTTTTCATCCTGCACGATCGCGGCCTGATCTAGCGGATTTTTTCATTATTTCCGCAGGACTTGTCAGGGCATCGATTGTCCTAACGGCAACCAATACATGCAGAGTTATCCAATTCCCTATGCCAGACGTAAAAAAAATCCCATATTACCAACTAGAATCCGGGGTTCTATATTCCAGCAAACGGTGGAAATGTTATTCCGGTGTGGTCGGCTGCGTTCCAATCGACACGCAGCAAAAAATCTCGTTCGATAGGCTTGCACCCAACGAGCCACCACCGCCACCGAAGACAGCTGCGCCAGTCGCGCCGCAAAAGCCACCTGCTCCAGCCCCAGTCAAACCACCCACCAAGCTACAACCGAGTGATAAACCTCAAGACGCCGAACAAGCGGACAAACTGCCAGAGTTTGATCTGCAGGACATTCCCAAGGCAATGGACAAGATGGGCTGGCCGATCTCGGCCAAGCTGGCACGAGAGTGGTTTGCAAGTCCCAAGCACGTCTATAACGACCAACTCAACTCGGTGCAACCGATCGACGACAGTACAGTCACTCTCGATTGGGCGTTGCGATTTGACGGTGCACTTCAGCGGTTCAATCACCTCGTCCGGAAAGCGATTTACACCCCGAATGCTGCTGAATCAGCGAGGAATACGCTTGCGCCAGTAATCGAGAAGAGCTTTGTAGGCGGACAAATGAATGCGGCAGGTATCGTGATCGACACTGTGCCCTTTCTCACGAATCTGCTTCAGTTTCATATCGCTTGGAGATTTCAGTACCAGTCGGTGTCATCCGTCGACACACTCGACGGTACCGCGTTGACCGATCTAACCGGCGCGTTGGCAAACTTCAATTTCTACGCTGCTATCGGGAAGGCGATCGTTACCGGCGAACGCTACTACAAGTATGAAGGCAAGGACAAAACGTTCTGTTTCGAGCCTGTTGTGCAGATCACCCATGTCTACGTCTACATCAAGGATAGTTATTCATTCAATGATGATTCGTCATCCAAGAGCCAGTATCTTGGCCACTGGAACAAGAACGGAATGGTGCTGTCGTATGTCGCTGCTGCCAACGATTTCTTCAAGAGCAGTAACTTGAACGTCGGCAACTCAACCATCGAAAAGTGGCACTATCTCCCTGAAGGCGAAGAGGTCAACAAACCGATTGACAAACGGACGAGTCTCTTTCGGAGGTTCATGAAGAAGGATGTGTACTGGCCGGTGCACAACAAGACGTACCGCGACTGGAGAGCGATACACAATCGTGGCGGGGACTTCATGGTTTACAGTAGGCCCAAACTCGTGAAACTGGACAAACCGATAGTTTTGAAACTCGATACCGTATGCAAACCAATCCCGGCGGAGCAATGAAGATGACTCACTCCATCCTCAGAACGATCCTGGTAGTCGGGGCCGTGACCTTGATGGCCGCAGCCATGTGGGCGTTCCTTCCGCCTGACGGCACGAATGCGATCGCGATTTTCGCACTCAGGAACGGGAAGACAGCGTTCGTCATCGTCGGCGCAGTCATCTTTGCAGCCTACTTCTACTGGCTTCTTGGAAATATCGCCCGTTTCGGCCGAGCGAAGCGGGCAGGACTGTTGATCGCCACATTGGGCTTGTTGGGCTGCTTCTCGCTCATCATTTTTGGCGGGGTCACGGTTGACGGCACCGATTGTGAGCGCTTCAACTACAACGACAAGATGAATGGTGGGATCAAACAGGTCGACGGCACGACCTACATCGTCAACGTCTGCGGAAGTGGTCCTCGCGGACATGGATTTTTTGCGGATCAGAACGAGCAGGTCAAGCTCGTCGTCACCGATGCGCACGGTTCCGTGCTCGCCAGTCGCCTATTTTTCGTTTTTTGGGACGGCCGGCCAGGTGAAGATTCGATCAAAATCCACGATGCCAAGTTGATCTATTTCGACGCAGCGGACGAGTACGACAGTAAAAGGACGATCTCGATGCCGCCGACCATTATCGACTGGGTTACCGCAAGAATTCCAATTCGCCTTCGCTGAAAGCAACACACCAGCCAATCCTTGTTGGAATGGGGTTTTTCGCCAAGACAAATCCACCCGATCCGATGGATCTACTTAGCGAACTGAAACGTCGCTCGCCCTTGGCGATCATCACCGGATCGAAGGTGCCTTCGCGGTCGCGCGGAATCTCGACGTCGAGCAGATCGTCGTCGGTCGCGATGCGCTTGCGGCTGGTACCGTTGCGATGGTTCGTGCGGCCTGCCGGCTTGGCTTCGCCCTTCTCATCCAACGCCCTTTGCGAGCGCCGACCCCCTAACGGCGGCGGGCAGCCGTTACCGACCCACAGCGGTCTTTCACATTAATCAAGAACGGACATTTGAACGTTCAGCTGCAAACTTCCCAGACCGGTAGTCCCTACGAGCCCACATTGACCGAGCGCCCGTGGAATTCCGCATATTCGCCCTTGCGAGCTTTATCAGCTACCCAGAACGCGCCATCCCTGAATTCCGCAAGCCCTTTATCCAGCAAACGGTGGATATCCGTCCGTACCATCACGCCATCATGCGCGTCGTTGTGAAAACGCCAGTTCCGGCCGGGCAGATGTGCCGCATCAAGCACTGCTCTCACTTCGGCCCCCGACACAACGCATCGCCAGCGACAGCGATCACCGACACGTAAGCGAAATATGCTCTGCCGCATGCGTCGTTCCATCTCGACGGTCACCTTCTTTGAGCCAATACCCGTTCCTTTCGGTTCGTCGTTCGCGCCACAAATTGAAGATAGGGGAAGCTCAAAATCGAGTACCGCTCTGACACAGTTGGCTGAATGGTGCACCCGGGAATCCTCGAACCAGAGGGACGGGGCCTTGGTGGCACGCGCTCGCTCCGGCCACAGCTTAATCTGCCTACGGTATGCCCTATCAACATCATCGATCTCCAGTGCCACATAATTTGTGATGTGCGTCTCGCCCATGTGAACAAACAACGCATGCGTGGCTCCATGCTTCTTTGCGCTGCGCACGCGCGCCGCGACGTACTCAATGAAGTCCTCGTCTGGTTTATGTCCCGTCTCGAGCATTCCGAACTGGATGGCTGCGTATTTCTGTGGACCCGTCCAACCTTGTTTCATCCAAAACCGTACCGCTGTCTCATCAGCTGTCGTTGCGTCAACAAACTTCATCGCACCATGCTTCGACGTGGTGACGCCGGAAAACCCGTTCTGTTCGAGCAGGCCCGGCAGCAATTCAAGAATCAGTTCCTCGTTCCGGTACGACTCCGGACCTCTCGCTAGATCCTTCGACATGGTGGCCTCTTTCTAGCTTGACGTGAATCTCGTCTTTGCCACATCGCATCTGCAATTGACGCTATGCACTCCGCACGCGTATCGCTACCGGTCACCGACAGGCCCGTTCCAATCGCCAAGTGATAGACGGATCTCATGAGTTAGGAGTGTTCGCAGTTCGCGGACGCAACTGTGGGCGCACGGCTTCAAGGCTTTCGGCGAGTTGCCTGTAGTATTTCCTGAGCCGGGGATCATGTATTGCTTTTCTTATCCCTACCGCGCGAATTGCCGCAGGTTCACCTCGGTTCGCCCGTTCTTGAAAAATCTTGTCTTCTTCGGACCTTGGCTTTATCGTCGCTCCAACTGCAACCTCCAAGCACTTTAGACGAATCCATTTGCGGGATACCTTGTCCAAGTGTCCGAAGTTCTTCCTGAGAGCTGCTGATAGTTGCATTGCCACGCTGATTATGCGCACTACGGCCGGCGGGTGAGTTCGCCCCGGGACATCGGACCAATCGAAGGTTGTCGGCTTGATCTTAACGACAGACATCATCGCGCCACCGGTGAGTAGTATCGCAAGCGCTCGTTGATACTCGACTTTCTCGGCCTCGCTAAATGACTGCACATCCCACAGCTTGGCGAGCAGCTTCGTCACGACGATTCGGCATATTGTGAGCCCCACTTGGTCGGCCTGATGCTCAAGCGCCTGCTCCGTTATCTTCGTCTCGCTCTGCTGCGGATCCAAGTTATCGTCGGCCTCGGCATGGGCGCCGCTCAGATAATAGCCATCGTGTCCCGACAGATGATGGCCAGCCTCATGACCGACAAAATACGAGATTCCCGCAAAATACAAAAAAGATCCCAGTGTGCTCCGAAATCCGCCCTTCAGCGGAGGAATGTCCACCAAGCTCTGCCCAAGCCGCGATTCAAATAGTTCCGGAAATGCTGCCGCAACGCGATCTCCCATATCGTCGGCCGCCGCGTGTAGGATTTTCATAAGACCTTCGCTGATAACAATCCAGTCGTGCCCCGTGCCCCCCCAAACGGCGAGGGCATTGGCACGCTCAGACGCTGAGATTACACACACGAGTTGCTTGGGGTTGCGCACATAGCCGTGCCGAGCTTGCATTACGGCCCACATGATTACATCGCAAGTAGACGCAACTAACTCCGACTTTGACGGTAATGAAAGCTTGTCCGTCTTGAAGTACTTGATCAGTTGTACCTTGAGGTCGGCGTCGCCAAGGGCAGTTTCCGAAATTCGATTGAAATCGTGTTCGGTTGCGGCGTGAGTCATGCATGCTCCGGCAAGAAATTTGTGCACATTTGCAAGTGCGTATTTTCAGTAATTGTCGGCGATCCGAGTGCCTATGTCGACTAACCGAAACTGGCCGAGCTGAGTCAGACGATATAACGCTGTCTGTTTGGCCTGGCTCAGCCCTATACAGGTGATCTACGTGTACAAGACGCGCCCCGGACATAGGTACTCTGACTCATTCAGAATCGGATGCGCCGTCATTCTTAAGTTCGGCGAATTTAGTCGCCATCGTCGGGCTCCCACAATGCGGGCAGATGATTTCGTGCACGATTACTCACCCTCCACCTTGGCCAGAATCTGCATGAGCATTTCTGGCACCGTGCCATCGGCCTTAAGTGTAGCCGTCCGATATGCGAGTTGATTTTTCGCGAGACTAATTCCTGCCGCAGCCTCAACGTCTTTACAAGCGGTGATCCATTCAACCCAGTTCGCCGTCAAGAATGATTCAAGGTGATCCTCAAAGATCGCTACCTGATCTGCAACGATGGCAGATGGGAAATCCTCCTCGGTTCGACAGAAGTACCTAAGCGCCGCACGATTCGCTGCTACATGGCCCTTCCGCTCCTCATCGATCTTGCTTTGCGCCTTCCCATTGGCCTTCGCCCGCGCCTCAAATCCGCCATCCGCATCAAAGAGCGCGTAGACCGGGATACCGATACAAGTCAGGATCGCGTGAGCAAGTGGAATGGATGCCTTACCTCCCACCGGGACGATGGAGATGCCAGCGGCCTCAAGCGAGCCGAGCGAAGTCTTATCGCCAATACCATAGAACACTGACGACTCTGTCGTACCCTCCACGAGAAAGGCGCGATGCGCGAAGAGTGCCACAGTAAGCTGATTTGCCACGATGCCGTCCAACTGGCGCTCAACTGTGTCGGCGCTAACCACACCGTTAAGTTTGGCCTTCACGTCAGCAACCGTCGCGAGGTGGACAGTTACGACAGGAATCTCGTCAGATGATCTCGTCAGCCTCCGGACCTGATCGAAATGTCGGGCCTCAAGGAAGTAAGGGCTATGAGTAGCATAAGCTACCTGAATGCGCTTACCGGTGTCCTCGGCAAGCGACCTGAGCACCTTCGCGAACGTCTGAGCTTGAATAGGGTGCTGAAATAGTTCTGGCTCTTCGATCGCCAGGCAGATGACACCTTCTGTCGACGCTGCCCCCGACTGCGCCAAAAGCTGAAGCGCGGAAATCAAAAGCGTGCGCTGAAAACCATGCCCCTGCCGCTCTACCGCAGTCTCGGTTGTACCGTCGCGTATCGCCACCTCGAATGTGGTTCGAGGGGCCTTGAGCTCAACCTCTGCAGGCGAAACCCTGACAGCCCGACCGGGTGAGTAAGATGAGACGACTTCGTTGAGCTGCGCCGTTATGGCGTCAAGCTGCGCTTTGAATTTCTCCTCGTAAATATTCTGCTGCTTTGCGCGTGACTCCTCGACGATCTTCGCAATCTCCTCATCAGCCGCAGCGCGATCGACTGAACGCTCAAGAATTCGACCAATGATGCTCGATTTTCCGTCGATCGACTCCTCGCTCGCCCGAAGGTCTGCAGTGACCAAGACGAAGTCAAAAAGTCCACTCATCTTGCCCCCGCTATTGAAGCCGAAAAAGTTGGTCTGCAAAGACTCCGGAGCTTCGGTCAGTTGCTCAGTATGGCCAGCCTCCCAAGCCGTCATAACTTGGTTAGCAGCGTCTGCACTAGTCCAAGCCGGAAGAGCCAGCGACGAATCAGAGCTCCGCAGATCGTTGTAAGCCACTTTCTTATCGGCAGCGGATCCTTTGCTGCGGATGGCGTTGAATGGTGGGTAACTCTTCGAGTTCGCAGATAAACTTTCAGCTCCGTCTGGGCTGCGGCGCTTCCACGCGGTGAAGGTCATGACCCCTGCAGGAGCATACTTGCCAAGCTCGTCTCGATCCTTGTCGGTAAGGTCAGCGAATGTAACCTGAACCTCGACGTCTTCGTCGGTCGCCCCGAAAGAACAGTCCTTCTCCGTTAGTGAACCGGGTTTGCCGTTAAAGTACCAGTCGAGGGCACGAAGCACAGTGGACTTGCCGGCCCCGTTGGGCCCGATGAACGTCGTAATGGAATCGAAGGGAATCGCCACGTCTTTCAACGTGCGGAAATTTTTTATTCGAACGGATTGTATCTTCATTATGGGCTCGAGCTTCTTGTGCCTTTTTAGCGAAGATAGATCTGCCGACACCGATGTGGCATCCCCAAAAAGCACTCTATCGCTGGTTCAATTGCAAACGTTTATCGCACCGCTATCTTGCGACCTACGACTGTCCGGTTTGCTGAGGTATCCAGCAAAAACCATTAGCGCGTGTCTGCGGAAATCTAGTCAACGATGGCTATACGCGAATCCCAAGAGCTATGCTTCCCAGACGGGATGGGACGGCGCCCAGGAAATGTTTGAGCGAGGATCGCAATTTTTGACATCTGGCCGAGGTCGAAACGCCGCCAGTCAGGGAGTACACCGTTGCTGCTTTGCCCCCCGATTTGATAAGCGAGAACTTGCCTGACGCCATTTGTAACCCCATATACATGAGGCTCGGCAATTCTCAGACAATTATTATAATAAAACTCAATTAATTTCTTATTAGCGATAGCCTCGATTATAATATTTCCCATATGGTCCCCGTTTTTTGCCGGCAAGTCCGTGCTACGTCGTGGGCACGGTCGGCCTCACAGAGGCGATACCTGCCATTAGGTTTAGTGTCTGTTCAATGTATACGGTAAGCGTTGCGGAAGCCAGAATAAATTGCATTCGTTTCGACATGGAAACGGAAACACCGCCTCATCATCCCCAAACAAGTCCGTATAAAACGTCTCGCTCTCGAAGATAACGGCAACATCATCCGTATACTTGATCCCCACATCCCCTACCCAAGCCTTCAAAAGCGGCACCGTTGTGACAACAAGGCTCACCGTCCCGTCATTCGACTTTAGGAAAACCCCATCCGCCCTCGGCGTCATCCCGTTATCGACAACGAGGCTCTGCACGGTAGTCCCCACCTTCCCGGAAAGCCCTTTCGCCTTGACGGCGCCAACAAGCTTAACCAGACGCGCATTCACCTCGACCATGTATTTCTTGTCCAGATCCACCTGATCCTCCACCCGCGCTGCTGTAATCGCGTCGACGGCTTTCTTCCGATAAGAAAGATAGGAATCGGTAGACAACGCAATCACCTTCGCCCCACCGCAGCCACCACCGCGACGAGCATCACCGGCCCCACTCCGATCTTCCACTTGGAAATGCGTTTCATTTTTATAAGCGTTACCGAATCCCGCGCCGACATGCAAAAACGGCTGCCGTGAATCCACGACAGCCGTCCCTCAGAAACGCCTTATTCTAAATCGCGAATCAGACTTTACTCATCCACCTTGAAAGCCGACACTAATCGAGTCAATTCCGCCGCCTGCTGCTTCAAGCTCGCGGCAGCCGCTGCACTTTCCTCCACCAACGCCGCATTCTGCTGCGTCATCTGATCGAGCGACTGCACCGCGTCCCCGATCTGATCGATCCCGGCGCTCTGCTCCAGGCTCGCTTCAGCGATCTCGCTCATCATCGCGCTCACCCCCTGAACCTGCGAAACAACATCGCGCATCACCTTCCCCGCCTCACTCACCAGCCGCGACCCGGTATTCACCGTCCCCGCGCTATGCTCGATCAGCGTCTTGATCTCCTTCGCCGCCTGCGCGCTGCGCTGCGCCAGATTCCGCACCTCAGAAGCCACCACTGCAAACCCGCGCCCCTGCTCCCCGGCCCGCGCCGCCTCCACAGCCGCATTCAACGCAAGAATATTCGTCTGAAACGAAATACTGTCGATCATCACGATGATCTCGGAGATCCGCTGCGACGCGTCGCTGATCTCCTGCATCGTGGTCACGACTTCGCCCACCACCTGCCCGCCGCGCGCCGCCGTATCGGCGGCACCGTTGATCATCTTCGCGGCCGTCGTTGCCGTTTCGGTGTTGTTCCGCACCACGGCCGTGATCTCTTCCATCGACGAAGCCGTGCGCTCCAGGTTGCTCGACTGCCCTTCGGTGCGTTCGCTGAGGTCCGCATTCCCCGTCGCAATCTGCGCCGACCCGGTTGCAATCGACGAGGAAGCCGCGCGAATGCTGTGCACCAGCGTCGACAGCGACGACACGAACCGGTTGAACGCATCCGACAACTGCCCGATCTCGTCCTGGCTCTCGACCGTCATCCGGCGCGTGAGGTCACCCTGCCCGCTGGCGATCTCCGACAGCAGTGTCGCCGCGCGACGAATCGGCGCGGCAATCGCACGCCCCACCAGCCAGATCACGAGCAACGCGACACCCAGCCCCACCACCGCCGCAACCAGCGCGGCACTGCGGATCGCACGCGTCACCGGCCCCAGCAACTCAGCTTGCGGCACCTCGACGACCACATACGCGTTCAACTCCGGAATGAACGACGTCGCGATGAACCGCGCCCCGCCATCACCGTTGTAGCTCAGGTACGCATACGGCCGCCCGGCCAACAGCGTCGACGACGCATCCCCCGGCAACCCCTGCTGATCCTTCATGAAATGCTTGCCGTCGATCAGCGACGAATCGCGATGCATCATGATCGCGCCGTCGGGACGCACGAGATACGCGAACCCGGTCTCGCCGATCCGGTAAGCAGCGATACCCTTCGCGAGCGCATCGACGGACAGGCTCATGCACGCAGCACCGATCGGCACGCCATCGAGTTCAACACGGCTGTTGATGAACATCATGTAGCCGCCGACAGTCACTTCGCGGTCCATGTTCACGTCGAACGCCTTGCCGGACGACAGGAAGCCGGTCAGCCACTGATCCTTGTCGGTCACCTTCCGCTGCAGGCCCGATTCGTTGTAGTAGTTGCCGCTCTTCACGGACACCCACTGCACCGACGCGGCCTTCTGCTCGTCCTTCACGTTCTTCGCGAGCTGGATCCAGTTGCGCGTGCCGGCGTCGGGTTCGCCCTCGGCTTCCCATTGCAGCAGGAACGCATCGCGCGCGAGAATCCGCGACGCGGCGATCGGCCCGGCCATCTGCCGCTGCACGTCGGCGCGGATGCCGTTCACGGCCGTCGGCAGCTCTTCGCGCACGACGCGATCGCGCACCGCGTTGCCGATCAGGCGGATGCTGAGCCCGCTCGAGATCGCGACGAACACGAGCAGGCAACTCGTCATGCTGAGAATCAGCTTGTTCTGTATGGAAAGCTTGCGCCAGAAATGCATGGGGAACCCTCGATAACCGCTCGGTCTGAGCCAGTTTGGGTTATCGGCATGCACGCGCAGAACCGCATCGCTGATCTCACATGTTCATCATGCGAGATTCGTTATGTCGTTGTCAGGCGGACATATGCGGCCGCTTATAGATGCGCGAACAACGAAAATTCAGCGCCAATCAATATGCAACGAAGATCGTCACCCGCCGGTTGCGCGCCCGCGCGGCGGCATCGTCCCCCGCGACGAGCGGCTGCGTATCGGCCCGCCCGATCGCCGCGAGCCGGTGCGGTGCGACGCCGCGCTCGGTCAGGTAGCGCACGACGCTCCCCGCCCGCGCCGACGACAGCTCCCAGTTCGATTCGTATTTCGCGTTCGCGATCGGCACGCTGTCGGTGTGGCCTTCGACGAGAATCTCGCCGGTCGCGTGATCGCTGAGTGCCTGCGCGATCTGGTTCAGCACCGGCGACGAATCGGGCAGCAGGCGCGCATCGCCTACGTTGAACAGGATCTTCGCGTCGATGCCGATCTCGACGCCATGCGGCGCTTTCACGAGCGAGATCCGGCCATTCGACTTCAACGAATCGAGCAAGGCGAGCCACGGCGGCGAGTGCTCAGGCGTCACGGTAGCGGTCGCAGCAGCGGATGCACTCACCGCGCTTTCCGCATGCCGCGCGAGCGTCTGGTACCGCGCATCGAGCGCGTTGTATTTCGCGAGCTGGAGCACGTACAACGCGAGAAACAGCACCATCAGCGTCGTGATGAGATCCGCGTACGAAATCAGCCAGCGGCCAGATTGCGCGCCTTCGAGTTCGTCGTCGTCGCGGTCGGCGGCGGATGCGCCGTCAGTTCGAGCAGTCATGCGATTGGCATTCCGGGTTCGTCGTACGACACACGCGCATCACGCGAGCGATTCGACCGCGCGCCCGCGCACGTCGCCGGTCAGGCGCGTCTCGATCGTGTGCGGCGATTCCTTGCGCGAGATCGCGAGCAAGCCGTCGAGATACAGCTTGCGAAACCGCAGCTCGCTGTCGATCTGCGCGCGCAGCTTGCCGTAAAGCGGCAGGAACACGAGGTTGGCGAACGCCAGCCCGTACAGCGTCGCGATGAACGCAACCGCGATGCCCGGCCCGAGCTGCGCCGGTTCGAGCATATGGCTCGTCACCTGCACGAGCCCGAGCACCGACCCGAGAATGCCGAACGTCGGCGCATAGCCGCCCGCCTGCTGCCACACGCGCGCAGCGGCGAGGCGGCTGCGTTCGTAGGCATCGAGTTCGCGCTGCAGCGCGTCTTCGAGCACGGCGGTCGATACGCCGTTCGCCAGCAGTTCGAGCCCGCGGCGCGCGAACGGATGGATGCCGCTCACGTCCATCGATTCGAATGCAAGCAGCCCGTCGAGCTTCGCGCGGTCGCCCCATTCGAGCAGGTCGGACAGGTTCTTGCGATCGACCTCGCGCGCACGGACGAACGCGAGCCGCAGCTGCTTCACCGCGTCAAAGAAGCGCGCCCACGTGTTCTGGATCATCACCGCGCCGAGCGTGCCGCCGAGCACAATGATGAGCGCCTCGAACTGGAACAGCATCGAGAAATGCCCGCCTTCCAGCGCGAAACCGAACACGATCGCCGCACCGCCCAACAGCACACCGGCCAGGGTCAACAGGTCCATGCGCGTCTCCTCGTCATGCGTCCGAAGCCGATGCGACAGGCACGGTGCCCACCGCCGGCGCCTTTGCCGCGCGAACGGCATCCAGCACGCGCTGCTCGATATCCTCGATCTCGACCGGATCGAGCTTGAGCTCGCGACGCATCACCCACGACACCTCGTTGCGCCGCGCCTCGGTCATCACGGAGAACAGCTTGTCGGCCACCGCGCGATCGTCGAGATTCGCGACGAGCTTCGCGAGATCGTAGGTGTCGAACGTGCTGATGACGTCGAACAGCGTGCGCTGGTCGATCGACACGAGATCCTCCAGCGAGCGCACCTCTCCACGGCGCGCGTTGCGCCGCGAGAAGTACGTCACGCCCTTCTGTTCGACGTAACTGAGGACCTTCGATTTGCGGAACGCGAACAACTCGTCGGCAATCTCGCCGTTCGACAGCTTGTTGAGCAGCATCGTCTTCTCGACGCCGATCAGCGCTTCGAGATCGGCCAGCTCGATGAGTTCGAGTTCGCTGTTGATCGACAGGTCGAGATCGTGATCGGCCACCTGCTGCGCGCGATCGATCACGCGCGCGGCGTCGAACGTGACGACCTGGCGCGCATCCGACGACGCCGCGTAGTCGACCGCCCCGCCCGCATGGTCCGCCTGCGCTGCTTCGATCGTGACGAGATTGAGCTTCTCCATGCGTCGCAGCATCGCGAGCACGTGCGGCCGCGAATGGCCGGCAATCGCGCGGCATTTGCGGATCACTTCGGCGAGCGGCACCGAGGTTTCGGCCGCATGGGCCTGCATCGGCCGGCGCGCCCACGTGTCGCCGCCATCGCGCGCTTCGGCGCCCGCCATCAGCGACAGCACATGCGCATACGACAGCACGCCCGGCATGAAGTCGGCATGGGTGTAGGTGGCGAGTTGGTCGTCCTTGCGCTTCACGCGGCGGATCATCGTTCGCACGATGTGGCGCAGCAGCGCCGACACGCGCTCGATTTCTTCATCGAGCATGCCGGCCGGCACGACCGTGAGCTGACAGAATGAAAGTGCCTTCGCGGTATGAGCGCGCGGCTCGGCCGCGAGCAACGCCGATTCACCGAAGAACTCGCCGCGGCCGAGGGTCGCGACGACGACGCGCTTGTCTTCGCATCGTGTGGACAGCTCGACCTTGCCGTCGGTGATCAAGAAGATGACGGGCTCACCCGCAAAGCCCTCGGAGTAGATGATTTCTCCGGGCGCCGCCGTACGCGTCCACGATTGCTGACGATTCAAGTCGATTCCCCTGCTGCGCTTGCTTTCTTGTGCGGCGGCGCGTCGCGCTGCATGCGCGATCATCGCCGCCGTTCCCCGTGCTCCCGTTTACGACATACGCGGTGGAGTTCTTTAACCTCGTCGCAGGGGTTCCTTGAGCAGAATTTGATGTAAATCGTTTGCGCAGCAGAATCGGCTTGATGCATTCGGGAAAACGACAGGCTGCGGCACGTTCGTCGAACCGGCCGAGCCCGCCGCGATCCTTACTTCCGGCCTTCAACACTCACCAAAAGGCGGCTCATTCGTGCAAGCCCCACGACACGACCACCGCATGGATGTTTCGCGCGTATTCGTCCCGATAGCGCGGCGTTTCCGAGTGATAGGCGCCGATCGCCTGCCAGGTGTTCCCGTAGCGGACCATCTTGCGTTTCAGCATCCACGCCGCGACGTAGATGTTCACGCACGCATCCTTCAGCGCGCGTGGCGGCACGCCATAGCGGCGCAGTTCGCCGAAATGCACCGAGTTGATCTGGGTCTGGCCGACGTCGATGCTGCCGTCCGCGTTGCGATGCACGGCAGCCGGATTGCCCTTCGATTCGTACCAGGCGATCGCGCGCAGGATATGCGGGTTGACGCCCTGATAGCCGGCCGCGCGCTCGAAGCATTCGTTGCCGGGCGCGTCGTCGGCGGCACGCACCGGCGTGACGATGAGCGCGCTCAACACCAACATCGCGAACCACAGCCATGGCGTGCAACGTCGTTGCATCGACGCCGCTCCGGTTCGGGCCGTCACGTATCCGCCGTTTCGAATCCGCGGGCTCATGGCGTCATCGCCAGCGCTGCCGCGCCGGCCCCCGTCGTGCGCCGCTCGTGCGTGCTTTTCGCCAACGCGTCGTCGAGCTTCTTGTCCTCGGCGGCGAGGGCCGCGCGCGACTCGTCGGTCACGACGAGACGCACCTGCAATTCCGGCGCCTTCTTCGCGGGCGATGCGTGGCGCAGCTTCTTCGCGTGACGGCCGCCCGTCGGTGCGGGTGCCTGCACTTCGTCGTCGCCGCCCGCTCCCGGCGGCAGCGACGCGAATGGCGGCAGCGGTGGAAACACCTGGTTGGATGCAGCAGGGGCAAACGGCACGCCATCGCCGGGCGTCGCCGCACACGCGGTGCCGCACACGAACACGGCGGCACAGATCGACAGTCGTAGCATCGCGGGATCTCCTGTTATTGGCTCGGTCCGACCTGGACGCTGTACGGCCTGCAACTGCCGGCCGCGACGTTCTCGACGCGCACCGCCGCAGCACGCGGCGTCGCAATGCCGCGTTTGATCGACTGGTTCAGGTAGCCGAAATCCTGCGGCAGCGCAGCCACGCGAATCGTCATCGGTTGCGACTGCTTCGATGCCAGCGCGCCGACTTTCGCGAGCAACGCGGTCAACTGAGGATCGCGCGCACCAAGCGCATCGGCTGGTATGACGAAATCGACGAGCGACGTCGATGCGGACGGCGCATCGGTGTGCGTATTCGCGTCCTGGTGTGCGGGTTGAAGTTGGGCGCAGCCGGCTGACGTGACGAGCGCAGCGGCAAAGACAAGCATGACGAACGGTTTCACGTGTTTCTCTTGCGGTCACTGGACCTGCGTTATCGGCACCGCGCCCGCGATGTTTACCCCGATAACGCACGTGGCCCGCCGCACGGGGCCTCACGCCGTGGCGGCGATTCGTCCGATTTAAGCGCGCTTTGATCAGACGCCATTCATCCGATATTTGAGCGCGTCATGCGTGACAACGCGAGTGCCGCACGTGATCCGGCGCGTCAGAACTCCATGTCGAGTTCGTCGATGTCTTCGTGCTCCGCCTTCGCCGCATCGATCCACTCCGCGACGAACGGATGCGCGAGCACCTGCATGCAGTACTCGGCGATGTCGGGCTCGAGCTTCACGTCGTAGGTCAGGAAGCGCGTGACGACCGGCGCATACATCGCATCGGCGATGCCGATCTCCGCACCGAACAGCCAGGGGCCGCCGTATGCGGCCAGGCACTCGCGCCAGATCGTCACGATCCGCTCGATGTCGTGCTGCGCGCGCGACCAGATGCGGAAGCCGGGGAAATGCGCGCGCAGGTTCATCGGCAACGCGGAGCGCAATGCGCTGAAACCGGAATGCATCTCGCCGCAGATCGACCGGCAATGCGCGCGGGCTCTCCGGTCTTCCGGCAGCAATCGCGCCTGCGGCCGGACTTCGTTCAGGTACTCGGCGATCGCGAGCGTGTCCCACACCGTGTTGCCGTCGTGTGTGAGGCACGGCACGAGAATCGACGGCGACAACAGCAGCAACTCCGCGCGCGACGCGGCATCGATCGGCACGCTGACCGTTTCGAACGTGAGCCCGCTCAGCTTCGCGAGCAGCCAGCCGCGCATCGACCACGACGAGTAATTGCGGCTGCTGATGGTCAGCGTCGTCTGTCCTCCGGTGACTTCCATGTCGCTCCCCTGTTCAAGACCGTTCGTGCCCCTGCACCAAAACAGACGCCATGTGGCGCCACCCGCACCATGCCGGTGCCGCGCATTCGCCGAACTGGCGCAGCGCCGCACGCTGTCGCTGCACATGTCGCACGTCCGACCGGCCCGGCAACGCATCGCGCGCGGCTGCCGGCTGTCGCACGCCGCCTGCGTCGCCGCGTTCCCGAACCGCGTGCAACGCGCGTGCCAGCCGCAAGCTGGCACATCGCTTGCCTCGTTCCTTGCAACGCGGCACAACGAGCGACAGCCATGAATCTGCTTGCCTATCCGTTCTATCAATGGTCTGCAGAATGCACGCGTCCGGCGCGCGCATGGGCCGCCGCTACCCGCGCGACGATGTCGCTGTGGCCGCCCGCCACCGCGACGCCGACCGGCCGCATGCTCGACGCGCTGTGCGAACTGCTCGAATGCTGCGCGTTCTCGCATCGGCGTCCGCCGTTCGGCATCGCGTCGATCGTCGTCGACGGCGAAACGGTGCCGATCGTCGAGGAAGCCGCCGCGGGCACCCCGTTCGGCACGCTGCTGCATTTCCGCAAGGCGCGGCCGGTGGCGCGTCAGCCGCGCGTGCTGATCGTAGCTCCTATGTCCGGGCATTTCGCGACGCTGTTGCGCGGCACCGTGCATACGATGCTGGCCGACCACGACGTGTACATCACCGATTGGCACAACCCGCGCGACATCCCGCTGACGGCCGGACGGTTCGGCTTCGACGAATACGTCGCGCACGTGATCGACTTCATCCACCAGATCGGCCCGGATGCGCACGTGCTCGCGATCTGCCAGCCAACCGTTGCCGCGCTCGCGGCGGTTGCGCTGATGGCCGCCGGCGGCGATCCGGCGCAGCCCGCGAGCCTGACGCTGATGGCGGGGCCGATCGATTGCCGCGTGAATCCGACGAAGGTCAACGCGCTCGCAACGAGCCAGCCGATCGAATGGTTCGCGCGCAACCTGATCAGCGTCGTGCCGGCGGGCTTCGTCGGTGCGCAACGACGCGTGTATCCGGGTTTCGTGCAGGTCGGCGCGTTCATGTCGATGAATCCCGATCGCCATGCGGCATCGTTCGCCGATCTGTATTACCAGCGCGCGAAAGGCGACCCGGCAAAAGCCGACACGCTGCGGCACTTCTACGACGAATACTTCGCCACCGCCGATCTCACCGCGGAGTTCTATCTGGAAACGGTCGAGAAGGTGTTCCAGCAATACGCGCTCGCGCGCGGCGAGCTGACGGTCGGCGAGCGGCTCGTCGAGCCGGCGGCGATTCATCGCACCGCGCTGTTGACGATCGAAGGCGAGAAGGACGATATCTGCGCAGTGGGCCAGACGGTGGCCGCGCAGGAACTGTGTTCGGGGTTGCCGCCGTACCTGAAGACGCATCACGTACAGACGGGCGCAGGCCACTACGGCGTGTTCAACGGCAGCCGCTGGGAAACGCAGATCTATCCGATCGTGCGGGCGACGATTCACGACAACGAGCCGTACGATCGCACCGCGGGTGCGGAAGGCAACGAGGACGGCACGCATTACGTGACGCTGCGCGCGCTGCTCGATGCGCGCGCAACCATGAGCGAGGTGGCGACCGACACGCCGTCGCATCAAGCTCACTGAAGCCGGACGACGCTGAAAATGAAACGCCCCGCCGTTGATGGCGGGGCGTGCGTTGCTGCAGTGTGCGGACGACGCGCGAGGGAGCGGCTCGCGCGTCAGCCTGCGTTACGAACAGGCCTTGCCGTGCGACGCGTGGTAACCCTTCGCCTTCGCATCGGCTTCCGACATGTAGCTGCCGTGCTTCGTCTTGCCGTAGTACTTGTCGGTCGAGCAGTGGTAGACCTTCGTGCTGTCGTTCGCCCACACCTTGCCCGCGCCGCCGCCCGGCGCTGCCGCCGCGGTCGTTGCAGCCGCGCTCTTCGCCGGCGCGGTGCCGGACGCAGGGGCTGCTGCGGAAGCTGCCGTCGCCGGCGCTGCGGCCGGTGCGCTCGCGGCTGCCGCCGACGATGCGCCGTACCAGGTCTTCACACCCTTGTGGCCTGCGCACGCGCCCTTCTTCGATGCGCCCGAGTAGAACGAGCCGTCCTTGCACAGACCGGTCGTGCCGGCCGGCGCGCTGGCCGGAACCTGCGCGAATGCACCGATCGACATACCCATGCCAGCGACCAGCGCGGCGATCAACATCGTCTTTTTCATAGTCCTCTCCTGATTTGCCTGAATAAAGCCTGCGTTCCGGGTATCCCCGGGAAAGTCGCGGTTACCGCACCCAGCGGCACACGCGATGGTGGTGGTGATCGACATGACACACACGGTGCGAATGCGCTTCGGCCAGTGCCGGAGCGAGAACGGCACATGCCACTGCGGTGGCCGTCAGGATCTTCGCGATACGCTTCATGAAACTCTCCCGGGTAACTCAACCGGTGATCCGGCTGTACCTCCTTAACGCCGGTCGACGACAGGCCGTGCACCGCATCCCCCCGCAATTGACGATCTTTGACAACGTGGCGCCGTCAACGCATCGAAGCTGACGAATGTCTTTCTTTTCTTTCCGGATCTTCAGCATCGCGACCGTCAGGATCCGAAAGAATGTGACGAAGGGGAAAGCGGATCGCGGGTGCGCGCGGAGCCAACGGAAGCGCTCGGTGCGCCATAACGAAAAAACCGCCCGAAGGCGGTTTGTCGCAAGCGTGCACATCATGCGCGGCAGCTACGCCCCCGCCTCTCCCCACGGCGTCGGCGGCGGTACCGCGCATGGCCCCTCGACATCGATCGACGTGAAATCGGCGGGCCCGACGATCTCCAGGTACTCCATGTCCGGCGAGTAGTCGAACAGGTAGTGAACGATTCCCGGCGCCTGATGCACGCAGTCGCCGGCGCTCACCAGCGTCTCCCGTTCGCCGTACATGAAGCGCGCCCAGCCCTTCAGCATGATCACGATATGGAACTCGGCCTCGTGACGGTGCCAGCCGGTGCCCGCCTCCGGTGCATGATTCGCCCGGACGAGTTGCGCGACGACCTTGCCGTTCGTCGCGGCCGCGATGCCAAGATCGCGATACAGGAAGAAGTCGCGCAGGCCTTCGCCGTGATAGGCGGTGTCCTGCGGCTTCACATGGGAAAAGGCGGTGGGGGTCGGTGTGCTCATCGCGGTGCTCCTTCATCGAAAGGATCCCGCGTGACAAGCATTTAGCGTTCCAGTGTGCGGCGCCCCGGACAACCCGCGACGCCGCCTGCCGGCTTACTTCAACCGCCCCGACAGAAACTGCCCGAGCCGTTCGCTCTTCGGGTTCACGAGAATCTCCTGCGGATTCCCCTCTTCCTCGATCTTCCCCTGGTGCAGGAAGATCACGTGGTTCGACACGTTGCGCGCGAAACCCATCTCATGCGTGACGACGACCATCGTGCGGCCTTCCTCGGCGAGCTTCTGCATCACCTTCAGCACTTCGCCGACGAGCTCCGGATCGAGCGCCGACGTCGGCTCGTCGAACAGCATCACTTCCGGCTCCATCGCCAGCGCGCGTGCAATGGCCACACGCTGCTGCTGGCCGCCCGACAGGTGCGACGGATACATGCCCTCGACGCGCGGCGCGAGGCCAACCTTCTCCAGGTACTTGCGCGCCCGCGCGATCGCTTCGTCCTTGCCGACGCCGAGCACGGCCATCGGCGCTTCGATGATGTTCTCGAGCACCGTCATGTGGGCCCACAGGTTGAAGTGCTGGAACACCATCGACAGCTTCGTGCGCATCCGCTGCAGCTGCTTCTGGTCGGCCACGCGCAGCGAGCCGTTGCGGTCGCGCGTGGTCTGGATCGGCTCGCTGCCGATTGTGATCTGCCCCGAGCACGGCTGCTCGAGGAAGTTGATGCAGCGCAGGAACGTGCTCTTGCCGGATCCGCTCGAGCCGATGATGCTGATCACGTCGCCGGCCTTCGCCTTCATCGACACGCCCTTCAACACCTCGTTGTCGCCGAACTTCTTGTGCAGGTTGTCAACGGTAAGCTTGTACATGCTGGGTCCTTCCTTGCGAATCTTGCGAAAGCGTTAGTGGCCGCGCGGCGCGAGGTACGCGAGCCAGCGCGTCTCGAGCTTGCGGAACGCCCAGATGAGCGTGAATACGACGGCGGCGTACAGCACCGCCGCGATGCCGTAGGCCTGGAACGACATGTAGGTCGCCGAATTGACGTCGCGCGTGACCTTCAGGATGTCGGGCACGGTCGCGGTGAACGCGAGCGTCGTCGCGTGCAGCATCAGGATCACTTCATTGCTGTAGCTCGGCAGCGAGCGGCGCAGCGCGGAAGGCAGGATGATCCGCGTATAGAGCTTGAAGCGCGACATCCCGTAGGCCATGCCGGCTTCGATCTCGCCGGCCGACGTCGCCTTGATCGCCCCCGCGAAGATCTCGGTAGCATACGCGCACTCGTTCAGCACGAACGCGAGCAGCGTGCAGTTCATCGCGTTGCGGAAGAACGTGTCGAGCAGCACGTGGTTGTGCACGACCTGCAGGCTGTAGATGCCCGTGTAGCACATCAGCAGCTGCACGTAGAGCGGCGTGCCGCGAAACACGTACGTATAGAGCCACACCGGGCCGGAGATCCAGCGGTTCGACGAAGCGCGCGCGATCGCGAGCGGCACGGCGAGCGCGAAGCCGAACGCGATCGACACCACCAGCAGCCACAGCGTGATCGCGAGGCCGCTGAAGCGGTAGCCGTCGGTGTAGAGATAGCTTTGCCAGTACTGGCTGACGAGTTCGATCACAGTACGAGCCTCCGGACGCCGACGGAATAACGCTTCTCGAGGTGATGCAGCACGACGTTGGACACCGTCGTGATCGCGAGGTAGATCGCGCCTGCAGCCAGCGTGAAGAAGAAGAAATCGAGCGTGCTCTTGCCCGCGTCCTGCGACGCTTTCACCACGTCGGCAAGGCCGATGATCGACACGAGCGCGGTGGCCTTCACGAGCACCTGCCAGTTGTTGCCGATGCCGGGCAGCGCGAAGCGCATCATCTGCGGGAACAGGATGCGGCGGAACACGCGCCAGCCGCTCATCCCGTAAGCGAAGCCCGCTTCGAGCTGGCCGCGCGGCACCGCGAGGAACGCGCCGCGGAACGTCTCGGTGAAGTACGCGCCGTAGATGAAGCCGAGCGTGATGACGCCGGCCACGAACGGGTCGATGTCGATCTGGTCCCAGCCGAGCATGTCGGTGACGTTGTTCAGCAGGATCTGGATCCCGTAAAACAGCAGCAGCATCAGCACGAGGTCCGGCACCGCGCGGATCAGCGTCGTGTAGAAGGTGCCGATCGACTTGAGCATGCGGTTCGTCGACAGTTTCGCGCTTGCGCCGATGAGGCCCAGCACGAGCGACGCCGCGAGCGACAGCACCGCGAGCTTCACGGTTTCCACCGTGCCGGCCCACAACAGCGGGCCAAATCCTTGGAAGATCATAGGAGGGATCCAGAACGATGTGGCTGGATTGTCAATAGCCATTACCCGCGCATCAAACGATATCTGCGCACTACCTGATGCAGCCTGCTCATCAAGTCGGACGCATCGCGCGAAGCGGGTTGCACCCACGACAGGCGCGGCGCGCACCGCAACCGATGCGCGCCGCGGGGGGAATCAACCGCCGTAGACGTCGAACGCGAAGTACTTCTTCTCGAGCTTCTTGTACGTGCCGTCCTTGATGATGTCGGCGATCGCGTGGTCGATCTTCGCCTTCAGGTCGGCGTCGTCCTTGCGCAGCCCGATGCCGGCGCCGTTGCCGAGCGTCTTCGGATCGTCGATGTCCTTGCCGGCGAACTCGAAGTTCGCGCCGCGCGGCGTCTTCAGGAAGCCGATGTCGGCCTGCACCGCGTCCTGCAGCGCCGCGTCGAGGCGGCCCGACATCAGGTCCTGGTACACGCCGTCCTGGTTCTGGTAAGGCACGACCTGCACGCCCTTCGGCGCCCAGTAGGCCTTTGCGTAGGTTTCCTGGATGGTGCCCTGCTCGACACCGACCGACTTGCCCTTCAGCGATTCGGCCGTCGGCTGCAGGTTCGTGCCCTTCTTCGCGACGAGGCGCGTCGGCGTGTTGAACAGCTTGTCGGAGAACGCGATCTGCTCGGCACGCGCCGGCGTCATCGACATCGACGACAGCACGCCGTCGAACTTCTTCGCCTTCAGCGCGGGAATCATCCCGTCGAAGTCGTTCTCGATCCACACGCATTTCGCCTTCAGGCGGGCGCAGATCTCGTTGCCGAGATCGACGTCGAAGCCGACGACCTTGCCGCTTGCGTCCTTCGATTCGAACGGCGGATAGCTGGCGTCGACGCCAAACCGGATCGTCGACCAATCCTTGGCGTGGGCACCGACCGCGATGCAGGCAAGGGCAATACTGAGCGCGAGTTTCTTCATGGCGTTCCTGTCAGAGGCGAACTGGGCGGGGTCCCGTCGGGCGGCGCCGCCGTGAACCCTTCCAACCCGGAGTCCGCCCCTTCCGGCGACACCCCAAGTTGTACATACAACTTTGCCTTTTCAGAAGGTGCGCCAGCAATCCGTGTTTATCTCTAATTGTCGGTTCAATAGGATCGTGGGTCGCAAATTTCCTTATATTTCAATTAATTGCGAATTACATCGAGCTAAACAACAGCTTTCTCCGCGCGCCGGCGCACGGCCGGACGCGCGATTTCAGTTGTCTAGACCTGCCGATACCGCGCCGCGCGGCCCGTCCGCCATGCCGACCGTTTCCAGGCCGACCAGCCGGTAGCCGAACTGCAGCTCCGTCAGCAGGTGCCGCGGCCGCGCCGGCACCGGTTCGAGCTTCTGCCGCAGGTTCGTCATGTACACGCGCACGTAGTGCGCGCGGTCCGCGTCGTGGATGCCCCAGACTTCCGCCAGCAATTGCCGCGCGGCAATCACGCCGCCGCGCGCGCGGATCAGCGCGGCGAGCAGCCGGAATTCGAGGCGCGTCAGGTGAACGGGCTCGCCGCCGCGCGCCACTTCGTGGCGGCCGAGATCGACGGTCACGTCGCCGAACCGCACGATCGACGACGATTGACCGTCGGCCGACACGAACGCCGCGCGCCGCAACTGCGCGCGTGCCCGTGCGAGCAGTTCGGGCACGCCGAACGGCTTCGGCAGGTAGTCGTCCGCGCCCGCATCGAGCGCCGCGACCTTCTCCACTTCCTGCTGCCGCGCCGACAGCACGATCACCGGCACCGTCGACCATTCGCGCAACTCGCGGATGAAGGTCTTGCCGTCGTCGTCCGGCAGCCCGAGATCGACGATCACGAGATCGGGCTTGCTGCTCGACGCATACATCCGCGCCTCGCGGGCCGTCGACGCCTCGCAGGTGTCGAGCCCTTCCTGTTCCAGCGCCATCCGCACGAAGCGGCGGATGTCCGACTCGTCCTCGACGATAAGTACGCGCGATCTGATCATGTCCGGCTCTCGTGTTCGATATCGGGCGGCGCGCCCAGTGGCAGGCGAATCTCGAACCGCGCGCCGTGCGGATCGAGCGGCACCGCGCGGATCGAGCCGCCGTGCGCGTTGACGATGCTGCGGCACAGCGCGAGCCCGAGCCCGACGCCGCTGATCGACGATTCCTTGCGCTCTCGCTCGAACGGCTCGAACAGCGGCTCGGTGTTGCGCGCAATGAAGCCGGGCCCGTCGTCCTCGACGAATACGTACAGCGTTTCGCCGAACACGCGCGCGCGCACCGCCACGGCCGCGTCCGTGCCCGCGTACTTCGCCGCGTTGTCGAGCAGGTTCATCAGCACGCGCTCGATCAGCAGCGCATCGACGTCGATCAGCGGCAGGTCGGCCGGCAAGTCGGCGCTCACGTCGCGGCCGGCCAGCACGCCGGCCGAATGCGCGAGCGCGCTGCCGACGATCTCGTCGAGCATGTGCCACTCGCGATTCAGCCGCACGCCCTCGCTCTGCATGCGCGCGAGGTCGAGCAGGTTCACGACGAGCCCGTGCAGCGCCTCCGCCTGGTTGCGGATGCCGTGCGCGAGTGCGGCCGGCTGCCCGTCGGCCAGCCGCTCGGGCCGCTCCAGTGTCTCGGCGAGCCCGCGGATCGCGGTCAGCGGCGTCTTCAGGTCGTGCGATACCGCGGCAAGCAGCGCGTTGCGTAGCCGCTCGCCTTCGATGCGGACCAGCGTGTGCTGCGCGACGCCGACGTAGTGCACGCGTTCGAGCGCCATCGCGATCGACGAGCACAGCGCGTCGATCAGGCGGCGATCGTCGGGATCGGTGGGGACCGGCTGCGCGTCGCCGAACAGCACGAGCACGCCGCGCACGCGCATCGGCGCCTTCAGCGGCAGGTACTGCGCGGCCGCGCGCTCGAACGGCGGCATTCCGCACCCGGCGCCGCGCGCATGCTCGTAGACCCAGCGGGCGATCGGTGCTTCGACGAACCGGGCGTGCTGCGCCGGCATCAGATGGTCATTTGCATCCGGCAGCACGAGCGCGACGCGCACGCCGAGCAGCGGCGCGATCGTGCCGGTGCAGATCGATGCGATCTGCTCGGTCTCGATCGCGGCCGACAGGTCATGCGCGACACGCGCCAGCGCCGCCGAGCGTTTCTCGTTCGCGCGTGCGGCCCGCGCCTCCGCACGCAGGCGCGCCGCGAGCTGGCCGATCGCGAGCGCGACGGCCAGCATCAGCGCAAACGTGAACACGTACTGCGTATCGGACACCGCGAACGACAGCCTCGGCTCGACGAAGAAGAAGTCGAAGCAGCCGACGCACACGAACGCGGCCCACGCGCCGGCGAGCCGGCCGAGCCGCAGCGCGATCAGCACGACGGTCATCAGGAACAGCATCACGACGTTCGACAGGTCGAACACGCGCAGCAGCGCGCTCGCCGCGAGTGTGGCCAGCGCGCACACGAGCGTGGCGAGCAGCAGCGGCGCCGCGTACTGCGACACCCATACGTGCGTGCGCGGATGCGCTTCGCGCACGGCCAGCGCCGGCTGCGTGTCGGGTCCGGCGCCCGCGATGCGGTCGGCCAGTGCCGCGCATGCGCGCAGCATGCCGCGCCAGCGGTCGCGACCCACGCCGTCACCACTGAGGCGGGCAGCGGTGTCACGCTGCCCCGTTGTCCGTCGATTCGCTTCGCTCACGTTCACATTCACATCCATGATCGCTTCCGGCAATTGAAACGCCGAACGGCCCCGCGCACGCCATGAAGGCATGAGCGGGGCCGCGACGGCGCGTTCGGTCAGATAAACGGCGTCAACAGCATGTCGATCAGCTTGATGCCGATGAACGGCGCGACGATCCCGCCCACGCCGTAGATCAGCAGGTTGCGCCCCAGCAGCTTCTCGGCCGGCTCCGCGCGATACTTCACGCCTTTCAGTGCAAGCGGGATCAACGCAACGATGATCAGCGCGTTGAAGATCACCGCCGACAGGATCGCCGACGTCGGGCTGTGCAGCCCCATCACGTTCAGCGCGCCGAGCGCCGGATACGTCGCGACGAACGCGGCCGGGATGATCGCGAAATACTTCGCGAGATCGTTGGCCACGCTGAACGTGGTCAGCGCGCCGCGCGTCATGATCATCTGCTTGCCGACCTCGACCACCTGCATCAGCTTGGTCGGGTTGCTGTCGAGGTCGACCATGTTGGCCGCCTCCTTCGCCGCCTGCGTGCCGCTGTGCATCGCGACCGCCACGTCGGCCTGCGCGAGCGCGGGTGCGTCGTTGGTGCCGTCGCCGGTCATCGCGACGAGATGGCCCTTCGCCTGGTGCTCGCGGATCAGCCGCAGCTTGTCCTCGGGCGTCGCTTCGGCGAGGTAGTCGTCGACGCCGGCTTCCGCCGCGATCGCGGCCGCGGTGAGCCGGTTGTCGCCGGTGATCATCACGGTCTTCACGCCGACCTTGCGCAGCTCGGCGAAACGCGCGGCGATCCCGTGCTTGACGATGTCCTTCAGCTCGATCGCACCGAGCACGCGGAAACCGTCGGCCACGACGAGCGGCGTACCGCCGCGTCGCGCGATGTCGTTGACGGCCGTCTCGACCGCTTGAGGAAACACGCCGCCGAGCGCATCGACATGCGCGCGGATCGCGGACGCCGCGCCCTTGCGCACCTGACGCTCGCCGATATCGAGGCCGCTCATCCGCGTGCGTGCGCTGAACGGCACGGTGATGCTGCCGGCGACTGCCGCCACGTCCAGCGAGAAGCGCTGCTTCGCGAGCGCGACGATCGAACGCCCTTCCGGAGTCTCGTCGGCAAGCGACGACAGTTGCGCGGCCTCGGCCAGCGCGCGCTCGTCCACGCCCGGCGCCGGCCGGAACTGCACGGCTTCGCGGTTGCCGAGCGTGATCGTGCCGGTCTTGTCGAGCAGCAGCACATCGACGTCGCCGGCCGCCTCGATCGCGCGGCCCGACGTCGCGAGCACGTTCGCGCGCATCATGCGGCTCATCCCCGCGATGCCGATCGCCGACAGCAGCGCACCGATCGTCGTCGGGATCAGGCACACGAGCAGCGCGATCAGCACGGTCAGGCTCACCGCCGTGCCCGACGCGTTCAGCAGCACGCTGAACTGCGAGAACGGCAGCAGCGTCACGCACACGAGCAGGAAGATGATCGTCAGCGCGACGAGCAGGATCGTCAGTGCGACCTCGTTCGGCGTCTTGCCGCGCTTCGCGCCTTCGACCATCGCGATCATCCGGTCGAGAAATGCCTCGCCCGGTTGCGCGGTGATCTTCACGATGATCCAGTCGGACAGCACGCGCGTACCGCCCGTCACCGACGAGAAATCGCCGCCCGACTCGCGGATCACCGGCGCGGATTCGCCGGTGATCGCCGATTCGTCGACCGACGCGACGCCGTCGATCACTTCGCCGTCGGCCGGAATCGTGTCGCCGGCTTCGACGAGCACGATGCTGCCGGCCGCAAGCTCGTCGCTCGGCACGCGATGGCTGGTGCTGCCGAATTGCTTCGGCTCGTCGAGCACCTTCGCATACACGCGCTTGCGCGCCGCACGCAGCGCGTCGGCCTGCGCCTTGCCGCGCCCTTCGGCGAGCGCCTCGGCTGCATTCGCGAACAGCACGGTGAACCACAGCCAGCACGCGACCGCGAAGATGAAGCCGGCCGGCGCGTCGCCGGTGCCGGTCAGCGCCTGCAGCCACAGCACGGTCGTGACGATGCTGCCGAGATACACGACGAACATCACGGGGTTCTTCAACTGCACGCGCGGCGCGAGCTTGCGGAATGCCTCGCGCAGCACGGCCGTCCAGCGCATCGGCGGCACGCCGCCGACCGGCATCGCCACTGGATTGATCGGGGTTTCGATATGGGACATGAGTGACTCCGTGGTTCCTGCTATTGCTTCGCGCCGGCCGCGTGACCGAATGCGCGGTCCAGCGCGAGGTTCAGGTCGAGCACGCGCACGCGCGGTTCGCCGAGCACGCCGAGCTGGCGC
Organism: Burkholderia contaminans; assembly: GCF_029633825.1. Taxonomy (NCBI): domain Bacteria; kingdom Pseudomonadati; phylum Pseudomonadota; class Betaproteobacteria; order Burkholderiales; family Burkholderiaceae; genus Burkholderia; species Burkholderia contaminans. The sequence continues at coordinate 2,535,831 of NZ_CP090641.1, read as the reverse complement.
GGCAGGGCGATCCGGTCGACGAGCACCGCAACCTGCGCGGCATCGACGCCGCGCGCCTGCGCGACCCGCGCCGCCTGCAGCCGCGCGTTCGCGACCGAGATCTCGGGATCGAGCCCCGACGCCGATGCGGTCACCGCATCCGCCGGCACCGGCGTGCCGGCGGCGAGCGCGTTCTCCTGCCGGTAGGCGCGCACACGCTGTGCGATATCCGCGAGCAGCTTCTTGCTCGTAGCGCCTTGGTTGCTCGCGCCGCTGCCGGCTGCGTTATACGGCTGGTCGACCGTCTTCGACGGATCGGCCGGATCGGTGCCGACCGTCGCGCTCGGCCGCCCGTGGAAGTAGCCGGCACGCGTGAAGTTCTGCCCGATCACGGCCGAGCCGACCGTCGTGCCGTTGCGCTGCACGAGACTGCCGCGCGCCTGCGACGGGAACAGCATGTTCGCGGCGCCCGTGGTGAGCAGCGGATACGCGACACCCGTGACGAGCATGAACAGCACCGACGACGCGATCACGGGCCGCACGAGGCCGCGCGTCGCCGCGCCGAACGAAGAACCGGGTGCCGGCGCGGCGGCGGCCGCTGCCTGGCGATTGCCTTGCATCATGATGTTTTCCTCAGAACAGTTGGCCGCCCGACATCATCAGGTGCTCGACGACCGGGCCGAGCGCGAGCGCCGGCAGGAACGTGAGACCACCGACGACCAGGATCACGAAGACCAGCAGGCCGGCGAACAGGCCCGTCGACGTCGACAGCGTGCCCGCGCTTTCCGGCACGCGCTTCTTCGCGGCGAGGCTGCCCGCGACCGCGAGCATCGGCAGCAGCGTCAGGTAGCGGCCGATCAGCATCGCGAAGCCGATCGTCGTATTGAAGAACGGCGTGTTCGCGTTCAGGCCCGCGAACGCGGAGCCGTTGTTGGCCGTGCCCGACGTATACGCGTACAGCACTTCGCTGAAGCCGTGCGGGCCGAGGTTCGCGAGGCTGTCCATCGTCGAATGCAGCATCGACGCCACCGCGGTGAAGCCGAGGATGCTGAACGGATGCGCGAGCACCGCGAGCATCACGAGCTTCATCTCGCGCGCCTCGATCTTCTTGCCGAGGAATTCCGGCGTGCGCCCGATCATCATCCCGACCAGGAACACCGTGAGGATCGCGAACGTGAACAGGTTGATCAGCCCGACGCCGTCGCCGCCGAACACGTTGTTCAGCATCATCTGCGCGATCGGCACGAGCCCGCCGAGCGGTGTCAGCGAGTCATGCATCGCATCGACCGACCCGGTGGTCGCGGCCGTCGTGACGGTGGCGAACAGGCTCGTCTGCGCGATGCCGAAGCGCATCTCCTTGCCTTCCATGTTGCCGCCCGGCTGCGTGGCGCTCGGTTGCTGGTCGACGCCGAGCCCGGTCACGAGCGGATTGCCGTGCTGCTCGGCCGAATAGATCACGGCCAGGAAGCCGACGAACATCACGACGAAGGCGGCGAGGATCACCCAGCCCTGGCGGCGCCGGCCGATCATCGTGCCGAGCGCATAGGTGAGCGCGGACGGAATCAGCAGCATCGACAGCATGTGCAGCGTGTTGGTGAGCGGCGTCGGGTTTTCGAACGGATGCGCGGCGTTCATGCTGAAGAAGCCGCCGCCGTTCGTGCCGATGTGCTTGATCGATTCGAGGCTGGCTACGGGCCCCATCACGATCTGCTGGCGCGCGCCTTCGAGCGTGGTCGCCCATGCGTCGGACGCGAGCGTCTGCGGCATGCCCTGCCACACGTACACGAGCGCCATCACGAAGCTGAGCGGCAGCAGCACGCGATAGGTCACGCGCGTGAAGTCGACCCAGTAGTTGCCGATGTCCGCCGCGCTCTTGCGGCTCAGCCCGCGGATGAAGCCGCCCGCGGCCGCGACGCCGGTCGCCGCGCTGGCCACCATCAGGAACGTGATGACGGCCATCTGCGAGAAGTTCGACAGGCTGCTTTCGCCCGCATACGCCTGCCAGTTCGTGTTCGTGATGAACGACGCGGCGGTGTTGAACGCGAGGTCGGGGCTTTGCGACGCGCGCCGCAGCGCATCGAACGGCAGCGTGTCCTGGATGCGCAGCAGCAGGTAGCCGAGCAGCATCATCCCGGCATTGCTAAGCAGCAGCACCATCCCGTAGCGCTGCCACGACATCGCTTCGTCGGGGTTCACGCCGAGCAGCGCATAGGTACGGCGTTCGACCCACGCGTGGCGCGGGCTCGTAAAGGCGTGCGCGAGCCATTTCCCGACGACGGGCACCAGCGCCAGCATGATCGCGAGAACGATCGCGAATTGAATGAGATTGTTGAACATGTCGACGCTCGCTCAGATCCGGTCAAGGCCGGTGATGAAACCCGCCGTCAACGCAAAGAACGCGAGCGTGAACAGAATGAAAAGCAGATCGCTCATGACATTCACCGATATTTTCGAATTCCTGTTGAATCGCGCCGATCAATACCGCTCGGGTTGGATCAACGCATGAAACAGATAGATAAAGAGCGCGAGCGACAATGCGCCGGTGATCCACAACATGGCTTTCCCCTTTTTTCTGTATGCGCGGCAACGCCGCGCGATCGTCGGCGCATCGGGCCTCGCCGCGCTGGCGCAGGCCCGTGTGACGCCCCCATGCTCAGTTGGCGAATGGGATGCGACAGTGTAGAAATCCGCGTATCAAAGCGGTGTTCAATTTCCTTACGCAAAGTAAAAAAGCCGTAAAGACGAAAGCCGGCGGCGATGGCGTTTTTATGCGTTCTTTTCAGGGCCAATACGAGTCTATACACCGTATCTTCACCGCCATTCCTAGAATGGGCGGCATGTCCAAGACGAGATCTCCGCGGTGCGGAGCACGATGCGACCCGGGGATGCCAGCATGAAACCGACCAGAACCGAATCCGCCGCTTCACGCGATCTCCCGCCCGTTCGTGCACGGCGCCGGCACCCTGCCGACGAGCTCGTGCTGCTGTCGATCCGCGTCGAATCGGACAACCTCGCCGTCGTGCGGCGCCTGCTGCACCAGGCGGTCGGCGCCGCGCTCAACCTCTACACGGCCGCGATCGACAACCGCACCGGGCGCGCGTGTATCGAGCTCGAAGTCGCACGGTCGCAGGCCTCGCCCGCGATCCTGTCGATCCTCCGCCTGTTGCCGGCCGCCGAGTTCGGCACGATCCGCCTGCTGCTGCACTAGCCGGCATCCGATGCGGCCGCGCGTGACACGTGTCACGCGCCCGCTCCCCTTTCATCGATTCGAACGCGCGTCTGCGGTGCGAACGCGTGCGGTTCGTCACGAGCCGCGCCCGTACGCCACCGGTGCGCGCGCCGGATCGTCGTTCCCGTCGCCACGGGCCTTTCCAGGAAGCACTCACGATGAAAAAAGCAGTCGCCGGTACCCTCTCCCTCGCATTCCTCAGCACCGCCGCGCATGCGCAAAGCAGCGTCACGCTCTACGGGATGCTCGATGCGGGTATCGCCTATACGAACAACCAGTCGGGTAAAAGCGCATGGCAGCAAGGCAGCGGCCTGCTGTCGAATACGGTCTTCGGCCTGAGCGGCAACGAGGATCTCGGCGGCGGCCTGCATGCGCTGTTCCGCCTCGAGAACGGCTTCAACCTGAACAACGGCACGCAGTCCTACAAGAACACGATGTTCGGCCGCCGCGCGTACGTCGGCCTGCAGAGCGACCGGTACGGCGCGCTGACGCTCGGCCGCCAGTACGATGCCGTGGTCGATTATCTCGGCCCGCTCGCGATGGCGAACAACGGCGACGGCAACAACCTCGCGTCGCATCCGTTCGACAACGACAACATCGACGATTCGTTCTACATCGACAACGCGGTGAAATACACGAGCCCGACGCTTGCCGGCTGGCAGTTCGGCGGCCTGTACGGGTTCAGCAACGCGGCCGGCGGCTTCGCGAACAACCGCGCGTACAGCGCGGGCGTGTCGTATGCGAACGGGCCGGTCAGCCTCGGCGCCGCGTACCTGCAGCTGAACCGCGGCGGGCTGACGGCCGGCGGGGCGCTGTCGACCAACGACGGCCCGAACTTCCCGGCCGTGCGCCAGCGGGTGATGGGCGCGGGCGGCAGCTACGCGTTCGACCGGCTGACGGTCGGCGCGCTGTGGACACATTCGATGTTCGACGAAACGGCCGCGTCGTCGCTGCCCGGCGCGCTGAATGCGCTGCGCTTCGACAACTTCGAGGTCAATGCGCGCTATGCGCTGACGCCGGCCGTCTCGTTCGCGGGCGCCTATACGTTCACCGACGGCCGCTACGACGACGCAACCGGCAGCCATCGGCCGAAATGGCATCAGGTGACGCTGATGGCCGACTACGCGCTGAGCAAGCGCACCGACGTGTACGCGGAAACCGTCTACCAGCACCAGTTCGGCGTGCCGGCGGGTGCGACGCTCGGCTTTGCGAACGTCACGGGGCTCGCGGCCTCGTCGACCAACACGCAGGTGGTCGCAACGGTCGGCATCCGGCATCGGTTCTGACCGATCGCCAGCCGCCCAGCGCCGGCCGCTCTGTGCAATCCCGCATGGACGCGCGCCGGCCGAACAGGGATCATTCGGGGAATCCGGGCCCGCGCGCCTGCGAAACCGGTACACTCGGCGCCGGGCGCGCGCCGGATCGGCATTCGGCGGCGGGCCGCGGCCGACTCTGGAATCGTGATCCCATGACCACACCGATCTATCAGGAAATCAAGGACTTCATCCTCGCGCGCATTCATGCCGGCGAATGGGCGGAAGGCGACCAGGTGCCGTCGGAGAACGAGCTCGCGCGCGAATTCAACGTCGCGCGGATGACCGTCAACCGCGCGCTGCGCGAGCTGACGGCCGAACAGGTGCTCACGCGCACGCGCGGCTCCGGCACGTACGTCGCGTCACCGAAGTACGAATCGACGCTCGTCGCGATCCGCAGCATCTCGGACGAAGTCGCCGCGCGCGGCCACGGCTACCGCGCGCAGGTGCTGCAGGTGGGCGCGGCCGTCGCCGATGCGAAGCTCGCCGACGAGTTGCAGATCGACACGGGCAGCCCGATCTTCCATTCGCGCGTGCTGCACTTCGAGAACGACACGCCCGTGCAGCTCGAGGAGCGCTGGGTCAATCCGGCCTGCGCGCCCGAGTACGCGTTGCAGGACTTCACGACCACGACGCCGAACCAGTACCTGACGCGCGTCGCGCCGCTGCAGCGCGTCGAATACCGGATCGAGGCCGCAATGCCCGACACCGAAACGCGCCGCCACCTGACGATGGACGACCGCGAGCCGTGCCTGCTGCTGCATCGGCGCACGTGGTCGCAGGGGATGGTCGCGTCGGTCGCCAATCTGTGGCACCCGGGCAGCCGCTACCGGTTCACCGGGCATTTCTGACGTGGATGCGCGGGCTTACCGCGCGCCCGGTCGCCCCCATCGCTCGATCGCGCTGACGGCCCGCTTCAACCCTTCCTCTTGCGCGATGCGCGCGCCGAGTTCGATCGCGCGCGCCTGCGTTTCGGCCCGTTCGGCAACGGCGATGGCCCGTGCAAGTGTAGCGGCGTCCACGCGTCGCCCCGCCACCGGCGCATCCGCGACGCCGAGCCGTTGCAGCCGGTCCGCCCAGAAGAACTGATCGCCCGCGAACGGCACGACGACCGACGGAATGCCGGCGCGAGCCGCCGAATGCGTGGTACCCGAGCCGCCGTGATGGATCGCCATCGATACGCGCGGGAACAGCCGGTCATGCGGCGTATCGCCGATCACGTGAACGTTCTTCGGCAACATCGACGCATCGATACCGCTCCAGCCCGGATAGAACACTGCACGCCGGCCAGCGAGCGCTTGAGTGAGCGCGGCGACCATCGCGGCACGGTCGAAACCGGCCATGCTGCCGAAGCCGATGTAGACGGGGCGATCGCCCGCGTCGAGAAATGCCTGGAGTTCGGACGGTGGCGCCCAGGCGCTCGCATCGATCCGCCACTGGCCGCATGCCTGCACATTCGACGGCCAGTCGCCCGGGTCGGACAGCAGCGCCGGCGACACGCCGTACAGCATCGGATGATCGGTCCACACATGCTTGCGCGGCGGCAACCCGCACACGCTCGCTCGTGCCGCATTCGTCGCCTTCTTGAACGCCTGCCACAACAGCGCGTTCACGAACCGGTGGCTCGCACGGTTCAGCCAGCGCGGCACCTTCCCCGGCGGCAGGAACGGCGACGCGAATGCCGCAGTGGGCGTGATCGGGATCATGCCGGTGCCGATCGCCCGCACGCCGCGATACTCGGCGACCGACAAGCCGACGAACGATGCGAGCGCCGACACGAGGATCGCGTCGCAGCCTTCCGACGCATCCGCGATTTCGCGCATCCATGCTGCCGTGTTCGCATTGGCAATCGCCGCGAGCGCCTTCGACGTGTCGTTGAAGCCGCCGCGCCCGCGCACCGCATCGGCCAACGCGCCATCCGGCGCAATTGCCCGGCGGATATCGCCGGACAACGGCGTCGACGGTACGCCAAGCATCGCGGCCGACCCGAGCGTCGCCGCATCGGCCAGCAGCCGGACCTCGTGGCCGGCGTCGATCAGCGCACGGCCAAGCGCTGCAAGCGGGCGCGTGTCGCCTTCGGTGCCGTAGGTGGCGATGACGAGTTTCATGCGTGACTCCTCGTGCCCGACGGCAATGGGTGGATTCAAAAAAATGCACGTCGCATACTAATGCAACTCGTACACTTTCAGTCAATCCCCCGCCATGACGACGCCGACCGACGATCCGGGCCGCCGCGCACGCAAACGTATCCAGATGCTCGCGCATCTCGCCGCCACCGGTGCACGCCTGTTCGACGCGCACGGCTACGAAGCCGTCACGATGGAACAGATCGCCGCGCAGGCCGATGTCGCGAAGCGCACGCTGTACAACCACTTTGCAACGAAGGAAGCCGTGCTCGCGCACTGGCTGGAGGGTGAGCTCGCACGCGATCTCGCGCATCTGCAGCGTGACGTCGCGCGGCGCAAGACCTTCGCGTCGCGCATCGGCTGCGTGCTCGATGCGTCGGCTGCCTGGTGCGAGCAGCATCCCGCTTACCTGCTCGCGTATCTGCGCCATCGTTTCCTGAGCATCGGCGCGGTCGAATCGGCAAGTGGCGGAGAGAGCGGCAGCGATATCGCGCTCGTGTGGCAGCAACTGATCGCGGCCGGGCAGGAATCCGGCGAACTGAACGGCACGCTGCGGGCCGACCAGCTCGCCACGTGGTTCCATCACCTGTATCTCGCGGCGATGCTGCGCTGGCTGACCGTGCCGGGGTTGTCGCTGAAACGGGAGTTCCAGGCGGTGGCGAAGCTGTTCGTCGAAGGCGCTCAAGCGAAACGCTGAACGGTGCCGGCAAGCGATGGCCGGTGGCCGCTCGGGCGCTCGCCCGGTGCAAGCGCCCGGGCACGACCGCAAGGCGCGAGCGCCACTGAGGCGGCCGGCGCCGCGCATCCGGCGAATACGGTGCGATAGCGGAATCGCGCGGCGCAGATGCATTTTTACGACGAACGCACGCATCGCATGCCAAATTTCCCGCGCAGCAGTATGCTGATGTCGTACGGCCGCGCACGACGCTTCGGGTTATCCCTTCGTTTGCACGTTGTCGCGCCGCCGTCGCGACCGCAATCATGCGTTGCAAGGAGGGATTCGTGATGGCCACCACGCATCAGCATTTCCACCTCGAACTACGGCACGCCACCGCGCCGACCTATTTCATCAGCTACCTGTTTCCCGCGTTGCTGTTCGTGTACGAACTGCTGCGCGTCGGCCAATGGATCCGCGATCACGGGATGCAATTCGCCGCGTTCAAGCAGATGGGTTACGAGTATCTGCTGATGCTGCTGTTCGTCGGGCTGCAGATCGTCGTCGAGGCGATCTTCCTGCTCGGCGCCGCGATGCGTCGCGACAATCGCGACTTCGAGCACCGGCTGCCGAACGTGATTCTCGGCATCGGTCTCTCGATCGCGCTGCTGGCGATCGATCTCGCGATCCAGCTTTCGTTCTGACGGCCGGCGGGCGTCCGCCCGCTGGCGATGGCGAGCGCGCTCAGGCGCGCACGTCGCGCAGCAACGTCGCGACGGCGGTCAGCACGTCGCCGGTTCGCTCGCGGTGCGGCATGTGCCCGCACTGGCCGAGCAACAGATACGACGACGGCCCCGCGACGCGCGCGGCGATCCGCTTCGGATGCACGTCGGACCCGTATTCGTCGTCTTCGCCGTGAATCGCGAGCGTCGCGCATTGCACGCGCGGCAGGTCGTCGTCGAGATTCCAGTCGCGAAACGCCGGCGACAGCCACGTGTCGACCCACGCGCGCAACACCCATTCGGCCTTGTCGCCGTGATAGCGCGCGAGCCGGTCGAGCTGGCCCGGTTCGTCGAACTGCTGCCCCGCGTCGCGAATGCCGGCCAGCGTGCGATCCTCGACGAACGCCTGCGCGGCGATCGTCACGAGCGCACGGCAACGCGCCGGATGCGCGGCCGCACACCCGACCGCCATCCCGCCGCCGACGCTGTGCCCGAGCGCGACGAACGCGTCGACATCGAGTTGTTCGAGCAGTGCCGCGAACGCATGATCGGCCTCGTCGCGCACGAACGTCGTGCCGAGTGCCCCCGGATGGCGGTCGGAACGGCCGAAGCCGAGGCGATCGTAGGCGATCACGTCGCGCTGCGTGGCGCGCGCGAGTTGCGCGGGGAAGTCGCGCCACAGGTCGACGCAGCCGAGCGAATCGTGCAGCAGCACGATCGGTGCGGCCGGCTCAGGTGCGGCCGGCTCAGGTGCGACCGGCTCAGGTGCGGCCGGCTCAGGTACATTCGCCTTCGACGCCCCCGCCGCGTGTTGCGCCAAGCCACCGCGCCAGCGTTTCGCAAAGAGGCACCCTTGCGGCGTCTCGACGGTGGTCTCCTCGATCGGGATATCGGTCATGTGTGTGTCGTCTGCATGAAAGCGGCCGCCCCTCGGCGGCCGGATCGGATCCTGCGATGGTGGCCCGCCCCCGCACGCAACGTCAAGCAAGCCCCCGCCGCCCGCGCGTTCATTCGGGTTGCGGCGGCAGATACTCCATCTGCGCCTCGTCGTACAGCCGGTAGATCAGCGCCTGCATCGCGCGGATATCCTCGGATTCGTCGAGCATCCGCATGCTCATGATGATCGGCGACACGAGGTTCGGATCGTCGAGCGGCTTGTAGCTGATGTCGTCGCGCTTCAGCCCGTACACGCTGTGCGGCACGACCGACACGCCTTCGCCCATCGCGACGAGGCCGAGCGCGATCTGCAGTTCGCGCGTCTCGTAGATCTTGCGCGGCTGCAACGCGCGATCGTGAAACGCCGCGAGCACCTGGTCCGCATAGCTCGGGCGCGGCGCCTTCGGAAAGATGATCAGCGTGTCGTTCACGAGATCGTGCAGCGACAGCACGGGCTTCGCGCTGTCGAGCGGATGGCCGACCGGCAGCGCGACGATCATCCGCTCCTCGCGCAGCACGACGCGCCGCACGCTCGGATCCTCGTGGCGGATGCGCCCGAACCCGACGTCGATGCGCCCTTCCTTCAGCGCCTTGATCTGGTCCATCGTCGACATCTCGTGCAGGCTCAGCTCGACCGCCGGATACTCGCTGCGAAAGCGCCGGATGATCTTCGGCAGCATCCCGTACAGCGTCGAGCCGACGAAACCGACCGACATGCTGCGCTCGATCTTGCCGACCCGCTTCGTCATCGATTCGAGTTCGGTCGTCTGCGCGAGCAGTTGCACCGCGTGCGAATAGAAGAAGCGGCCGGCATCGGTCAGCTTCAGCGGCCGGGCATTGCGCTCGAACAGCGGCACGCCGAGCGCTTCCTCGAGCTGCTGGATCTGCCGGCTCAGCGGCGGCTGCGCGATATGCAGCCGTTCGGCCGCCCGCGTGAAATTCCGCTCTTCGGCAACTGCGACGAAGTAGCGGAGGTGTCTCAACTCCATGTTCGAATCCTCCCGGGCAGGCGACGGGTGTTCATTCGGCACCGCGCACCGCGCGGGCGCCGGTCGTCCACACCGGCCCTGTCGGCCACCTGCTTCCCGATCCCGTCACGATACCTCAGCCGGCATCGATCCCGGCGCGAACCGCAATGCGCTCGCAGCGGCGGCCGGCGCCGCGCAAAGCAAAACGGGAAGCCAACGCTTCCCGTTCGTTCACCGATACCGCGCCGCGGCACCGTGTGGGCCGGGCATCACCCCTCGGTCGCGTACAGCGCGTCGCGCTGCGCGTCGCTCAGCGAGTCGAGCGGCACGTCCGGCAATTGGTAGCAGATCATCGTGCCGTACAGCTCGGCGAGGCAATTGCTGCCGGCGTCGAGCGCGTAGCCGTCCTCGCCGTCCGGCGCCGGCGGGTACACTTCGCGCCACGCGTTGATCGCGGCTTCGAGTCGCACGATGGAAACGGGTCCGGCCTTCCGCTCGGCGGGTGATGCGCTCATGGATTCCTCTCGGTTGCGCGCTCCGCGGGCCGTATCGGCCCGGATGGAACGATGAAAACGCCGGGCCTCGCGCCGGCCGCCGCATGTCGCGCGCGCCGGATGCCGATCCGCGCTGCGCGCCTCGCGCCGGCCGGGCCGTGGCCCGGTAGGGTCGGGCAATATAACCGGCTTTGACCCCGTTCAGGCAAAAGCCGGGCAAAAAAAACGGGAAGCGCGAGGCTTCCCGTTTCGTCGTACGTCACGCGGCCACGCGCCGCGCCCGCGTCAGCCCGCGGTTTCGCGGTTCGCCACCGGCTGGCGCTGCGCGCCGCGGCTCGCGGCGATCCACGGCGCGATCTCCATGTCTTCGTAGCGCACGAAGCGGCTCTTCTTCAGGAACCGGAAGCCGAGCCACACGACGAGGAACAGCGGAATGCCGACATAGGTTGCGGCCACGCCCGCCCAGTCGATCCGGTTCGCGAGGAACGCCTGATAGTCCTGCCCAAGCGCGATCACGAGGCACAGCACGAACGCGAACAGCGGACCGAACGGGAACCACTTCGACTGGTACGGCAGCTGGTCGAGCGCGTAGCCCTGCTTCACGTAGCCCTTGCGGAACCGGTAGTGGCTGACCGCGATGCCGAGCCACGCGATGAAACCGGTCATCCCGGACGTGTTCAGCAGCCACAGATATACGGTCTTGTCGCCGTACAGCGACGTGAAGAAGCACAGGGCGCCGACTGCCGTCGTCGCGTACAGCGCGTTGCGCGGCACGCCGCCGCGCGACAGCTTCGCGAAGATCTTCGGCGCACGGCCTTCGGTCGCGAGGTTGTAGAGCATCCGCGTGGACGCGTACATGCCCGAGTTGCCGGCCGACAGCACGGCCGTCAGGATCACCGCGTTCATCACGCCGGCCGCGAACGCGAGGCCTGCGTGGCGGAACACGAGCGTAAACGGGCTCACGCCGATGTCGGTCACGTCCGTTTTCAGCAGGTTCGGGTCGGTATAGGGAATCAGCACGCCGATCACGAAGATCGCGAATACGTAGAACAGCAGGATCCGCCAGAACACCTGGCGCACCGCGCGCGGGATCGTCGTGCGCGGGTTTTCCGATTCGCCGGCCGCGACGCCGATCAGCTCGGTGCCCTGGAACGAGAAGCCGGCGATCATCGCGACGCCCATCAACGCCGGCAGGCCGCCCGCGAACGGCGCGTCGCCGATCGTCAGGTTGCCCCAGCCGTTGCTCGGCGCGCCCTTCAGAATGCCGAAGATCATCAGCAGGCCGACGCCGATGAACGCAACCACGGTGACGACCTTGATCAGCGCGAACCAGTATTCGGCTTCGCCGAAGCCGCGCACGGTCAGCGCGTTGAGCAGGAACATCACGCCGAGGAACGCCGCGCTCCACCACACGCCCGGCACGTCCGGAAACCAGTAATGCATCACGAGCTGCGCGGCGACCAGCTCCACCGCGATCGTCACGGCCCAGTTGTACCAGTAGTTCCAGCCGAGCGCGAAGCCGAAGCCTTCGTCCACGTATTTCGCGCCGTAGGTCGCGAACGAGCCGGACACCGGCATGAACGCGGCCATTTCGCCGAGGCTCGTCATCAGGAAGTAGACCATCAGGCCGATCGCCATGTACGCGACCATCGCGCCGCCGGGGCCGGCCTGCGAGATCGACGCGCCGGACGCGACGAACAGGCCCGTGCCGATCGAGCCGCCGATGGCGATCATCGTCAGGTGGCGCGCCTTCAGCGCGCGATGAAGCTTGGGTGGGTTCGCTGACGAACCGGATGGGTCGGATTTCGGAAGTGCGGACATAAACGAGACGAACGTTGAGCGGGCCGGCATCCGTAGCCGGCGCATGCGAAATCGGAGCGCGGTGCGCGTCCTGCGATGCATTCGATGCGGCCCCGATACGCGTTGCGCGGCGGGCGCCTGCGGCGAAGCGCGGATTCTACCTGATTCGTCACGGGGGCCGCTCAGGTGGCGCCGCCTGCCGCCGCGCGCCACCACCGCCGCGGAGATTCAGCAGAATCAAGGAGTTGGCCGCGCCGGAGCGAGCCGGGGCCGCGTGCCCGCGTAAAGAGCACGCGACGCGGGCAGTCATCCGGTTCTCCTGCCCACCCGTCGTTTCGCCGTTTTCCTGTCGCCATCCGCCCGATACCGCGCCGACAGACTTAATCGCCGGGTAATCGCGATATTATTCAGACAATAGAACCGGTCGCGGCGATTGATTCAAATCAAATCATCCGGAGTAAAGCAGTAACGATGCGTAACAGATCGGAATCGCCGTATCTGCATGCATGTTTTGCATGCAACACGCGAATGGCCGGAATTCGCGAGATAATGCGGCCCGATTCGAAATAATCAGCGTACGGAATCGCCGACGACGCGAAAATCCGCCGCCCGCCAGCCCCTCGAGGATGAAGTCATTCACGCTGCCCGCCACGCTGCGCCGCTATACCGCGTCGATCGTGGCACGCATTCTGTCGCCCCGCGGCGTGCTCGTTGCGGGGATCGTACTGCTGATGTTCAGCTGGGGGCTTTCCACGTCGCTTTTAATCGAGGCGCGGCGCGATGCATATGACCATGCGGTAGAAAATGCACGCAACCTGATGCTGCTGATCGAACGCGATATCGCGCGCAATATCGAGCTCTACGATTTGTCGCTGCAGAACGTCGTCGACGGCATTGCCGACCCCGAACTGATGGCCTTGCCGCCGCGCCAGCGCCACCGGCTGCTGTTCGACCGCGCGGCCACCGGCGAATTTCTCGGGTCGATCTTCGTGATGGACGCGCACGGCAACATCGTGATCGATTCGAGCGCATCGCCCGCGCGGCAAGGCAATTTCGGCGACCGCGACTACTTCGCCGTCCATCGCGACGGGCTCGCGCAGGGCCTCTACATCAGCAAGCCGTATGCGGCCCGGCTGCGCGGCGGCGCACTGACGATCGCGCTCAGCCGCCGGATCAACCGGCCCGACGGCACGTTCGCCGGCATCGTCGTCGGCACGCTCAGCATCGACTACTTCCGCGCGCTGCTCGACGGCCTTGCGGTCGGCAAGCACGGCAGCGCGGCGATCGTCGAGGACAACGGCGCGCTCGTGTCGCGCCTGCCGTACGACCCGCACGTGGTCGGCCTCGACCTGCACAACTCGCCGCTGTTCATCGAATCGCAGCGCGCCCGCGACGGCGTGCTGACCGGGGTCGGCGCGATCGACGGCATCCGGCGCATCTATGTTTACAAGCATCTCGCCGCGTTGCCGCTGATCGTCGACGTCGCGCCCGCCGAGATCGACATCTACGCGCCGTGGCACCACCGCGCGATCTGGACCGTCGTGCTAATGTGCCTGTTCACCGGGTTCATCGCGTGGGGGTCGCTGGCGCTGTCGCGCGAGCTGAAGCGCCGGCAGGTCGCCGAATCGAAGCTGTACCGGCTCGCGCACACCGATGCGCTGACGGGCCTCGACAACCGCGGCACGTTCGACACGGTGCTCGCGAAGGAGACGCAGCGTGCGTCGCGCAGCGGCCGCCCGCTGTCGGTGCTGTTCGTCGACGTGGATCACTTCAAGGCGTTCAACGATTACTACGGCCACCCGGCCGGCGACGACGTGCTCCGGCGCGTCGCGCAAACCGCATCGCAGTGCCTGCGCCGCGACAGCGATCACGTCGCACGGTACGGCGGCGAAGAATTCGTCGTCACGCTGCCCGACACCGATGCGCAAGGCGCGTTGAACGTCGCTGAAAGTATCCGGCGCGCGATCGCAGGGCTCGACATCGAGCACGTGCAAAGCCCGTACGGGCGCGTCACGGCAAGCATCGGCGCGGCGACCGCCACCGACGGCCGCGTGAACGCCGCGACGCTGCTGCGGCGGGCCGACGAGGCGCTGTACCGCGCGAAGTCCGGCGGCCGCAACCGCGTGCTGGAGGCGCAACCGAGCGCCGCCGGCGCATGACATCGTCGTGACGTGACGTGCAGCCGCGTGGCGGCCGGCCGGGCCGGATGACCGCGCCGTGGACAGCCCTCCCGTGTTCGGCTAGCGTTACACCTGCTGCGCACGCGGCGCGGCGCCGGCCCGCGCAGCCCGCCGTGCGCGTTCCGGCCACTCCAGCTCCACCATGACCACCCCACTCCCTACCCGGCTGCCGCCACTCATGCGCAACGCGCTCCGCCCGCTACTCGACCCGTATCGCCGCTACCGGCACGCGAAGCTGATCCATGCGGCGCGCGTCTCGCTCGCGATTCTCGTGTCGATCGCGCTATCCACCGGCCTGAACGTGCCGCACGGCGAGTGGTCGACGATCACCGTGCTGATCGTCGTCGGCGGGTTGCAGCACCACGGCAACATCCGCAAGAAGGCGGCCGAGCGCGCGCTCGGCACGTCGATCGGCGCGCTCGCCGGGCTCGGGCTGATCCTCCTCTACTCGTTCCTGCACGCGCCGTTCGCGATCTACCTGCTGATGGCCGTCGGGTGCGGTATCTGCGCGTATCACGCGATCGGCAAGGCCGGCTACATCGCGCTGTTGTCGGCGATCACGATGGTGATCGTCGCCGGGCACGGCGACAACGAGATCGTCGACGGCCTGTGGCGCGCGGTGAACGTGCTGGTCGGCATCGCGATCGCGCTGGCGTTTTCCTTCGCGTTGCCGCTCTACGCGACCTATTCGTGGCGCTACAAGCTCGCCGACGCGCTGCGCGCGTGCGCGGCCGTGCATGCGCGGCTCGCGGGCGATCGCCAGGTCAGCGACGACGCGCACCTGAAGGAAATGGCCGCGCTGAGCGCGCTGCTCGTGCAACTGCGCTCGCTGATGCCGTCGGTATCGAAGGAATGCGATATCCCGGTCACGCAGCTCGAGGCGATCCAGCGCGGCCTGCGCCTGTGCATCGGTTATCTGGAGATCCTGTCGAGCGCGGTACCGGCCCGCGACGACCTGGCCGCCCGCGAATACATGCGGATCGAAATGAAGGCGGTGAACCGGCGCATCCGCGACACGCTGGTCGGCGCGAGCCGCGCGCTCAAGTTCGGTACGCCGAGCCGGCTCTCGCCGCGCCGCCAGCCGGTCGACCCGCCGCATGACGCGCCGCCGCCGCAGTTGTCCGGCTACGTGTCGATCACGGCCAAGCTGGCCGGGGAAGTCGATCAATTGCGCGAGAAGCTGCTCGATACCGCGCAGTCGTGGAACATCTGACGGTCGCGGGAATCCGGGTTTCGCGCACAAAACTTTCATATAGCTTTCATTGCAGTACATCGACATTCTGACGGCGGGCCGCCCCGCCCCTCAGTCGATCCGGCCCCGGAAACATGGCTCGCGGCCGCGCACGTCTGCGCCCTCTTTTACTGCGATTTCGCGCCGGCCGGCGGGGTGTTCTCCACCCGGTTAACCGCCCGCCAGGCCCGCCGCGACAGGCCCGACGACGGTTCCGCGCAAAATTCACCCCTTGCCCCAACCTCCCGGACAGCCGATACTCGCATATTCCGCGAAATACGATCCCACCGGCTTCAATCCACGGTAATTCCTATGAGCACGATTCTCGAAAGCCTCCCGACCGGCCAGAAGGTCGGTATCGCCTTCTCCGGCGGCCTGGACACCAGCGCTGCACTGCACTGGATGAAACTCAAGGGCGCCGTCCCGTACGCATATACGGCGAACCTCGGCCAGCCCGACGAAGACGATTACGACGCGATCCCGAAACGCGCGATCGAATACGGCGCAGCCGGCGCCCGCCTGATCGACTGCCGCGCGCAGCTCGTCGCCGAAGGCATCGCGGCACTGCAAAGCGGCGCGTTCCACATCACGACGGCCGGCGTCACGTACTTCAACACCACGCCGATCGGCCGTGCCGTGACGGGCACGATGCTCGTCGCCGCGATGAAGGAAGACGGCGTCAACATCTGGGGCGACGGCAGCACGTACAAGGGCAACGACATCGAGCGCTTCTACCGCTACGGCCTGCTCGTGAACCCGGATCTGAAGATCTACAAGCCGTGGCTCGACCAGACGTTCATCGACGAGCTCGGCGGCCGTGCCGAAATGTCCGAATTCATGAATCAGGCCGGTTTCGCGTACAAGATGTCGGCCGAGAAGGCCTACTCGACCGATTCGAACCTGCTCGGCGCGACGCACGAAGCGAAGGATCTGGAAAGCCTCGAAAGCGGCATCAAGATCGTGAACCCGATCATGGGCGTCGCGTTCTGGCGCGACGACGTGAAGATCGCCGCCGAAGAAGTGACGGTGCGCTTCGAAGCCGGCCAGCCGGTCGCGCTGAACGGCGTCGAGTTCAAGGATCAGGTCGAGCTGCTGCTGGAAGCGAACCGCATCGGCGGCCGCCACGGCCTCGGCATGAGCGACCAGATCGAAAACCGCATCATCGAAGCGAAGAGCCGCGGCATCTACGAAGCCCCGGGCCTCGCGCTGCTGTACATCGCGTACGAGCGTCTCGTCACCGGCATCCACAACGAAGACACGATCGAGCAGTACCGCGAGAACGGCCGCCGCCTCGGCCGCCTGCTGTACCAAGGCCGCTGGTTCGACCCGCAGGCGATCATGCTGCGCGAAACCGCGCAACGTTGGGTCGCCCGCGCGATCACCGGCGAAGTGAAGATCGAACTGCGCCGCGGCAACGACTACTCGATCCTGAGCACGAAGTCGCCGAACCTCACGTACCAGCCGGAACGCCTGTCGATGGAGAAGGTGGCGTCGACGTTCTCGCCGCGCGACCGGATCGGCCAGCTGACGATGCGCAACCTCGACATCACCGATACGCGCGACAAGCTGCGCGTGTATTCGCAAGTCGGGCTGCTGACGCCGGGTGAGACGTCGGCGCTGCCGCAGATCAAGGGCGACGAGAAGTAAGTCGCTTCGCTCGACGCCGTGCCGCATCGCTGGATGCGGTACGGCCGGGCAGGCTGCGTGGGCGCATCCTCTTCGCGCACGCAGCCTGCCGCTTCCTCCGCCTCTCCCCCGCCTGTCTGCTTTCCCCTCTGCAATCGCCTCGCCCCGCGTGACGTGCCAACGGCACGGCATCGCCGCGCCAGTCATGGCAAGCTGCGAATCTTCCGAGTCCTGCGCTCACCCATGACCGCCCTTACCGTCATCCACCTGAACGGCCCAATCAACAGCGGCAAGACGACGATCGGTGTCGCGCTCGCACGCGTGCTGCCCGACGCGCGCTTAATCGACGGCGACGATCGCGATGCGCCCAAGGATGCGCCGTTCGACGTGCAGTGGGCGATCGCGCTCGAACGTCTCGTCACGCAGATCACCCACGCACGCGAGCGTCATCTGGTCATCGCCTATCCGATCGGCGAGCCGGAATTCGAGCGGCTGCGCGCCGCCTGCGATGCATGCAGTGCGCGGTTGTACGTCGTGACGCTCGCGCCGCCCGAAGCGATCGCGTCGTCGAATCGCGGCTCACGTGCGTTGACGGACTGGGAGCGCAACCGGATCGCCGAGATGTATCGCGAAGGCTATGCGTCGCGGCCGTTCAGCCAGATGGTGCTCGATACGTCCGATGTGACGCCCGATGCTTGTGCGGCGAGGATTGCGCAGCACGTCGCGGCGACGGAGTCGTGAACGGCACACCGGCACGCAGATACCTCGCAGCAGCCAGCAAAATGCCATTTCTCCGGCCTGGATTGGAAAACGTTTACTCTCCCGACACTTCTTGCTAGCATCGTCCTCGATCGGCGTGGCCAGATTCACGGAAAGCCGATTGCAAGCCTTGAAATTTCCGCAATTCCCGGCATCGCTGTTCCAACTTCCGAGCCTCACCTGCTTTCTGTATTTTGGAGTGCTTTCTACGGGCAACCGATCTCGCTCCGACGATCGCGCGCCTTAAAAGGAAAACGTTATCCAACAACGTGGCGCCCAGCCACGGACCATCAGAGAGAGAGACACCATGAAGAACAGGATCATCCCGTGCGTCGTCGCCGTTTTGTCCGTAGCGTGCCTGTCCGCGTGCGGCGGCGACGATCCGGCCAGCCCGGCCGCCGCCGCCCGCCAGCAGGCCACCGCGATGGCGCTCAGCCCGTCGAACCCGCCCGGCTCGAACTTCAACCTCGCGCCGTTCACGCTGCAGTTGCCGACCGGCGCGTCCGGCAAGGTCGACACCGTGAGCGGTTCGTCGCTCGCGGGCGGCTATGTGAACCCGACGTATTTCTATACGGACGCCAGCGACGGATCGATGGTGATGATGGACCCGACGCAGGGCTGGACGACGTCCGGCTCGCTGCATCCGCGCACCGAACTACGCGAGAACGCGATCTGGCCGACCTCCGGCACGAACCGGCTGAATGCGACGGTGGCCGTCACGCAAGTGCCCGATCACACGACGATCGGCCAGATCTTCCAGGGCACCGGCCCGAGCAAGCCACTGTGCGAGCTGCAGTTCACGTCCGGCGGCGTCGTGCAGTTGCTGCTCGAAAGCACCAACCAGGGCGGTAAGTCGACGACCACGCCGATCACCACGGTCGGCGTCGGCAAGCAGTTCAGCTACGCGCTGAGCCTGAGCGGCACGACGATCACCGTCACCGCGAACGGCACGACGAAGACCTTCACGATGGATTCGAGCTTCGACGGCGAAAGCTTCTACTTCAAGGCGGGCGACTACGACCAGACGGCCGTGTCCGGCACACCGCTGACGACGCCCGGCACCGTCGTGAAGTTCCATGCGCTGACGCTCACGCATGGCTGATCGCTCGGCAAGACGCATGAAGCCGGACGGGCGCACATCATGCGCGGCCGTCCGGCGTTTCGATGCACGCGTCGCGCTTACGAGTGATGCCGCACACCCGGCACGACGGCTTCCTTCGCCCCCTTCCGACTCAACATCAGCGTCACCACCGCCGACACCGCGAGCGTGCCCGCCACCACATACAACCCCGCCGCATACCCGCCCGTCACGTGCTTCAACCAGCCGATCGCGAACGGCCCGACGAATCCGCCGAGATTGCCGATCGAATTGATCATCGCGATGCCCGCCGCCGCGCCGGCGCCGGACAGGAACGCACTCGGCATCGCCCACAACGGCGCCTTCGCGGCGCTGATCCCGATGTTGACGACCACCAGCGCGAGCACGGTCAGCAGCGCCGTGCTCGCCTGCCCCGCGAACACGAAGCCGATGCACGCGAGCACGCACGGAACCACGACGTGCCACGTGCGCTCGCCGGTGCGATCCGAGTGCCGCGCCCACACGATCATCGCGACGACGGCGGCGATGCTCGGAACCCCGGTGAGCAACCCCGTCTGCAGCGCGGTGAAGCCGAACTGCTTGACCATCAGCGGCGCCCAGAGGCCGAGCGTGTACAGCCCCGCCGACGTGCCGAAGTAGATCAGCGCGAGCGCCAGCACGCGCGGGTCGCGCAGCGCCTGCCACGCGCCGGCCGTATGCCCGGCATGCGTGTGGCGCGCATCGGCTTCGGCTTTCAACCTCGCGACCAGCCAGTCGCGCTCGTCCGCGCGCAGCCACGCGGCCTTCGACGGCGCATCGGTCAGGCACCTGAGCACGACGAAGCCGAGCACGACCGCCGGCAGCGCTTCGATGATGTACAGCATCTGCCAGTCGGCGAGCCCGAACATCGGCGGCATCTGCATGATCGCGCCCGACAGCGGCGATCCGATCGCGGTCGAGATCGGCGCGGCCGCCATGAACCACGCCGCGGCCACCGCGCGCTGCTTCGCGGGAAACCACAGGCTCAGGTACAGGATGATGCCGGGGAAGAACCCGGCTTCGGCCATGCCGAGCAGGAAACGCAGCACGTAGAAGCTCGTGGGCCCGGACGCGAATGCAGATACAGCCGACACGATCCCCCACGTGATCATCACGCGCGCAATCCAGATGCGCGCGCCGACGCGATGGAGGATCAGGTTGCTCGGTACTTCGAACAGAAAGTAGCCGATGAAGAACAGGCCGCCGCCGAACCCGAACGCGGTCGGCGACAGGCCGATCGCCTTGTTCATCGTCATCGCGGCGAAGCCGACGTTGACGCGATCGAGAAAGCTGACGAAGTAAAGCAGCATCACGAACGGAATGATGCGCCACATCAGCTTCCGCGCGACGCGGGTTTCCAGATCCGCTTGCATGTGTCTCCTCCTTCGAGGTCGAGCCGTCGAGTCGTGCTCGGTGTATGAATGCTCGCCGGCGCCGCGGCGAAACGCGTGAGCCGGCGCGCCCGGCTCGCGTCGGGCGCGCGAGTCTCGGGGCAGGAAAATCCCGGGGACGATGAACGGGCGACGCGCGGTAACCGGTTGCGCACACGCGCCGCCGTTGGTCGCTCGTCGCTGGCCGCTATGTCGCGGCCCGCCTGCACATCGCCACCCTTGTCATCAGGCTGCGACCACCGCGTTCGCGACGCGCTCGCACACAGCCGCCGTCACCTGCGCGGTCGTCGCGCTGCCGCCGAGGTCGCGCGTATGCAGTGACGGGTCGGCCGTCACGGCCTCGATCGCCTGCATCACGCGCGCGGCGGCTGCCGTTTCGCCGAGATGTTCGAGCAGCATCACGACCGACCAGAACGTGCCGACCGGATTCGCGAGCCCCTTGCCCATGATGTCGAACGCGGAGCCGTGGATCGGCTCGAACATCGACGGATAGCGGCGCTCGGGATCGATGTTGCCGGTCGGCGCGATGCCGAGGCTGCCCGCGAGCGCGGCGGCGAGATCGCTGAGGATGTCCGCGTGCAGGTTGGTCGCGACGATCGTGTCGAGCGACGCCGGCCGGTTGACCATGCGCGCGGTCGCCGCATCGACGAGCTCCTTGTCCCACGTGACGTCGGGGAATTCCCGCGCAATCTGCTTCGCGATCTCATCCCACATCACCATCGCGTGCCGCTGCGCGTTGCTCTTCGTGATCACGGTCAGCAGCTTGCGCGGGCGCGACTGCGCGAGCCGGAACGCGAAGCGCATGATGCGTTCGACGCCGGCGCGCGTGAGGATCGACACGTCCGTCGCGGCCTCGATCGGGTGACCCTGGTGCACGCGGCCGCCAACGCCCGCGTATTCGCCTTCGGAGTTCTCGCGGACGATCACCCAGTTCAGGTCGTCGGGCCCGCAGCGCTTCAGCGGTGCGTCGATACCGGGCAGGATGCGCGTCGGGCGCACGTTCGCGTACTGGTCGAAGCCCTGGCAGATCTTCAGGCGCAGCCCCCACAGCGTCACGTGATCCGGCACGTCGGGGTCGCCCGCCGAGCCGAACAGGATCGCGTCCTTGCCGCGCAAGGCGTCGAGGCCATCGGCCGGCATCATCGCGCCGTGCTGGCGGTAGTAGTCGGCACCCCAGTCGAAATCCTCGAACTCGAACGCAAAGCGGTCGCTGCCGCGGGCCAGCGCTTCCAGCACCTGCTTGGCCGCAGGCACCACTTCCTTGCCGATCCCGTCGCCGGGAATCGTTGCGATACGGTAGGTCTTCATGCGCACATCCTCGATTGATCGTCAGCGTGGATTCACTTTACCGAACCGACAGTGCGGGAACCGGTGCTAGACTCAAAGCATCTTTAACTTTAATTCATGAATCGCGACATGGCGGATACCGTCCAGCCGGCCGATCTCGGCTTCTTCTCGACGCTGGCCGCGTCGGGCAGCCTGAGCGCGGCCGCGCGCGAACTCGGGCTCACCGCGGCAGCCGTCAGCAAGCGGCTCACGCAGATGGAGCGGCGCGCGGGCGTGACGCTCGTGAACCGCACGACGCGGCGCATGATGCTGACGCCCGAAGGCGACGTGTATCTTGACTACGCGCGCCGGATCCTCGACCAGATGGACGAACTCGGCGAACTGCTCGGCAGCGCGAAGCAGCGCCCGAAGGGGCTGCTGCGCGTGAACGCGACGCTCGGCTTCGGGCGTAACCAGGTCGGCCCCGCTATCTCGCGCTTCGTCGCGCGTTATCCGGAGGTGTCGGTGCAGCTGCAGTTGTCGGTGATGCCGCCGCCGCTCACCGACGACGCGTTCGACGTATGCATCCGCTTCGGCGAGCCGCCCGATACGCGGGTCGTCGCGCGGCGGCTCGCGCCGAACCGCCGGCTGCTGTGCGCGGCGCCCGCGTATCTCGCGCAGCACGGCACACCAACGACGCCGCACGACCTGACGCGCCACAATTGCATCGGCATCCGGCAAGGGGACGAAGGTTACGGAATCTGGCGCCTGTCGAGCGGGCGCGGCACGGCACGCCACACGGAGGCCGTGCGGATCAACGGCAACCTGACGACGAACGATGGCGAGATCGCCGTGAAATGGGCGCTCGACGGGCACGGGATCCTGATGCGCGCGGAATGGGATCTGCGCGACTATCTCGCCGACGGCCGCCTGGTCGTCGTGCTGCCCGACCACGAGACGCCGAGCGCCGACATCTATGCGGTGTATGCGCAGCGTCACCAGATGTCCGCCCGGATTCGGGCGTTCGTCGATTTTCTGGCGGACGAGCTGGGACAGTGATCGGAACGCAGGAAACGACGCACGTCGATTCATGAGAGACAAACGTGCGGCTCGGTCAAAAGAGCCAATATTTCAGCTGTTTCGTCAAATAATCGCCAGAATATTGACACTTTCATATGAGCCGGCAGCCGCCGGATTCGCGCCGGGCCGCCGCCGTCCGCTCCGCCGCGGCAACCCGGCGGGATCATCGATGCGCTTCCGTTATCTCGTCGGTCAAGCGAGCGCACCCACGACGATTGCGAACCATTGACCGCGCCTGACCCGACACTTGCTGATCAAGCTGCGGCCATCTGGGCGTCCACCTGGTCAACCCTGTCCGCGGCACGCACCGTATGCCGCCACACCCGAGCGGTGATCATGCCTGCATGGCCGCTCACCGCCGCCTCGAAACGCTCGCCGATCCATTCGACGAACGCGCGCACGCCGGGCGACACGTGCGGCCGCTTCACATACACGGCCGACACCGCGATCGCGTCGGGCCGCCAGCGCGGCAGCACTTCGCACAACCGCCCCGCATCGATCAGCGACTGCGCGGCGACACGCGGCGGCTGGATCAGCCCGAGGCCGTGCATGCCGCACGCCAGATACGCGGGCTCGTCGTCCACGCTGACGATCCCGTCCATCCGCATCTTGCGCACCGTGCCATCGACGAGGAAATCGAGCTCGGCCGTGCGCTGGCCCGGCACCGACGACAGGCTGACCGCGCGATGCGAGGCCAGATCGTCGAGCGCGCGCGGCACGCCGTGGCGGTCGAGATACGCGGGGCTCGCGCAGGTCACGCGCTCGAGCATGCCGAGCCGGCGCGCGACGAGCGACGAATCGGGCAGTTCGCCGAGCCGGACACTGCAGTCGATCGCATCGCCGACGCGATCGGCCGCGCGCCCGGATACACCCAGCGTCAGCACCAGATCGGGATGCCGCGCATGAAACGCGCCGAGCGCCGGCAGCACGATCGCGTCCGCGACCGCCGCCGGCAACTCGACGCGCAGCGGCCCGCTCGGATGCAGCGCGGCGCCGCGGATGCTGGCTTCGAGCTCGTCGACGTCCGCCGTGATGCGCACGCAGCGCCGATAATACGCATCGCCTTCGGGCGTCGCCCGCAGCGCGCGCGTCGTACGCACCAGCAACGGCATGCCGAGCGCCGTTTCGAGCTCCTGCACGGTCCGCGTCGCGGTGGCGCGCGAAATGCCGAGCGCCTGCGCTGCACGCGTAAAGCTGTTCATTTCGACGATGCGCGTGAAGATGCGCATCGCGCGGATCGGATTGTCCACCGGACACCCCTGCATGTTGGCCGCATGCAGCGGCGCGCGTTCGCGCACCGTGCATGCGTTTCGAGGAACGCCGCGCCGCCGGCGCGGCACAGTGGGTTCAGCCGTTCGCCGCCACGGCGCGCCGCGCCGGTTCGTCGAGCAGCCGCTGCGCCAGCGCGAGCGCGTCGTCGCGCGTGGCAGCCGCATTCAGCGGATAGCCCCACACCTTCTCGAACGCACCCGAGAATGCGTTGAGCGCCACACGCCGCGCCGCGTCGGGCTCGATCGCGATCATCGCGGGGATCCATTCGCGCGACTGCGCGCGGTTGGCCTTGCTCCACTTCGCGAGCTGCTTGCGCAGGTCGTGATCGTCCCCGCCGCGATCGTCTCCGGACGGCGCATCGTCGGTCAGAAGAACGAACGGTTCGCGACGCGCCAGCAACGCGTCGAGCTCGGCGATCAGGCGGGCGGGGTCGGTGTGCGTCGAACCGGTGTAACGCAACCAGACAAACGGGAAGTCAGTCGTGACGATTTGCATGTCGGCCTCCAGATGAGAACGATTCTCATTTTATGGATCGAGGCCTGCGGCGTCATTTATCGTCCCGGCCAACCGCTTGCTCAATCCGGCCAATCGCGCACGCATGGGGCGGCACGGCCTTCATCGTTCAGCGTTGCCGGTCGGTCAGGAATTGCGTCAGCGACTTGCCGGTCGCCTTGCGGAACATCGTCACGAAGCTGCTCGCGCTCTCGTAGCCGAGATCGATCGCGATCTGGTGCACGCGGCGCCCGGTCGTCAGCATCCGCAGCGACAGCGCGACGTGCAGCCGCCGGCGCCAGTCGCCGAGGCTCATCCCGAGTTCCTTCGCCGCGAGCCGCGTCAGGCTGCGCTCGCTGATGCCCACGCGCCGCGCGAGTTCGGGCAGCGGCGACTTGTCGGCCGGATCGTCGAGCAGATGGTCGATCAGCTTGCGCAGCCGCCGGTCGGCCGGCATCGGCAGATACAGATCCTCGACCGGCGCCGCGACGAGTTCGTCGAGGAGCGTCGCGATCAATCGCCCTTGCGGCCCGTCGACGTCGTACAGGTTCGGGAAGCTCGCCGCCTTCAGCAGCAGCTCGCGCAGCAGCGGCGACACCGACAGCGTGCAGCAACGCGCCGGCAGGTCGAGCGCGGCGTCGGGTTCGACCAGCACCGCGTAGAAGGTCGCGCCGGCCGAGCCGCGTGCCGCGTGCGGGACGTCGCCCGGAATCCACACCATGCATTGCGGCGGCGCGCTCCACACGCCGCCGTCGATCTCGCAGTAGATGACGCCGCTCAGCGTATAGAGCAGTTGCGCCTGCGGATGACTGTGCCGCTCCAGCCGCCATTCGGGCTCGACGACCGAGCCGCCGAACACGACGAGCGGACGCGGCACGTGGAAGACTTCGTCATCCGCTGCGGGATCGGTGGTCGGTGGAAGCTTGCGCATGAAACGGTGGACGATGGAGAAAGCCGGACGCGCTGCCTGCGCGCCCTTTCGTGCTTATACCAGAAAGGCACCGGTGCGGCCCTGCCGCCGGCCGGGTGACCGGGCCGCGTCTGCAGCCGCGCGGCGAAGCGAATACAATGCCCCGATCCCCCGCCGCTGCGCCCACTTTCCGGAGCCGCCATGTTCGACCTGACCACGCTGACCACCTTCACGGCCGTCGTCCTGGGCCTGTTCCTGATTCCCGGCCCCGCCGTGCTGCTCGTGCTGAGCCGCACCGTCCAGGGCGGCCGCAGGACCGGCATCCTGACCGGACTCGGCGTCGCCAGCGGCGATTTCGTGCATACGCTGTTCGCGGCGGTCGGCCTGTCGGCGCTGCTGATGACGTCGGCGCTCGCGTTCAACGTCGTGAAGGTGGTCGGCGCCGCGTACCTGATCTACCTCGGCGTGCGCGCGCTGCTCGAGAAGCCGTCCGATCCGTCGCTGCCGAGCGTGTCGCCCGTCACGCCGCTCAAGGCTTACCTGCAGGCGATTCCCGCCGAAGTGCTGAACCCGAAGACCGCGCTGTTCTTCCTCGCGTTCATGCCGCAGTTCGTGCATCCGGAACGCGGCTCGACGTTCGTGCAGTTCGCGGTGCTCGGGCTGATCTTCGTCGTGCTCAGCTCGCTCTACACGACGCTGATCGCGTGCTCGATCCGCCCGCTCGGCCGCATCGTGAAGCGGCTCACGTGGCTCACGCGCTGGCAGGGGAAGATCATCGGCTCGATCTTCATCGCGCTCGGGCTGCGCGTGGCGGTGCAGCAGCGCTGATGCGCGGCCGCATGACGTCTGCCGCCGCGCCCGCCGGCGAAGCCCTCTACACCGACCCGCGCCTCGTCGCGATCTACGACCTGTTCAACGCGGGCGACCAGGATTTCGCGTTCTATGCGTCCGTGATCGGCAGCGCACGGCAGCGCATCCTCGATCTCGGCTGCGGCACCGGCACGTTCGCACGCCGGCTCGCGGCAGCCGGGCACGACGTCGTCGCGATCGATCCCGCGCCGGCGATGATCGAATACGCCCGGCGCCAGCCCGGCGCCGACACCGTGCGCTGGCTCGCGTGCGCGCTCGACAGCCTGCCGCCCGGCGCACCACCGTTCGATGCGGTCGTGATGACCGGGCATGCGTTCCAGTGCCTGCTGACCGACACCGAAATCGACACGACGTTGCGAGGCGTGCGACGTGTGCTCGCCGACGGCGGCCGTTTCCTGTTCGACACCCGCAATCCGCGCATCCAGCCGTGGCTTGCATGGACGCCTGAGCATTCGGCACGCAGCGTCGAGTCGCGCGAGGCAGGCATCGTCGATCTTCATCATGCGGTGCGCTCGGTGGACGGTGCGATCGTGACGTTCGACACGCACTACCGCTTCCGCCGCGACGGCACGGTGCTGACGAACACGAGCCGGCTGCGATTCGTCGCGCAGCCCGACCTGCTGGCACGCGTGATCGCAGCCGGATTCTCGTCGGCCGACTGGTACGGCGACTGGCGGCACGCGCCGTTCGACGAAGCGACCAGCGCGGAGATCATCGCGATCTGCCGCGCCTGAGTGCTGGCGCGCGCTGCTACCGCGCGCTGCTACCGCGTCAGCCCGCCACGGGCAGCGCGTCCACCGCATACGCATGCCGCAGCGTGCGCCCCAGCACCGGATCTTCCAGCTCGACCTCGAACCGCTCGGCCGGCCGGATGCCGCCGATCGCCGCAAGCGTGCCACACAGCATCGCAGTGCCGTCGACGAAGCGGCCGTCATGGCGTGCAAACTGCGCGAGCAGGTCGTCCGGTGCGCGCATCGCAGTCACCTTGCCTTCCTGGTACAGCACGCGCTCGCCGTCGATCGTCGCGTATGCGCGCAGCACGAGCTGATCCCAGTGCCCGGCCACGTCGTCGAACTTCCACAGCGTGTTCGCGCACGGCTTGCCGCACATCTGCTTCGACACGGTAATCCCGTAGGTCTCGACCTCGCGGTCGGTATGGTCGGACGCGATGCCCACGAACGTCTCGCCGCCGTCGCGCACCAGCACGAATTCCGCTTCGCCGCTGCTTTGCCCGCCCGATACCTGGATCGCAGGCGATGGATCGAGGCGATCGGCCGCGACGCGGTAGAACACCGGCGTCGTCGCCGGGCGCTTGACGCCCAGTTCCTCCAGCTCGCGGATGTGCTTCTCCATCGCGACCGTGTCGCGGCCGGTCCAGCCCGCGATCACGAGCGTGTCGATTGTGATCACGCGCTCGGTGCGGCCGTCGCGACCGTCGATCGCGAACGTGATGGTTTTCATCGAATCCTCCTCGTGGCGGGCAGCGCACGTGCTGCGCGCTGCCGCCCGCCGTGTGTCGTTGATCGGTCGTGCTTACGCCGGGTCGTAGTAGTGGATCTCCAGCAGCACGCAGCCGCCGTTCGACTTGAACGGGCCGTGCCACGCGCCGGGCGGACGCACCGCGTACGTGTAGCCCTTGAACGGCGACCCGCCGTTGCCGTGCTCGTCGTTGCCGACGGTCAGGTCGCCCTCGACGAGAAACACTTCTTCCCAGTAGTCGTGCACGAACGGCTTCTTCGTATGCAGCCCGGCAGGCAGGCGCAGCAGGCGCGTGCGGCTGCCGCGCTTGCGCTCGGTGTCGAGCGCGCCGGACAGGATCAGCTCCTGCGCGCCGGACGCCGGGTCATAACCTTCGGGCAGCCGCCAGTCGCGTTGCATGTCCAGCGTATGGAATTCGTCGTGAAGCTTGTTGATGGCCATCTGTCTCTCCTGTGGCGATAGCGGGTGAGTCGGACGCGCGACGACGCCTCAGGCGGCGCGCGGCGTCGACAGTTCCTGGTTCAACGAATAGCTGCCGAGCATCGAATCGACGAGATGCGACGCGCGCTGCCAGTCGTACGTGCGATACGCGTGCCCCTTCGTGACGAACGACGCGCCGGCATAGAACAGCTCGTACTGGTTGTGGCGCGACGCGAATTCGGAACCGACCGCATCCCACGCGAGCTTGAAGAACTTCACGCGTTCCTCGGACGAGCACACGGGCGACTTCTGCGTCTTCTCGATGATGCGCAGCAGGTCGGGATTCTCGAAGTCGCGCACGCTGGAAGGCAGCATGATCATGCCGCCGCCGGCGAGCTCGCGCAGCGTGTTGAGCACCTTCGAATAGAGCTGCTGCGTGACGACCTGCGAGCCGTACAGCATGTTGCGATCGGGCACGTAGAAACCGTTGACGACGGTGCCCTTCGCTTCCATCCCGTAGACCCACGCCTCGACCATCGACGCTTCTGCCGCGAGCTGGCCCAGCGTTTCGCGCACCTGCGGGAACGTATTCGTGCCGTTGACCTCGGAAATCTTCAACCCGAGCCCGACGAGGAAGCGCAGCTTCGTCATCAGCCGCACCTGGCATTGATAGTTCTGGTACACGTGCGCGGGCGTCGCGTGGAACTGCTTCGCGCACATCGCCGTGTTGCCGGCGACGAAGATCCGTTCCCACGGCACCTTCACGTCGTCGAAATACAGCACCGCGTCGTTCTCGTCGAAGCGGCTCGACAGCGGGTTGTCGAACACCGACGTCGCGTTCTCCTCGTACGACTTGCGCGACAGGATCTTCATGCCCTTCGCGTTCATCGGCACCGCGAACGACAGCGCGTACATCTCGTCGCCTTCGCGCAGCGGCTGGATGCAGCTGCAGAACACCTCGTTCGCCATGATCCCGCTCGTCGCGAGCATCTTCGCGCCGCGCACCGTGATGCCTTCGGCATCCTGATCGACGATGCCGACCGCTAGGTACTTGTCCTCCTGCTCGTGTGCGGACTTCGACTGGTTCGCCTGCGGATTCACGATCACGTAGGTCAGAAACAAGTCGTTGTCGCGTGCATAGCGGTAGTAGTCGCGCAGCGCGCCCGCGCGCGCCGGATCGTATTGCTCGAACACGTCGGCGCCCATGAACATGCCGGAGAGACAGGATGCGACGTGGTCCGGCGAACGCCCCATGAAGCCGTAATGCAGCTCCGACCACGCTTCCAGCGCGGCACGGCGCTCGACGAGTTCGTCATAGGACGTCGGCAGTTGCCAGATCCGGCTGACGCGGTGGCCCGAGTCGGGCGAGACGAACGTCATCTTCTCGACGTTCTCGTCGCGCGCCTGGTAGTCGTACAGGCTCGCGTAGCTGCGGATCGAATTGCGGAATGCCGCGTGCGCGGTCACGTCGCCGACCGGCTGGCCATTCAGGTAGACCTGCCGCCCGTCGCGCAGCGACGCGATGTGCTGAGTCCCGTTCTTGATCATGGTGTCCTCCAGGGTGGAATGAAGCGTGGGTTGCATTCAGGCAGACGGCGCGTGCATGCCGTCGAGCGTGCGGTAGCGGCCGCCGAAAAAAATCAGCGGGCGCCCTTCCGAACGCGCGCAGTGCCGCGTCACGCGGCCGACGAAGATCACGTGATCGCCGCCGTCGTACTGCGCATAGGGTTCGCATTCGAATGTCGCGAGCGCATCGGGCAGCAGCACCGCGCCATCGTCATCGGCCGCGTCCGCACGCCAGCCCCACTTGTCGCCGTTCGCTTTCGCGAAGCAGTTCGACAGATGCTGCTGCGTCTCGTCGAGCACGTTGACCGCATAGCCGCCTGCGCCGGCCAGGTCGCCGAGGCTCAGGCTGCGACGGTCGACCGAGAACAGGATCAGCGGCGGATCCAGCGACACCGAATTGAACGACGCGACCGTGATGCCGATCGGCATCCCTTCCTTGCGCGGGGCGGTAATCACCGCGACGCCCGTCGCGAACATCGACAGCGCCGCGCGAAAGCGTCGCTGCTCGTCGGCACCGGCGCCGGTTCCGGCATGGTTCTCGCTCATCTCATCCTCCTTGGGTTGCATCGCCGGATTCCGCAGTGGAATCCGGCCCAACAATGTATCGTGATTTAGCTTTGTTATTTAGCTTTTATTAAATGTAAACACAAAGGCGGGTTCAAGTTGTCGTAAACCCTGAACTTGAAAGCTTTGTTTGAAAGACGACCCTACTGATGGGATGGATGTTGCGCGGCGTCCGGGAATGTCCACGTACACTGCGGCTACCCGATTCCCCGGTGCTTTCCGGCACCGCGGGAGACACCGCTTTCCGGAGCCGCATCGATGCAATCCCGTCCGATCTACATGGACTACAGCGCGACGACGCCCGTCGATCCGCGCGTGGTCGACAAAATGGTGCCGTTCCTGCACGAGCAGTTCGGCAACCCGGCGTCACGCAGCCACAGTTACGGCTGGGAGGCGGAGCAGGCCGTCGAGGAAGCGCGCGCGCACGTCGCCGCACTGCTTGGCGCCGACCCGCGCGAAATCGTGTGGACGTCCGGCGCGACCGAGGGCAACAACCTCGCGATCAAGGGTGCGGCGCACTTCTACCAGGGCAAGGGCAAGCACCTCGTCACGGTGAAGACCGAGCACAAGGCCGTACTCGATACGTGTCGCGAACTCGAACGCCAAGGCTTCGACGTCACGTACCTCGACGTGCGGGAAGACGGCCTGCTCGATCTCGATGCCGTGCAGCAGGCGCTGCGCGCCGACACGATCCTGGTGTCGGTGATGCTCGCGAACAATGAAACGGGCGTGATCCAGCCGGTGGCCGAGATCGGCGCGCTGTGCCGTGCGCGCGGCATCGTGTTCCATTGCGACGCGGTGCAGGCGGCCGGCAAGATTCCGGTCGACGTGAATGCGCTGAACGTCGACCTGCTGACGGTGACCGCACACAAGGTCTACGGCCCGAAGGGAATCGGCGCGCTGTATGTACGCCGCAAGCCGCGCGTGCGGATCGAAGCGCAGATGCACGGCGGCGGCCATGAGCGCGGGATGCGCTCGGGCACGCTGCCGACGCACCAGATCGTCGGGATGGGCGAGGCGTTCCGGCTCGCGAAGGAAGAGATGGCAGAAGAAAGTCGCCGTGTCGGCGCCTTGCGCGACCGGCTGCTGGCCGGCCTGTCGACGCTCGACGAGGTTTACGTGAACGGCGATCTCAGCCGCCGGATTCCGCACAACCTGAACGTCAGCTTCAATTTCGTCGAAGGCGAATCGCTGATCATGGGAATCAAGGGTGTTGCGGTGTCGTCAGGCTCCGCATGTACATCGGCATCGCTGGAGCCGTCGTACGTGCTGCGCGCGCTGGGCCGCAGCGACGAACTCGCGCACAGCTCGATCCGCTTCACGCTCGGCCGCTTCACGACCGAAGCCGAAGTCGACAGCGTGATCGCGCAGGTGCGCGACACGGTCGGCAAGCTGCGTGAGCTGAGCCCACTGTGGGACATGCATCTCGACGGGGTCGACCTGAATACGATCGAGTGGGCCGCGCACTGAGCACGGCCGATGCGTCAGGCCGGCCGGCGATCGCGGGCGATCCCGCGGCCGGTACGCGTCAGCCTTTTTCCTGGCGCGCGATCAGGTGGGCGAGATCGAGCGTCGCGCGGTCGCCATTGGTGACGAGGCGGTCGATCACCGAGCAGAGCGCCTTGAATTCGGTCTTCGTCACGCCCTCGAACAGCACGTTGTTGATGCGCTGCTGCGTTTCGGCGAACGCCTTCAGCAGCTTCGCGCCGGCCGGCGTGACCGTGAGCCGCATCTTGCGCTTGTCGTCGGGGTCCGAGCGTTTGTCGATCAGGCCGAGCTTCTTCAGCTTGCCGGTCTCGATCGTGACGAATGCGCCGCTCAGGTGCAGGTGATCGGCGAGACGGTTGACGGTCACGACATCGTCGTGCGACAGATGCGAAACCGAGACGAGCAGCGAATACTGGATGCCAGTGAGGCCGATCAGCGAGCCGAAGCCGTCGCGCACCGACAGCAGGCGGGCCGCGAACGGCAGCAGCCCGTTGATCAGGTGACGAAATTCCGTGTCCGTGCCGTCGATCAGGCAGGCCGGGTTGGTAATGGTCAGAACGGACTCCTCTTGCTGCTTGGCCATGACTTCGACGCTCCGTACGGTCATGCGAATTTAGCTTTGAAACGAAATTATACGGCAAAGGCACCTCCGCCCTGGGCTCGGCCCGGCCGGCGCCTATGCCCCGGTTTCCCGACACAGGAGGCTCGTCCATGCCCTTTCCGCTTCATCCCGCATCGGTTCGCGCGCTGCTCGAATGCTATCTGCGTGCGAAGGACCTGAACCGTCCCGCGCTGATCGCCGACTGCTTCGCGGCCGATGCCGAGCTGAGCTTTTCGCTCGCGAACGACGATATCGATTTTCCGCCGCGCGTAACGGGCGCGGCTGCGATTGCGCGCACGCTGGTCGAGGAATTCGGCGAGCGGTTCGAACGGTGCCGGACCTATTACGTGTGCGCGGCACCGGAAGTCGACCCGCACGGCGTCAGCGGGATGTCGTGGCTCGTCGTGATGCGCCAGAAAGACAACGGCGCGTTGCGGATCGGGCACGGCACGTATCGCTGGCAGTTCGCGGGCAACGGCGAAAGCGAACACGCCGCGCGGATTGCCGCGCTGCACATTCATATCGCACGAATGGATACGATCGACGATCCGCAGTCGGTGAAACTCGATGCGCTGCACGCGGCGTTCGGGTATCCGTGGCTGCCGGCACACGCATTCGCCCGCGGGCTCGCGGATGTGGCAGCTGCGCAACCGGAGTGGGCATTCCTGGCGCCGTTTCACGACGCAGCGGCGGCGTAACCCTTCCCGATCGATGACCGCGTGCCGTGCGCTCCGGCTGCACGCGGCGCCCGCGCCACCGGACGCGTCATGCCCCGTCGAGCGCCTGCCGCACGCCCTCCCAATCCAGCCCGAACCGCGCGAGATACTTGCGCAGCCGGTCCGCATCGTTCGGCTGCTTCTTGCTCCGCCGCGATACCGCGAACAGCGTGCGCCCGGCTTCCGACAAGCTTGCCGACACGCGGCACACGTCGAGCACGCGTTCGAGCTGCGCACTGTCGAACAGGTCGAGTTCCGCCGCACGCGCACCGAACACCGCGTCGACACACGCTTCGGACGCACCCGCTCCGCCCGGCGACGACCACGTGCGCGTCAGCCGCTCGACTTCCTGTTCGGCAAGCGCTTCGGTGATCCGCCCGGCATCGGCCAACGTCGCCATCCGCGTGACCGACGCGGACAGCTCGCGGAAGTTGCCGGCCCACGCCGCACGTGGCGACGCGGCGAACGCGAGATAGCGCCGCTTCGCCTCGACGTTGAACCGCACCTGCTCGCCCTGCTCGCGGCCGAAACGGTCGAGCTCGAATTCGAGGTTCGGTTCGATGTCCTCACGGCGCTCGGCCAGCCCCGGCAACTCGTACGTCCACAGGTTGATCCGCGCGTAGAGATCCTCGCGGAACGTGCCGGCCGCCACCATTTGCCGCAGGTCGCGGTGCGTGCCCGCGATCAGCTCGAAATCGCTGGTCGCCTCGACGTCCGCGCCGACCGGCAGGAAACGCTTCTCCTCGATCGCCTTCAGCAGCATCGCCTGCTCGTCGAGCCCGAGTTCGCCGATCTCGTCGAGAAACAGCAGGCCGCCGTCCGCCGCGCGCAGCAGCCCGGCACGCGCGGACTGCGCGCCGGTGAACGCGCCCTTCACGTGGCCGAACAGCGTCGACATCGCCGCGTCGCCGCGCAGCGTCGCGCAGTTGATCTCGATGAACGGCCCCGCGAGCCGATGGCGGCCGCGCTTCAGCTCGTACACGCGCTTCGCGAGAAACGACTTGCCGGCGCCCGTCGGCCCGACCAGCAGCATCGGCGCGCGCGAACGCACGGCCACGCGCTCCAGTTGCTCGATCAGCGCGTTGAAGCGCGCATTGCGTGTCGCAATGCCTGCCTTCAGGAACGACACGGTTTCGTCACGCTCGCGCGTGAAGCGCTGCGCGATCCGGTTGTAGCGCGACAGGTCGAGATCGATCACCGACATCGTGCCTGGCCCGCTCGGCCCTTCGTCGGTCTTCTGCGGCGGCGCCGTCTGCGCGAGACGCGCAGGCAGGTAGCGCGCCTCTGCCAGCAGGAACCAGCAGATCTGCGCGACGTGCGTGCCGGTCGTGATGTGGATCAGGTAGTCCTCGCGGTCGAGATCGAACGGGTAGGCACGCGCGAAATCGTGCAGCGTGGCGTAGACCTCCTCGAAATCCCACGGATCGCGAATCTCCATCGGGATCAGCCGCACGTCGGTATGCGGCGACACGCGCTCGAGATCCTGCTTCACGCGGTTCGCGAGACGCGCGTAGTTCGGCGAGTGCAACAGTTCGAGCCGGTCGATCGGCGTGTCGCGCTGCTCGCACAACGAAATCGTCGGCCGCCAGTTGCGCCAGCGGCGCTGCGAGCCGCCGCCCTGGTCGAGCACGGTACCGAGAAAGCCGATCGCGACAGTCTTTCGCATGTTTATCTCATAGGATAAGAAGCGATCTGATTGTATCGAATTTTCCTGATCGAGCCACCAGCGGATATTCGACACCACCCGCGATTCAAAATAATTTCCCCTTTCACTTCAACGGCTTGAGATTTTTATCGAGCATCAGGTCACCCACTGGCACGCTCCTCGCTAAGTAGAAAGCGCCGGATGTCCCGCTGGCCCACGAGCCAGGGTTCAACAAGCCCTGCTGGTGCGCCGCCGCCGAACCTCGTTCGTCGCGGCAGCGCATGTCGCCATGGGCAGACGAAGGCAAACGGGCGCGCCAGGCATGCCTCGTCCGGGTTCGAATCCCGGGGCGCCCATTGTTCGGAAGCTCATCAGGTCGAGCAGCCGGCGAAAGCCGGCCGGTGGCGGGTTCGAATCCCGCTCGAACACTGTCCGCAAGCGACAGTCTCTGATAGAAGCAGTACCCGCCGGTGCGGGCCGCAAGGCCCGCCGCGCGTCGGACCGGTTGCGGTTCCGCGCGATCGGCCGGACGGCCGCACGGCCCGCGCGAAGGCGCACGACGACGCGATGCAGGATGCGTCGCCGTGCACTTCGACGCCGGGCCAGCGCGCCGCCCGCCCGGTTGCGTCGCCCCGCGATCCGCACGATGCGCGTCACCCGGCGGTCATTGAAGAAAAGGACAAGAATATGTGGATGCGACATGTAGTGAAGAAGAACGAACGCGCGCTGCTGATGAATGAGGGCGATTTCGTGAAGGTGCTGGAACCGGGCGTGTTCAAGGCCTTCGATCCGTTCAAGCGTTTGTCGGTGCAGACCGCGCGTCTCGACGCGCCGCTCGCCGACGCGGCACTGGCCGACTACCTGCGTCACGACGCGCCGGACGTGCTCGCGCAGCACTTCGTCGCGATGGATCTCGCCGACGATGAAGCGGGCCTGCGCTACGAAGACGACGTGCTCGTCGAGATCCTGGCGCCGGGCACGCGCCGGCTGTACTGGCGCGGCCTGACCGCGCACCGTCTGGAACGCGTCGATCTCGCGCAGGACAGCATGCTGCCGGCCGCGCTCGTGAAGCGCATCGCGCAACCGGCGCTGCGTGCGCGCGGCGTGGCGGGCCTGACGGGCGTGCTGCTGGCGCAGGTGCCGGCGTACCACGTCGGCGTGCTGAAGATCGACGGCAAGATCGAGCGGTTGCTGGACGCGGGCGTGGCAGCGTTCTGGCGCTTCAACCGCGACGTCGCGGTCGAGCTCGTCGACCTGCGTTTGCAGGCGATCGAGGTCGGCGGACAGGAAATCCTGACGCGCGACAAGGTCGCGCTGCGGCTGAACCTGTCGGCGACGTGGTGCTATGCGGACGTGCTGCATGCTTTCGGCCAGTTGCAGAAGCCGGTCGAACACCTGTATCGCGAGCTGCAGTTCGCACTGCGATCGGCCGTCGGCACGCGCTCGCTCGACGAACTGCTGGAGGACAAGCAGTCGATCGACGACGTCGTGATCGCGCAGGTGCGTGCCCGCCTCGGCCATTCCGGCGTGGACGTGCGCAGCGTCGGCGTGAAGGATATCGTGCTGCCGGGCGACATGAAGACGATCCTCGCGCAGGTGGTCGAAGCGGAGAAATCCGCGCAGGCGAACGTGATTCGCCGCCGCGAGGAAACGGCGGCCACGCGTTCGCTGTTGAACACCGCGAAGGTGATGGAAGAAAACCCGACCGCGCTGCGGCTCAAGGAGCTGGAAACGCTCGAGCGCGTCGCGGAACGGATCGACCGCATCTCGGTGTTCGGCGGTCTAGACCAGGTGCTGAACGGACTCGTCAGCATCAAGGGCGCGTAATGAACGATCAGGCACGGCGCACGGGCGCCGTGCCTCGTGAACAAGGTAGCAAGGTGATGAACATGAGTGAATTGGATTACCAGGTGATGGAACTGGCGAACGGCAAGCCGGTGAAGATGTGGACGCAAGGCGTGGCCGTTGAAGACGAAGCGCGCGCGCAACTGCGCAACACCGCGCAGATGCCGTTCATCTTCAGTCACGTCGCGGTGATGCCGGACGTCCACCTCGGCAAGGGCTCGACGATCGGCAGCGTGATCCCGACGAAGGGCGCGATCATTCCGGCGGCGGTCGGCGTCGACATCGGCTGCGGGATGATGGCCGCGGGCACGACGCTGACGGCGTCCGACCTGCCGGATTCGCTCGCGGGCCTGCGCAGCGCGATCGAACGCGCGGTGCCGCACGGCCGCGCGCCGGGCCGCCGCGATCCGGGCGCGTGGGGCGACCGCACACCGGCCGCCGTGACCGAATCGTGGAAGTCGCTGCAGCCGGGCTTCCAGCGGATCGTCGACAAATATCCGAAGCTGGAAAAGACGAACCACTACGCGCATCTCGGCACGCTCGGCACCGGCAACCACTTCATCGAAGTGTGCGTCGACGAAGCGGACCACGTGTGGTTCATGCTGCACAGCGGCTCGCGCGGCGTCGGCAACGCGATCGGCAGTCTGTTCATCGAGCTCGCGCAGGCCGACATGCGGCAGCACATCGCGAACCTGCCGGATCGCAACCTCGCGTATTTCACCGAGGGCAGCCGGCACTTCGACGACTACGTCGAAGCGGTGGGCTGGGCGCAGGACTACGCGCGCCGCAACCGGCAGGCGATGATGGACGCGGTGATCGGGGCGGCACGCGGCGTGATCGCCAAACCGTTCTCGGTCGACGAACACGCGGTGAACTGCCACCACAACTACGTGCAGCGCGAACGCCACTTCGGCGAAGACGTGCTCGTGACGCGCAAGGGTGCGGTGTCGGCGCAGAAGGGGCAGCTCGGGATCATTCCGGGATCGATGGGGGCGAAGAGCTTCATCGTGCGCGGGCTCGGCAACCCGGACAGCTTCTGCTCGTGCAGCCACGGCGCGGGCCGGACGATGAGCCGCACCGAAGCGAAGCGCCGCTTCACCGTTGACGACCAGGTGAAGGCAACCCAGGGCGTCGAATGCCGGAAGGACTCGGGCGTCGTCGACGAAATCCCGATGGCCTACAAGGACATCGACGCGGTGATGGCGGCCCAGCGCAGCCTCGTCGAAGTGGTGCATACGCTGCGCCAGGTGGTGTGCGTGAAAGGATAGCGCGGTGCGCGGCCGAGGGCCGGCGGCCGCGCACAACGAAAAGGAAGCAACAACAATGAAAACGGAAAAATTGACGGCCGTGCGCAGCGCACATCCGGTCGACCCGGCCGTGCGGGCACGCGTGATGGCGGAGCTTGAGGAAGTAGAGCGCCGCCACGACGTGAGCGTGCTTTTCGCGTGCGAATCGGGCAGCCGCGGCTGGGGGTTCGCATCGCCGGACAGCGATTACGACGTGCGCTTCGTGTATGCACACAAGCGCGACTGGTACCTGAGCGTCGAGTCGCAACGCGACGTGATCGAGCGGCCGCTCGACGACGAGCTCGACGTCAGCGGCTGGGAACTGCGCAAGGCGCTGCAACTGCTGCGCCGCTCGAACCCGACGCTGCTCGAATGGCTCGACTCGCCCGTCGTGTATCGCGAAGACGCGCGCTGGGCGCCGCGGCTCAGGTCGCTCGCGTCGGCGTTCTTCTCGCCGGTGCGCGGGCGTCACCACTACCTCGCGATGGCGAAGAAGAACTTTCGCGGCTATCTGCAAGGCGACACGGTGCGTTACAAGAAGTACCTGTACGTGCTGCGGCCGCTGCTCGCGGTGCGCTGGATCGACGCGGGGCTCGGGATGCCGCCGATGCGCTTCGTGGATCTCGTCGACGGCACCGTGCACGAGCCGGCGGCGCGCGCGGAACTCGACGCGTTGCTCGCGCTGAAGATGAGCGCGAACGAAAGCGAGTACGGGCCGCGCCGGCCGGCGATCCACGCGCTCGTCGAGACGATGCTCGCCGATGCCGAGCACGATCGCGAATACAAGCGGCCGTGGGGCGACGTGGCGATGCTCGATGCGTTCCTGCGCGACGTGGTCGACGGACGATGAAAGGTGAACGGCGCGATGCCTGAGGGCGTCGCGCCTTTTTTTCACCCGCGCTTGTCCGACCCATGCCGGCCAGCAACCGCCGTGACCGCACACTACGCGTCGTCGTCGCGATCGCAACACATTGCGGCGGTATACTCGACGCTGTTCCGTAACGCGCGCCGCCGCATGCGCCGCAGCCTTCGACCCGCGCCGCTTGCTGACGATGCGCTTGCAGTCCGACGTCTTCCGCCCGCCCTTCCACAGTCGATACGAACCGTCATGTCGCACCGCCTTTCGCTCGCCATCGCCACCCTCCTCGCCGTTTCCCCGCTCGTCGCCCAGGCTCGTCCGCTTGCGCGGCCGCCGGTCGAGCGCGATTTCAAGAACTGGTCGGTCGTCTGCGACAACGGCAACCGTTGCATTGCCGAAAGCCACGCCGACGATATCGACGACGCACGCACCCGGCTCATCCTGCGCGTGACGCGCGATGCGGGCCCGGACGCACAGGCCTCGCTCGACCTCTACACGTCGGCGCCGCTGGACCTGCGCACCGCACGCATGGATGGCCGCCCGTTCGATGCCATGGCGGCCCAATGGCATGCATTCGGCGGCAAGCCGGACGATGACGACGCGCATCCATTCCGGATCCGCACCAACGATCCGGCAACGGTTGCGGCATGGCTCACCGCTTCGCGCAATGCGCAGTTGCTGAGCTTCGGCGATCCGGCGTCGGCGCAAACCGCCCGCACGCCGTTGACGGGATTGAATGCCGCGCTGCTGTTGATCGACGACACGCAGGGCCGGGTCGGCACCGTCACCGCGCTGCTGCGCCCGGGCACCCGGCCCGCGTCGTCGGTACCGGCCGCACCGGCACTGCCGCCCGCCGTCACGCCGGCACCGGCCGTCGCGGATCTGTCGGCCGCCGAGCAACGCCCGCTCGTCGACGCGGTGCTTGCGAAGTTCGGCGGTGACGTGAAGCAATGTGCGGCCGACGTCGAAGACGAAATGTCGGCGAGCGATCGCCGGAAGGCATCGCGCGCCGTGGCGATCTCCGCCGACGAGGCACTGGTTGCGATACCGTGCCAGACCAGCAGCATGTATAACCACACCGACCTGTGGTATCGCGCGCGACGGACGGCACCCTTCACGCCGACGGCGATGAATTTCGGCGAGAACGCGAACGCGGGGCTCGATTCGGCGTCGTTCGCGAACGAACTGACCGAGGCCGGCTACGATTCTGCCAGCGCGACGTTGTCGAGCAAGGTGAGGCTGCGCAGTGCCGGTGATTGCGGCTCGACCGCGTCATGGATCTTCGACGGCCGGCGCTTCGTGCTCGGCGACATCGCGACGCACGGCACCTGCAACGGCCTGTTCGACGATCAGTGGCCACGCCTGTATCGACGGGCCGATGCGGCAGGAAACCGCTGACGCATCCCCTCACGCGCCGACGATCGAGATCGAGAACCCGTCCCAGCCCTTCTGTCCGACCGTCTGCACGGCGGTCGTCGTGAGGTTCGGTGCAGCCGCGAGACGCGCGAACCCGTCGCGCACGCCGACCACGTCGGGTTCGCGATTGCCCGGATCGGCCACGCGCCCGCCGCGCACGACGTTGTCGACGACGATCACCGTGCCGGGCCACGACAGCTTCAGCGCCGCGTCGAGATAGACCGGGTTGTTGTCCTTGTCGGCATCGATGAAGATGAAATCGAACGGCGCTTCACCCGCATCGACGAGCCGCGCGAGGCTATCCTTGGCACTGCCGACCACCACCGTCACGACTTCCGCGAACCCGGCACGCGCGATGTTCCGCGTCGCGACCTTTGCATGCTCCGGGTTCAGTTCGAGCGTCACGAGCGTGCCGCCCGGCGGCAACGCGCGCGCGAGCCAGATCGTGCTGTAGCCGCCGAGCGTGCCGACCTCGAGGATCCGGCGCGCGCCGCGGATCGTCGCGAGCAGTTGCAGCAGCTTGCCCTGGTTCGGCGCGACGTTGATCGCGGGCAGCCCGGCCGCATCGCTCGCCGCGAGCGCGGCGTCGAGCGCGTCGTCGGATGGCACGAGCGTCGCGGAGAAATACGCATCCACCTGGTTCCATTGGTCCTGATTCATCGCGCACCCCTTGTTTGCGGAACAGGCATTTTATGCGCCGCCCCGCCATAAGCAACAAACCATTCGTTCTAAGGGCAGGTGCGCACGTGCTCCTATAATCGCTCGACCACCACAACAACAGACGGAGCACCCATGACCGATCAGGCCGCATCGAACTGGCGCCTCGAAACCATCGCCGTGCACGGCGGTTATCGTCCCGACCCGACCACGCGCGCGGTCGCCGTACCGATCTACCAGACCGTTGCGTACGCATTCGACGACACGCAGCACGGCGCCGACCTGTTCGACCTGAAGGTCCAGGGCAACATCTACACGCGGATCATGAACCCGACGACGGACGTGCTCGAGCAGCGCATCGCCGCGCTCGAGGGCGGCATCGGCGCGCTGGCGCTCGCATCGGGGCAATCGGCCGTCACGTACGCGATCCAGACGATCGCCGAAGCCGGCGACAACATCGTGTCCGCGAGTTCGCTGTACGGCGGCACCTACAACCTGTTCGCGCATACGCTGCCGCAATACGGGATCACGACGCGCTTCGCCGATCCGCGCGACCCCGCGTCGTTCGAGCCGCTGATCGACGCGCGCACGAAGGCGATCTTCGCGGAATCGGTCGGTAACCCGCTCGGCAACGTCACCGACATCGCCGCGCTCGCGGAAGTCGCGCATCGCCACGGCATCCCGCTGATCGTCGACAACACGGTGCCGTCGCCGTACCTGTTGCGCCCGTTCGAGCACGGCGCGGATATCGTCGTGCACTCGCTGACGAAGTATCTCGGCGGCCACGGCACGAGCCTCGGCGGCGCGATCGTCGATTCGGGCAAGTTCCCGTGGGCCGAGCATGCGGACCGCTTCAAGCGGCTGAACGAACCCGACGTCAGCTATCACGGTGTCGTCTACACGGAAGCGTTCGGGCCGGCTGCGTATATCGGCCGCGCACGCGTGGTGCCGCTGCGCAACATGGGCGCGGCCATTTCACCGTTCAATGCGTTCCAGATCCTGCAGGGCATCGAGACGCTGGCGCTGCGCATCGAGCGGATCAGCGACAACGCGCTGAAGATCGCGCAGCATCTCGCGCGCCACGAAAACGTCGAATGGGTGAACTACGCGGGCCTGCCCGATCACCCGGACCATCCGCTCGTCGCGCGCTACCTGTCGGGCCGCGCACCGGGCATCCTGACGTTCGGCGTGAAGGGCGGCCGCGACGGCGGCGCGAAGTTCCAGGACGCGCTGAAGCTGTTCACGCGGCTCGTCAACATCGGCGACACGAAGTCGCTCGCCACGCACCCGGCATCGACGACGCACCGGCAACTGTCGCCGGCCGAACTCGCGAAGGCCGGGGTGAAGGAAGAAACGGTGCGGCTGTCGATCGGCATCGAGCATATCGACGACCTGCTCGCCGATCTCGACCAGGCGCTCGCGCAGCTTTGACCGCCACGGGCGCGCCGGCTTGCCGGTGCGCCCTGCATCGAACGGGTTGACCTTGAAGCGGCTTCAAGGTGTTCAATCGCCGGTTGGTGCCGGGGCGATGCCCGGCGTGTACGAACCACCCGTACCCAGCAGCCGGATGGCCAGACGCTGAGCCCGCTGCGGTACGCCAACCGTCCGAGAGGCCTCATGACACCGACCGCGAAGCTCGCGCTGCTCACGTTACCGCCCTTGCTGGCGGCCTGTTTCGGTGCCCTCGCGGCCGCATGGCGCTCACCCGGCCCGAAAACTTCCAGCGTCATCCAGCATTTCACCGGCGGCATCGTGTTCGCGGCCGCCGCACTCGAGCTGCTGCCGCAGGACCGCGCGCACGCGCTGTTTCCGGTCGTCGTCGGCTTCGTGCTCGGCATCGCACTGATGCTCGCGGTCCGCGCGCTGTCGGGCGCGATCGAGACGCGCTTCGAAGCGGCGCGGCTGCCCGTGAGCCTCATCGTCGTCACCGCGATCGACCTCGTCATCGACGGTCTCGTACTCGGGATCGCGTTCTCCGCGAGCGACGAAAGCGGGATCATCCTGACCGTCGCGCTGACGCTCGAGGTGCTGTTCCTCGCGCTGTCGGTCAGCGCGGCGCTCGCGGCCGCGGGCATCGGCCGCCTGCTGTCGATCGTCGTACCGGTCGGGCTCGCGGCGCTGCTGAGCATCGCGGCCGTGGCCGGCAACGCCGCGTTCGCCGGACTTCCTTCCAACCTCTACGCAGCGCTGCTCGGGCTGGGTACCGTCGCGCTGCTGTACCTCGTCACCGAAGAACTGCTGGTCGAAGCGCACGAGGTACCTGAGACACCGTTCGCAACGGCCGCGTTCTTCATCGGCTTCATCGCGTTCTTCCTGATCGAGGGATCGGTGAAGGCAGGATAAGCCGCGCACGACCGCGCACCGGCTACCACGTCGTCGCGCCCGTCGGATACGTATCGACGATGCGCATGCCGTTGACGGGCGTCACGCCCTCGTTGCGCAGCGCGGCCCACAGGTCGATCGCATGTTCGCGCGACTTGCGGGTGCCGTCGTCGGTCAGCACGTTCAGCGCGATCACTTCGTCGCCGGACGTCAGTTGCAGCTGCTCCTTCAGCTTGCGCGACTGATGCGATGCGGTGCGGATATCGCCGAGCAGGATCCGTTTCTCCGCGCCATTCGATCCGCCGCCTGCATCGGCCGGCACGAACGTCAGCCGGCCGTTGCCGACCTCGCATTGCCCGCGCG
Source organism: Burkholderia contaminans (assembly GCF_029633825.1). Taxonomy (NCBI): domain Bacteria; kingdom Pseudomonadati; phylum Pseudomonadota; class Betaproteobacteria; order Burkholderiales; family Burkholderiaceae; genus Burkholderia; species Burkholderia contaminans. The sequence goes on along the minus strand of NZ_CP090641.1, from coordinate 2,492,188 downwards.
TGAACGTCGCGCTCCACTCGCCGGCCGGTACGGCCGCGAACTCGCAGCGCATCCGCTCGCTCGCGCGCCGGCCGACGTCATGCGCCGACGCGTGCGACAACGCTCGCTCCGGCCAGCCGGCCGCCACCGCGGCCGTCGACATCAGGCACGCCGCAAGCACGATTCCTTTCGCGAAATGGCGCATGGCACTCTCCTCTTCGTGTTTGCTGGAAATCCGTGACAGGAGCGTTCACTTTGAGCCGGCAGCGGTGCGGAATCGTGATCGCAGCATGACGGTTTCGTCACCACCTCGACACCGTATGCGTCGCACTACGAACGACAATTCGTCGCGCATTTCCGCACGTATGACGCGGCGATGACATTTTTCTCATTTGTCCCTCACCTTCACGATCCGAACGCTTTCCAGAATCGGCAGCGCCATCGCGACATTCCGCGCCCGCCGGTACCCGGCGCGGCACGAAATCGATCGATGCACGAAACGATCATCTTGACCTTCAGGGGCACACCATGAAAACTCCAGTTCGGCTCGCCATGATGTCGGGTGCGCTGCTCGCGACCGCTCACGCGGCCCACGCATCGGAAGTCACGTTATACGGCCTGTTCGATACGTCGCTGACGTACGTATGGAACGCCAACGCGGACGGCAGGAATCTCGTCGGCCTCGGCAACGGCAATCTGCTCGGCAACCGCTTCGGGGTGAAGGGCTCGGAAGATCTCGGCGGCGGGCTGAAAGCGATCTTCACGCTGGAAAACGGCTTCAACCCGAACACCGGCGCGCTCGGGCAGGGCAACCGGATGTTCGGCCGCCAGGCATTCGTCGGCCTCGAAAGCGCACGCTGGGGCGCGCTGACGCTCGGTCGCCAGTACGATGCACTCGCGGATGTCGCGTGGCCGGTCACCGGCGACTTCTACTTCGGCAGTGTCTACGCGACGCCGGGCGACGTCGACAACTACGACACGTCGTCGCGCACCGACAACGCGGTGAAATACACGTCGCCCGTGATCAACGGACTCCAGTTTGTCGGCATGTATGCGCTCGGCGGCGTGGCCGGCAAGAGCGGCGCCGGGCAAACCTGGTCGGCCGGCCTGTCGTACAGCAACGGCCCGGTCGACGTGGCGGGCGGCTACTACTACGCGGCCAACCGTTCCTCGCTCGCCAACGGCATCCGGACCGGCTGGAACGGCACGTCCGACGGCACGTTCGACGGGTCGCTGGTCAACGGCGGCTACATCTCCGCGAAATCAATCGGCATCGCGCGCGGCGCATTACGCTACAACTTCGCGCCGTTCGCGATCGGCATCGACTACAGCAACGCGCTGTACAAGGCCGATGCGATGTCCGCGTTCCGCAGCACGCAGAAGTACGACACCGCGCGCGGCTTCTTCAACTACCAGGCGACGCCCAGCCTGCTCGTCGGCGTCGGCTACAGCTACACGCGCGCCCGTGGCGATACGGGCGCAACCTACCATCAGGTGTCCGCCGGCGCCGACTACGTGCTGTCGAAGCGCACCGATCTCTATGCAGTCGGCGCATGGCAACGCGCGAACGGGGAGCAGCGCACGCTCGACGGCGGTACGCAAACGGCGCAGGCGTCGATCGGCTCGTATGGCTACGGCGGAACGCGCACGCAGGGTATCGTCAATCTCGGGTTGCGCCACCGGTTCTGACCGCAGCGGCATGACGCGCGCAGCGTGACGAAAATTTCATGTTCCGATCAGGTTCGCGAAGCGTCGCATCGCTACGATCGGAAACGTGACGGGCAGCGCCCGTTCCAGACCACGCAAGCGAGTCGCTGCCGCACGGCACGTCACGCGTTAGGCCCGGACACGTCGAGTGCCGGGCCTTTTTTTGATCGCGCGCCGACGATCAGCGCGTTGAAGTGCGTTGCGGAAACAGGCAGTTGTGCGTCTTTACGTACAGGTTCGGATTGCCGCAACGATGCCCGGCGTAGTCGATCTGCTCGCCGGGCATGAGATCGGCCGGCACCGGCTTTTTCGCAGCGGCGGGCGCGGCCTGCGCAGTAGGCGGGGTGCCGGAACGTGTCGATGCGCAGCCCGAGAACAGCGGGACGATCAGGACTGCGATCAAGGCTAGGCGAATGGCGGGACGATGCACTTTTTGGTCCGGAAGGAAAGTCTGAACGACGCCGCACGCGTTCCATACAGCGATCGCGAACGGCATGAATGCCGCCGGCCACATCGACCATCGGCGGACTTCATGTTCCGCTTCCCGCTCATCGCGCCCATGACCCGAACATGACGATTGCGTCATGTCGGTCGCGTCCGAACGGCACCGCCCCTCATCACGCAATCTGACGCATTTTTCATCTCGCGATCACGATCACGCACGGCTGCTTTCGCATACTGGGTCCATGGTTCGCCACCCGGCGGCCCTGATCAAGGAGAGCACTCGATGAAAACCGCAAAACTCGCAGCACTGTTCGTCACCGCCACGCTGTCGCTCGGCATGGCCACGCAGGGCGCATTCGCGCAGACGCAAACGCAGGGCAAGACCCGCACGCAGGTTGTCAATGAACTGAAGCAGGCGCAGCACGACGGCGTCGTGCCGGTGAGCAAGACGCAGTACCCGCCGACCGGCGAGCTCGTCGCGCGCAACAAGGAGCTGCATGGAATTTCGGTGCATGGCGGCGAGAAGAAGCCGCAGACCGACAACCACGACAACCTGACCGCGCAGAGATGATGCCCGGTCATACGACCGCAAGCGGCGCGCCGCGCGCGGCCGCCTCATGGCGAACGCGCGGGCGTGCCCGCCGGCGGTGTCAGGTATGGATGGCCGCCGGCCGTATCGGCTCGGCCGGCCGGCGCGGAAAGCGCAGCCAGAACGTCGTACGCCGGCCCGGGTCGCTGTCGACGCCGCATTCGCCGCCGTGATTGTCCATGATCGACCGGACGATCGCGAGGCCGAGCCCCGTCCCTTGCGCCGAGTTGTGCCGGGAAGGATCGACGCGATAGAAGCGCTCGAAGATCCTTCCGACGTGCCGGGCCTCGATGCCGGGCCCCGTATCCGACACGGCGATCGTCGTCGCCCCGCCCTGCTCCACGCAATCGATCGTCACGATGCTGCCGCGCGGCGCGTAGGCCAGCGCATTCGACAGCAAGTTGCTCAGCGCGCGCTGGTACAGCGTCAGGTCCGCGTCGACCCACGCATGGCCGTCGACCTTCACCGTCACGCCGGCATCCTCCGCCAGCGGCTCGTAATAGCCCGCGACGCGCCCCGCCTCTTCCGACGCATCCAGGCGCCGCACGCTGATCGACGTGCCGGCCTGCTCCGATCGCGCGAGGAACAGCATGTCCTCGATCATCCGCGACAACCGCTGGTATTCGTCGATGCTCGACTCGATCACGTTCCGGTATTCGTCCGCGCTGCGCGGCTGCGACAGCACGACCTGCGCGGCCGCCTGCAGGTTCGTGAGCGGCGTGCGCATGTCGTGCGCGAGATTCGACGAGAACTGGCTCAGCCGCGTGAACGATTCGTTCAATCGCTCGAGCATGCCGTTGAACGCGTGCTCGAGCTCCTTCAGCTCGCCGGCCGTATCGAGCGCCGGCAGCGGATGGGCGAGCCGGCTCGTCGACATCTGTTCGGCGCGCGCCGCGAACCGCCGCAGCGGGCTCAAGCCGAGCGCCGCGATCCCGTATGCGATCGCGGCCGCGAGCACCACGCCGAACACCTCGATCACGACGATCGTATAAGCATGCGTGCGCAGCAGCAGCATGTCCGCGCTGCGGTCGTACTGCACCACGACACGCACCACGGGTGCACCCGTGCCCGCACCGGCAAGCGGCACATTCGTCACCAGATACTGATGCCGCGTGCCGGGTGGCGCGACGCCGACCGGCACGCGTCCCGCATCCAGCGACATCAGCGGCCCATACGGGCGGAAGCCGGGCGTGCCGACCAGACGCGCCCCCGTGGCATCGAAGATCGCGAGATCCATGTTCGGATGACCATGCAACTGGTCGATCCAGATGTCGATGTTGCGCGCGACGTCGGCCGTCGAGCGTGCTTCGGCCAGATGCGCACCCAACGCGGCGGATATGCCGGCCATCTGCTCGGCCGCCGTCGTGTCGACGCGATTGCTCAGCGCCTCGTACAGCGCGACGCCGCTCGACGCGAGGATCACCGACGTCGACAGGATGATCAGCGCGGTCAGGCGTCCGCGCAACGTGCGCGGCAGCAGGCGCGCGATCATGCCGCGCTGCCGCCGCGCGCCTCGAGCACGTAGCCCATGCCGCGCACGGTGTGGATCAGCTTCGGGTCGTACGCGTCGTCGATCTTCGAGCGCAGGCGCCGGATCGCCGAATCGACGACGTTCGTGTCGCTGTTGAAATTCATGTCCCACACCTGCGACGCGATCGTCGCGCGCGGCAGGATCTCGCCCTCGCGGCGCATCAGCAGCCACAGCAGCGCGAACTCCTTCGCGGTCAGCAGGATCGTGTCGCCCTGCCGGGTGGCCTTGCGGCGGGTGAGGTCGAGTTCGAGATCGGCCACGCGCAGCGTATTCGAATCGCGCGGCTGGCCGCGCCGCAGGATCGACTTGATGCGCGCGGTCAGCTCGACGAAGTCGAACGGTTTCGCGAGATAGTCGTCGGCGCCGAGCTCGAGCCCCTTCACGCGATCGCCGACATCGTCGCGCGCGGTGAGGAACAGCACGGGCGTCGACTTGCTGCGCCGCAGGTTCTGCAGCAGCGTCCAGCCGCCCTGGCCGGGCAGCATCACGTCGAGCACGAGCAGGTCGTATTCCTCGGTCTCGGCCTGATGCTGGCCCGTGATGCCGTCCTCGACCCAGTCGACGACATAGCCGGCCTCGGTCAGCCCCTTGCGCAGGTACGCGCCCGTCTTCGGTTCATCCTCGACAATCAGAATTCGCATCACGCATTACCCTTGAAGAAACCCAGCCGGCGCAGCACGCCCGAGCCGAAGCCGCCGCGCAACGCCGCGCGCCACGACACCGCATGGCTGACACGGTACAGCACCGGCAGCACCAGCAGCGTCAGCGCCGTGGACGACAGGATACCGCCGATCACGACCGTCGCGAGCGGGCGCTGCACCTCGGCGCCGGTGCCGGTCGCGAACGCCATCGGCAGGAACCCCAGCGACGCGACGAGTGCCGTCATCAGCACCGGCCGCAGCCGCGTGAGCGCGCCTTCGCGCACGGCGGCCTCGAGCGGCATGCCTTCGTCGCGCAGGTTGCGGATGAACGAGATCATCACGAGCCCGTTGAGCACAGCCACGCCCGATAGCGCGATGAAGCCGACCGCCGCCGTGATCGACAGCGGAATCCCGCGCAACCACAGCGACACGACACCGCCGCTCAGCGCGAACGGAATGCCGGTGAACACGAGCAGCCCGTCCTTCACGTTGTTGAACATCACGAACAGCAGCACGAACACCATGAACAGCGCGAGCGGCACGACGAGCTTCAGGCGCTCGCTTGCGCTCTGCAGCTGCTCGAACTGCCCGCCCCACGACACCCAGTAGCCGGCCGGCACGCGCACGTCCTGCTGCAACTGCTCACGCGCATCGGCGACGAACGACCCGACGTCGCGGCCGCGCACGTTCGCGCTGACGACCACCCGCCGCTTGCCGTCCTCGCGGCTGATCTGGTTCGGTCCGGGCGCGACGTCGATCGTCGCCAGTTCCGCGAGCGGCACATACGGCGCTGCCGCGAGCGGCGCGCTGGCGCCGGCCGCCGATGCGGGCAGCGCGATCGGCAGCCGCTTGATCGCCTCGATGTCCGAGCGCAGCTCGTCGGGCAGCCGCACGACGATGTCGAAGCGGCGGTCGCCCTGGAACAGCGTGCCGGCCTTCTGCCCGCCGACGGCCGCGGCCACCGAGTCCTGCAGGTCCGCAACGCTCACGCCGTAGCGCGCGAGCTTGTCGCGATCGAGGTTGACGGTCAGCACGGGCAGGCCGGTGGTCTGCTCGACCTTCACCTCCGACGCGCCCGGCACCTTCTGCAGCGCGGCCGCGACCTGCTCGCCGGTCTGGTTCAGCACGGCCATGTCGTCGCCGAAGATCTTCACGGCGACGTCGCTGCGCACGCCCGAGATCAGTTCGTTGAAGCGCAGCTGGATCGGCTGCGAGAACTCGTACGCGTTGCCCGGCAGCTCGGCGAGCGCTTCCTCGATCTCGCGCACGAGCTGGTCGCGCGGCTTCTTCGGGTCGGGCCACTTGTCGGCCGGCTTCAGCATGATGTAGCCGTCCGACAGGTTCGGCGGCATCGGGTCGGCCGCGATCTCGGCCGTGCCGGTGCGCGCGAACACGCGCTCGATCTCGGGGAAGCGCGCCTTCAGCGTCTTCTCGATCGACTTCTGCATCTCGACCGACTGCGACAGGCTCGTGCCGGGAATCCGCAATGCGGCAACGGCCAGGTCGCCTTCGTTGAGGCTCGGGATGAACTCGCTGCCGAGCCGCGTGGCCAGCCCGAGCGTGGCCAGCACGATCACGCCCGCACCGACCATCACGCGCGCCGGGCACGTCATGAATGCGGCGAGCGCCGGCTCGTACGCTCGCCGCGCCCAGCTCATCAGCCGGTTCTCCTTCTCCTCGACACGCTCGCCGATGAACAGCGCGACAGCCGCCGGAATGAACGTGACGGTCAGCACCATCGCGGCCGCAAGCGCCATCACGACGGTAATGGCCATCGGGTGGAACATCTTGCCTTCGACACCTGTGAGCGCAAAGATCGGCAGGTACACGACCATGATGATCAGTTGCCCGAAGATCAGCGCGCGACGCGCTTCCTGCGACGCGCCGAACACCTCCGCGAAGCGCTCGTCTCGCGTGAGCGGCCGGCCCGCGGCGGCCTGCGCGTGCGCGAGCCGCCTCACGCAGTTCTCCACGATCACCACCGCGCCGTCGACGATGATCCCGAAATCGAGCGCGCCGAGGCTCATCAGGTTCGCGCTCACCTTCGCGTTCACCATGCCGGTGAAGGTCATCAGCATCGACAGCGGGATCACGAGCGCCGTGATCAGCGCCGCGCGCATGTTGCCGAGGAACAGGAACAGCACGGCGATCACGAGGATCGCGCCTTCGAGCAGGTTCTTCTTCACCGTCGCGACGGCCTTCTCGACGAGCACCGTGCGGTCGTACACGGGAATCGCCTTCACGCCCGCCGGCAGCGTGCGGTTCACGTCCTCCATTTTCGCGGCGACGGCCTTCGCGACCGTGCGGCTGTTCTCGCCCATCAGCATGAAGACCGTGCCGAGCACGACCTCCTCGCCGTCCGACGTCGCCGCGCCGGTGCGCAGCTCGCGGCCGATGTCGACCAGCCCCACGTCCTTCATCCGCACCGGCACGCCGCCGACGTTGGTCAGCACGATGCTGGCAATGTCGTCGACTGTGCGCGCCTGGCCCGGCACGCGCACCAGATACTGCTCGCCGCGCTTCTCGATGTAGCCGGCGCCGACGTTGTCGTTGTTGCGTTCCAGCGCGCGCACGACGTCGGCGAGCGTCAGCCCGTACGACATCAGCTTGGCCGGATTCGGCGCGACGCGGTACTCCTTCACGTAGCCGCCGATCGAGTTGACCTCGGTCACGCCGCGCACGTTGCGCAGCTGCGGCCGGATGACCCAGTCCTGCAGCTCGCGCAGGTCGGCCGCCGTATAGCGCGTGCCGTCGGGCTTGCGCGCGTTGGCGTCGGCCTCGACGGTCCACAGGTAGATCTCGCCGAGCCCCGTCGACGTCGGCCCCATTGCGGGCGCGATACCGGCCGGCAGCTTGTCTTTCGCTTCCTGGATGCGCTCGTTGACGAGCTGCCGCGCGAAATAGATGTCGGTGCCGTCCTTGAAGATCACCGTGACCTGCGACAGCCCGTAGCGCGAGATCGAGCGCGTCTGCTCGAGGCCTGGCAAGCCGGCCATCACGGTCTCGACCGGATAGGTGATGCGCTGCTCGGCCTCCAGCGGCGAATAGCCGGGCGCGGCCGTATTGATCTGGACCTGCACGTTGGTGATGTCGGGCACCGCATCGATCGGCAGCTTCTGGTAGCTGAACACGCCCAGCGCGGCCACGGCCGCGATCGCCAGCATCACGAGCCAGCGGTGCGCAATCGCAAAGCGGATCAGGCGCTCAAACATGACGGGATTCCTTGAAACGGGGCACGGTCACCCTCGACGGACGGGCCGCCCGGCCGGTCACCCGGCGGGCCGGAAAGCGGGCCGCATATCGGGCCGCGAGGCGTGCCACGGCACACACGTATCGCTCATTCATGTTCCGCGCTCCCCTTGCCGAGCTCGGCCTTCAGCACGAAGCTGTTCGACGCCGCGTATTCCTGGCCCGGCTTGAGCCCCTTCAGCACTTCGGTCGCACGTTCGTCGCGCCGGCCCGTTTCGACGGCCTGCGCGACGAAACCCTTCGACGAGCGCACGAAGACGGACGGTGCGCCGTCGACGTCCTGCAGCGCGTCGCTCGCGACCGCGAGCGGCACGCCCTGCTTGCCCGCATCGACCGACACGTTCACGAACATCCCGGGCCGCCACACGCCGTCCGGGTTCGGCAGCACGACGCGCGCCGGCGCGGTGCGCGTCTGCTCGCCGAGCAGCGACCCCACGTACGCGATCGGGCCGCTCGAACGCGATTCGAACGCGGTTGCGATGACCGTCGCGTCGCGGCCGACCCGCACGTCGTTCAATCGCTGCGCCGGCACGGCCATCTCGGCCCATACCGTCGACAGGTCGGAGATCACGAACATGCTCGCATCGGCGGCGATCGCTTCGCCCGGCGTCGCATGCTTCTCGACGATCGTGCCGGCGAACGGCGCGCGCAGTTCGTAGCGGTTCAGCGCGCCCGCGCCGACCGGCGCGTTCAGCGCGGCGAGCTTCTGCCGCGCGTTCTGCACGGCGATCTCGGCTTCACGCAACTGCACCTGCGCCTGCTGGTAGTCCTGCTCGGCCGAGATGCGCTCCTTCCACAGCGTGCGCTCGCGCTCGTAGGTCGCGCGAGCACCCGACAGCCGGCGCTCGGCCGTCAGCAGCTCGCTGCGCCGGTCGGCGAGATCGGTGCTCGCGATCACGGCCAGCACCTGGCCCTTCGCAACGTTCTGCCCGAGCGACACCGACACCTGCTCGACGATGCCGGCCACGCGCGGCACCACGTGCGCGGTGCGATCCTCGTTGAACTTGATCTCGCCCGGCAACTGGAACGGCGTCGCGATCTGTGCTGGGCCGGCCTTCGCCAGCGCGATCTTCGAAGCCGCGAGCTGCGCGTCGGTCAGCGCGATCGCGCCGTCGGCGCGGGCGAACGGGAACGACGCCGATTCGTTGCCCGCCTTCACGTCGATCGTCGCGTCGAACACGTGCGGCTTGCCGATCGACTGCGCGGATACGAACTTCTGGCCGGCCGCGTCGAAACGCAACGGCTCGTGCGTGCGGTCGTAGCGAACCAGCGTGCCGGACACGATGACGCCCTTGTCGGCCGGCTTGCCGTCGACGAACGGATAGACGATGAGGCGCGCGTCGCCGGGCTTCTCCGTCATCACGATTTCGACGGACAGCTTGCCGCGCTTGAGCACGACACCGCCGCGCTCGCCGGCGGCTTCAGCGGATGAAGCGGCTTCGGCCGCGGCCGCACCGTCGCCGCCGCTGTTGCGTGTGACGCCGAGTGCGCCGATGACGATCCCGGCACTGCCGAGCACGACCGCCGCGATGATCAGGATTCTGCTGCGTGACATGGTGATCCTTCAGGTAAGAGTGGCGTCCGTTGCGCTATTGCGCGACCGGTGCGAGCGGCGTGCCGACGAGCCGGCCGATGTCGGCGCGGGCCGTATGGGCATCGGCGAGCGCGCGCACGTATTGCGACTGGCCCTGGAACAGCGTGCGCTGCGCGTCGAGCACGTCGAGGAAGCTGAACTTCCCGAGCTCGTAGCCGCGCGACATCGCGTCGAGCGCGAGACGCGCGGCCGGCAGGATGTCGGCCTTCAGCCGCTGCGCTTCCTGCGCGGCGGCTTCGAAATTCGCGTACGCCTGCGTGAGGTCCAGCCGCAGGCGCGTGCGTTCGCGATCGAGATCGGCATTCGCGCGCGCGGCCTTGTGCGTCGCCTCGAGCAGCGCGCCCTTGTTCGTGTTGAACAGCGGAATCGGGATCGACACGCCGACCACCGCCTGGTTGTCCGGCACGCCGCCCGTGGTCACGCGTTTCACGCCGGCACTGATCGTCACGTCCGGAATGCGCCGCGCGCGTTCGAGCGACACGGCCGCGTTCGAGCGCAGCATCTCGGCGCGTGCGATCCGGGCAAGCGGAGAATCGTCGAGCTGCGCGGTCAGCGCGGACAGCGGCTCGACCGGCGGCACGGCTTCGAGGTCGCCCTGCACCGCCAGCAGGCCGTCGCGTGCTTCGCCCATCACCGCGTTCAGCTTCTCGCGCGCAACCTCGACACGGCCACGCGCGGTCACGACTTCGATCTGCACGCCGGCCGCCGCCACCTGCGCCTTGGTCGCCTCGACCGGCGACACCTTGCCGGCCTGTGCGCGGCGGCTCGCGAGATCCGCGGAGCGCGCGGCGATCGCGGCCGATTCCTCGGTCACCTGAAGCTGGCGCTGCGCGGCGAGCAGCCCGTAGAACGCGGCGATCACGTCGGCGCGCACGACGGCGCCCTGCTCGTCGAGCGATGCATTCGCCGCTTCCCTGCCGTACGACGCGACATCGAGCCGCGCGCTGCGCTTGCCGCCGAGTTCGATCGTCTGGTTGATCAGCGCGGTCGACGTGCGCTCGGCGCGACGAAATCCTTCCTGCAGGAACGACACTTCGGGATTGGGACGCGCACCGGCCTGCATCAGTGCGCCGGCCGACGCATCGACGTCCGCGCGGGCGCCGCGCAGCGCCGGATTGTTCCGGGCCGCGACCGATAGCGCATCGGCAAGCGTCAACGAGGGGGAAGGGAGCGTGTCGGGGGGCGGTGCGCCGATCGGCGCGGCGCTGCCGGAGGCAGCCGGGGCCGGCCCCGGCGACAGCGACGGCTGCGCATGAGCCGTCGCGGCCATCGCGAAGACGATGGCCACGGCGAGGTTGAGCTTGAGCATGTTCGGTTCTGCGGTAACGGTTCGCGACCGATGCTACGGTCCGGCCGCAGTGCGAACATGAGGCGAAGATGATATTTCCGTCATGTTGGGTGCAGCCGCGCGCATGCGTGCGACACCCTGCGGGAGCCATGCCCCGCGTCGGCGATCAGGGGGATTCGATGGATGTGCGGCGCGATGGCCGCACGAAGGACGACAGTGACACGGATAATCGGCACATGTGGCAGCGATTCTCCGCCGGCGAATCAGGCAGCCCCTTGCTTCGCGCGCCGTCGCTGCACGAGCCAGTCAAGCAATTGCCGCCCGTCGCGCTCGCCGAACCAGCGAGCGTGACCGATCAGGTAGCCGTCGTACGCGATGTCGACAATGGCGGGCGCATCGATGATGCAGCCGAAATAAGCGACTTCCGCCAGCGCGAACTCCGTATGCACGATCGGCAGCAGCGCGACCAGCGCCGCGTAGGCTTCGTCGCTCAGCGGTTCGAGCGATTCGTAGCCGTCGAGCAACGCGTCGATCTGCGCGTATTCGACGCGCCGCGCATCGGCCGGCGCCATCCAGTCGACCGTATTGCGCTCGATCGCGAGTGCGAGATCCATCACCGCACAGGTGCGATCCGACAGCCCGAAATCGAGTACGGTCCGCACCTGCGCGCCAGGTCCTGCCTCGGTCCACAACAGGTTCGACGCATGCCAGTCGCCGTGTGTCCACAACGGCGTAAGCGCGGGCAGCAACGGAACGAGGCGTGCGTGATACGGGCCGATCGCGTCGGCCACGTCGCCGCGCCAGTCGCGTGCACCGAGCGCGCGCACGAGCAGCGGCTGCGCGTCGACCCAGCGTTCGAGCGCGCCCGCCAGATCGGCGGACGACAGCACGCGAAAGCTCGACAGCAGGGTCCGCACGGGCCGCGCCGGCGCATCGTAGCCGGCCGACGCGCGATGCAGCTCCGCTAGCGCGCGGCCGGCCGCGTACGCGTGCGAAGCATGCGTGAACGGCTGCCACGACATCACGCCGCGATACGGGTCGACGCCGGGCGCGCGCACGTGCACCTCGTAGGTCCAGTCGCCGGACGCGAATGCGGTCGCGCCGTCGCGGTCGGCAAGAATATCCACCACGGGCATCCCGCGTTCGCGAAGATGCGCGATGAAGCGATGCTCTTCCTCGAGCCCTTCCACATCGCGCAGGCTCACGTGATGACGCTTGACGAACAGCCCGCGCCCGTCCGTCATCTGGACCAGGACGGCCGCCGCGAACTGCCGCGGGCTGTGCCATGTGAGCCGCGCCGGCTCGCCGGCGCCGTCGATCCGTGCGAGCACCGCCGCCACCTCGTCGTGTGTCATCAGCGGCCAGTCGCGCTCGGCCTGTTCGCCGTCGACACCGAATTGCGGCGGCGCGACGTCACGCGACAGGGATCCGTCCGGCTCGAGTGGGAATGACATGAACGACGTTGCTCCGTGGTTGAATCCGAATCGGCGCGTGAATCAGCGCGCGCCGCCGCCTGTTGCCAGCGCACCGCCGGCCGCCGCGCGCAGCGCCGCGGCCGTGCGGCTCCAGTCGCGCCAGCCGACGACGGCCAGCCCGATGAACAGCGCATAGAGTCCGGCCGTCAGATACAGTTCCTTGAACACGAACATCCCGACGTACACGACGTTCACGACGATCCACAGCCCCCACGACGCGATGTAGCGCCGCGCGGTCCAGTATTGCGCGACGAGGCTGAACGCGGTCAGCGATGCATCGACGAACGGCAGTGCCGCATCGGTCCAGCGCGCCATCATGCCGCCGAGCAGCGCGCTGCCGACGACGGCCGCGATCAGGTCGGGCAGCATCTGCATCGGCCGAACGCCCGTGACGGGTGCGACATCCCCCGCCGGTGCCGCGCCGCCATCGGCCTCGCTCGCACGCTGCGCGAGCCAGCGCTGCCAGCCGTACACCTGCAGCACCGCGAACGCACCCTGCAGCAGCATGTCCGAATACAGCTTCGCGTCGAAGAAGATCCAGCCGTACAGCGCGACCGACACGAGCCCGACCGGCCAGCACAGCATGCGCCGCTTCGCGGTCAGCCAGATCGCGAGCGCGCTGACGATCACGCCGGCGATTTCGAGTGGGGACATCGTCTGTGCTCTCCAGGTTAGCCGCCGGGGCCGCACATCACGCGGCCGGTTCCGGACGATCAGAAATCATAGGTCAACGACACGCGCGCAGTGCGCGGCGCACCCGGGAACAGGTACGCATCGCCCTGCTGCTCGCCCGCGTCGCGCCAGTAGAACTTGTTGAACAGGTTGTCCACCGACACGCGCAGCACCGTGCGATGGCCGCCGATCTTCGTCGTATAGCGCGCGCCGAGATTGAACACGAACCACGACGGCACGCGCGCGGTGCCCTCCTCGTTCGCATTGCGGGCCGCGCTGTATTCGACGCCGCCCAGCACGTTCAGCCCCGCGACGCCCGGCACCGCGTAATCCGCATACACCGTCGCGCGCAGCGCCGGCACGTTAATGATCTGGTGCCCTTCGTATGCCGGCGATCCGGAATCATACGCACGCGCACGAATCGCCGCGACGCTGGCCGTCAGCCCCAGGCGCTCGGTCACGCGCCCGGCCGCGCCGAGCTCGATTCCCTGGTGCCGCTGCGTGCCGCGCTGCACGAACGTGTAGCTCGTGCCCGATGCGTCCGGGTCGGCGAACTGGAACGGCTTGCTGATCGAGAACACTGCGGCCGTGAGGCTCAGCCGGTCGAGCCAGTCGTATTTTGCGCCGACCTCGAACTGGTGCGATTCGACCGGCGGCAGGAACGCATACGCGTTGGTCGCACGCACGGGCGCCTGGTCTCCGAGCGACAGCGCCTTGCTGTACGACGCGTATAGCGACAGCACGTTCACCGGCTTGTAGACGAGCGCCACCTGCGGCAGGAACACCGAGCGGTCGGTATGCGTCGCGTCGCCGTCGAGGCTGCTCCAGCTGCGCTGGCGCAGCAGCACCTCCTTGCCGCCCGCGAGCACCTGCCAGTGTTCGCCGATACTGATGCGGTCGAGCCCGAACACGCCGTACTGCCACGCATCGAGGCGCGGATACGACGGGCCGGGCGAATTCGGCGACGGCGAGAACGTCGTGTCGGGCCCGTAGATGTTCTCGCTGCCCACGTAGTCGTACACGGCGTCGGCCATGCTCACGACGCGGCGCTGCACGCTCACGCCGAGCGTCAGCTCGTGCCGCAGCGGGCCCGTGGCGAACTTGCCGGTCGTGACCGCACGCAGGTCGTCGTTGCGACGATATTCGCCGGGGCTGCGAAAGTCGTACACGTCGTAGTCGCCGTTCGCGCCGAAGAAGAACGGCGACGTCGCACCGGCCGTGCAGCTCGCCGCGTACGAGCAGCCGTACGCGAACGCGCTGTTGTCGTCGATCATCGTGCGGCTGCGGCCGGCGGCGATATAGGCCTTCCAGTCGTCGTTGAACTGGTAGTCGAAGCGCGCGTTCAGGTTCAGCGCGTCGGTCGTCACCGGTTTCGCCCACGGCTGCGTGCCGAGCGCCTTCGACGTCGTCTTGACCGACGGCACGACGGTGCCGCCGAGCAGCTGATAGCCGGGGGCGGAACGCTGGATCCACTGCTGGAATTCGGCGTTGAGCTGCAAGCTCGCACGCGGGCTGATGTCCCAGTCGGCGGCGATCGAGCCGAACGTGCGCCGCCCGTTCGTGCCGTCGATGTACGAGTGCATGTTCTCCTTCGCGGCATTGATCCGGAAGCCGAACTGATTGTCGGGGCCGAAGCGGCGGCCGAGATCGACGGCCGCCGACGTCGAGCCGCGGCTGTCGACGCCACCCGTCACGCTCGCAACGTTCGCCGAGCGCTTCGTCACGAAGTTGATCACGCCGCCCGGCGCGACGACGCCGCTGTCGATGCCGGCAAGCCCCTTCAGGATCTCGACGCGCTCCTTGTTCTCGAGCGGCACGTTCTGCTCGCCGGACACCGTCAGCCCGTCGATCCGGATCGCGCTCGCGAGATCGACCGGGAAGCCGCGGATCGCAAAGCCCTCGAAATAACCGACCGGCGCATAGTCGTTGACGACCGACGCATCATTGCGCACGACGTCGCTCAACCGCTTCGCCTGCTGGTCGTCGAGTTGCGCGCGCGTGACGACGCTCACCGACGCCGGCGTGTCGCGCAGCGGCGTGTCGTCGAGCCCCGCGACCGACGCGTTGCGTACGCGCAGCGCATTGCCGCGCTCGCCGCTCACCGTGATCGTCGGCAGCGTCGCGCTGCCGGCCGCCCCGAGTCCGGCGCCGGCGTGTCGCCCTGCGCCGCGGCGGCCTGGGCCGCGAAAAGCGTGATGCCGAGACCGACGCCAAGCCCGACCTTCGCGCGCCGCCGCCGTGCGGGCGACGCTGTTGTTCTATTCACCGTCATTGTTCTGGATGGAAAACTCGCCACTCGACCCTGTCGAAACCCGTTACGAAGCTGCGAAGCGTGCCCGCGCGCGACATTCATCAGACGAACCGGACGACGCGGCACGCACGCGGGCCGCTCGGTCGGGAAGGCGCAGGATGGGACATCGGATTCAGGTGACGCACCGGGCACCGACGCGGCCGTCGACGGGTTCGTCGGGGGCGTATCGGGCGGCCGGCTGCATCGCGCAGTCTTGTCATGCGGGGGGACGCTTCGAACGCCTCGGTGCGGGCGCGACGCATTGGCGCGCACCGTTCGCTGGAACGGCGGCGTGCCCGTCGCGCGCGACATCGCGGCGCGGCGCGCATTTTACCCCGGGCGGGGCAGACCGCCCGGAAATCGGGCGAAACGGGGGCGGGGAAGGCGGGAATGGGAGGAGCGCGATTCGCGCGGCACGACGACGGTGCCGATGGGCGCGTGACTTGCGTCGTGCGCGCCCGCTTCAATGAGCGGCGCCATTACGCGCCGTTAGGCGCCGGTCATACGGCCGGCAACCTGAGCGGGAACGTTCGCCCGCTCGCGATTCATCGGCCGTCTGCTCAGAACCCCTGCATCGTCACGGTCGGATCGACGACCAGGTGCACGACGCCGTAGATGACCGCGCCGACGAGCAACGCGAGGATGATCGCCACGAACGGCAGCAGCGTGAAGTTGACGTTGGCGAGATCGGCCGCGTGCGCCTTGCTGTTGCGTACGCCGAAGAAACTCCACAGGACCAGTTTGATCATGCCGAGCAGTTTCATGATTGCGCTCCTTTCATCTATCGGTTGACGCTATCGTCGATCCAACCGGCATCCGAAAAAAGAAGCAGTTGCGCGCGCATTTCGCGCAGCAGGCCGTCTGCGGCGGCATGTCGCATGCGTGCGTCAGCAGTCGAGCACGAGCGGTTCCGTCCCCTTCGCGGGCCGCGCGACGCATAGCAGCGCGCAACCGGGTTCGACCTGTGCATCGGGTGCCTGCTCGTAGTCGACCGCGCCGGACAGCACGCGCGTCGCGCACGTGCCGCACGACCCGGAACGGCATTCGGACGGCACGTCCACGCGCTGCCCTTCCGCGAATTCGAGCAAAGAGCCGTCGGCGGGCGTCCACGCGGCTTCGCGGCCGGTGCGCCGGAAGACGACCGGCACGCTCGCCGCCGCCGGCGTGGCAGACGTGCGGGTCGCGCTGCGTGCCACGCTCGACGGCCCGAACGCCTCGAAACGGATGCGTTCGTCCGACACGTTCAGCGCGCGCAATCCGTCGTACAAGTCGCGCATGAACGCCGACGGCCCGCAGAGGTAGAAATCGTAATCGTCGAACGAAAGGATCCGCTTCAGCTGCGCGACGTCGATGCGGCCGGCATGCGCTGCCGAGCCTTCGTGAGGATGACTGTCGAACCAGTGAAGCGACAGGCGCGCGTCGGTCGCCGCGGCGCGTGCCAGTTCCTCGGCGAACGGTCGATCGGCTGCTTCACGCGCACCGTGTACGAACACCACGCGGCGCGAAGATGGCGCGTCGGCCAGCGCACGGCGCAGCATCGCGATCATCGGCGTGATGCCGATACCGGCCGACACGAGCACGGCCGGGCGCGGGCTCGCGAGATCGAACGAGAAGCGGCCGCGCGGCATCTGCGCGTCGAGCGTCATGCCCGCGTGCGCGTAATCGTGCAGCCACGCCGAGACGCGCCCTTCGCGCTTCACGGTGATTCGATAGTGCGCGCCGCCCGGCGCATCGGAGAGCGTGTAGCTGCGGATCGCCGGCGCATCGCTGCCCGGCAGCGGGATGCGCAGCGTCAGGTGCTGCCCGGCTTCGTAGGCAGGCAACGGGCCGCCGTCGGCCGACTCGAAATGGAACGAGCGGATCGCGCGCGCTTCGTCGACGATCTTCACAACGCGCAGTGAGCGCCATGCGGGTGCCGACGTCGATGCGGTCGGCAATGCGGATGCGGATGCGGATGCGGATGCGGATGCGGATGCGGATGCGGATGCGGACGATACCACCACGCCTGCCCCTGCGGCTGCATTTGAGCCCGCACCTGCCGCCATCGCCGCGAACTGCGGCGCACGTTCGACCGCCGACCACCGGAACGGCAGTACCGCGCGCATGCGCCGCACCTCCCGCACATGGAACCGCACGACGCGCTGCGCGCCATCGAACGACGCGACGAGCGGCCCGTCCCACACGATCTCGGCGCGCGCGGCCACGTACAGCAGGTCGCCGTTGTCGAAATCGACGAACAGCAGCCCCGCACGCGGATCGTGCTGCAGATTGCCGAGCGTGTTGAAGAAGCGGTTGCCGCTGAAATCCGGCGTCGTCAGCGTGCGTGCATCGTCGACACGCACGAAGCCCGGCATCCCGCCGCGATGCGACACGTCCGCGCCGCGCGCGGCGCCCGCGTCCGCCGACGTGTTCGCGCTCGCGACGAAGAACGTATCGGCCTGGGCCAGCAGCGCGCGATCGGCGTCGTTCAACGCATCCGACACGTCCGGCTCGGCAAACGCATCGGCTTCCCGCGCGACGAACGTCGGCTTGCGCCCCTGGATGTACTTCGCACAGTTGCCGAAGCTCTGCTCGACCGCGATCGTCAGCGCATCGCCATCCACCGCGCGCACGACGCCATTGACGCGATTGCGCCGCCGCGTATCGAATTCAATCCCGAGCCCGCCGAGCGGCGCACCCGGCTGCCACGCGCCGGCCAGCGGATCGCCCGGCAGCGCGCGCGCCGCGATGCGCAGCGTGCGCGCGTCGGACGACGTCACGAACCCCGGCGCGCCGGCCCGCAGCGTCGCCCACGGCTGGCCGTGCGCATCGACGCCGCCGAGCACGAAGAACGGCAGTTGCGCGAAAAACGCCCGATGCTGGTCCGGCATGAAGCGCCGGATCCCGCGCCGGCCGGCCGAACCCGCGGCCTCCGTCACGCCCGCGCGCTGCTGCACGGCGAGCTCGCCCGCGTGAAACGGCGCAGTGTCGAGTTCCCAGCCCGGTACGATGGCGGTCGGGGTGTTCATCACGTTCTCCCTGGGCAGGCCCGGCTTCGGTGGGCGTTACGCGGCGAGCAGGCCCGCGCGCGTCGTCGGCATCGCGACGAAGCCCGGCAGCGCCTCGATGCGCGCGAGCCACGCACGCACGTGCGGATACGGTTCGAGCGACACGCCGCCCTCCGGCGCATGCGCGATGTACGAGTAAGCGGCGATATCGGCGATCGTCGGCTGCGCGCCGGCCGCGAACGGCTTGCCGGCCAGCTCGCGGTCGATCACGTCGAGCACCTTCGCGGCCGTGCGCTTGGCGGCCTCCTGGTCGAGCTTCGCGCCGAATACGGTCACGAGCCGCGCGGCAGCCGGCCCTGATGCGATCGGCCCCGCCGCATACGACAGCCAGCGCTGCACGAGCGCCGCGCCAGCCGGATCGTCGGGCAGCCAGTGCGCGTCGCCGTAGCGCTTCGCGAGATACACGAGGATTGCGTTCGAATCGGCGATCACCGTGCCGCCGTCGTCGATCACGGGCACCTGCCCGAGCGGATTGAGCGCGAGGAACGCCGGTTCGTGCTGCGCGCCGGCCGCCAGATCGACATCGACGGTTTCGGACGGCAGGCCGAGCAGCGACACGAACAACCGGACGCGATGGGCGTGCCCCGAGAGCAGGAATGAATAGACACGAATCGGTGAAGCAGGCTTGTTGGCGGCAGACATGGAAACGCTCCTGACTCTCGCGCCGCCGGGGATCGGCGACGAACGACTGCAGCGTAACGCTCGCCGTTCGTCACCAGAAGACGGATAATCGCGGAAACATTATCCTTTCCCATAGGACAATCGACGATGGCCGATCTGCGCGACGTGAACCTGAACCGGCTGGCGATCTTCGTCGCGGTGGTCGACGCCGGCTCGCTGACAGCCGCGGCCGAGCGGCTCGGCCTGGCGAAGACGGTCGTCAGCACGCACATGCAGCGCCTCGAATCCGAGGTCGGCGCGAACCTGCTGGTGCGCACCACGCGGCGGCTGAGCGTGACCGATGCGGGGCGGGCGTTCTACGACGCGTGCCGCGACATCGTGCGCGCCGCCGAAAGCGCGCTCGACGCGGTGTCGTCCGATGCGGGGCCGCTGCGGGGCACGCTGCGCGTGAGCGTGCCGATCGACTACGGCGCGCTGGTGGTCGCGCCTGCCGTGGTCGCGTTGCGCGACCGGCATCCGGGGCTCGACGTCGAACTCGTCGCGAACGACCGCGTGGTCGATCTCGTCGCGGACAACCTCGACGTCGCGATCCGCATCGGCCGCCTCGCCGATTCGAACTATCGGGCGGTGCAGCTCGGCACGTACGAGAAATGGCTGGTGGCGAGCCCCGCGTTCGTCGCGCGCCACGGGCGGCCGCAAGATCCGGATGCGCTCGCCGCGCTGCCGTTCGTGATGCTGTCGACGCTGCCGCGCCCGCATACGGTCGAACTCGAAGACGAGAAAGGCGACACCGCTTCCGTGCGCTGTGTCGCGCAGGTCGTGTCGAACACCGCCACCGCGTGCCGCGCGATCGTGCTAGCGGGCGGCGGCTTCGGGCTGCTGACGGATTTCTCGACCGCCGACGACGTCGCAGCCGGCCGGCTCGTGCGGTTGTTGCCCACGTGGCGCTCGGCGCCGGCCGGGATTCATGCGGTATATCCGTCGACGCGGCTGCCTTCGCCGAAAGTACGGGCGTTCGTCGACGCGATGAAGGCGAGGATCGGGGAGACGGCGGGGACGCGGGTGGATGCGACGCGAGCACCACCCACAAGCAGCTGATTCCGGATAGCCGGCCCCCTCCGGCACGACCGCTTGCAATCCAGGCGCATTGACTCACCTCCAATATCCTTTCTCCGGGCTTTCTCATTCAAAACGAATACGCCCTTTATCATCTCCAAAAAACAGGCATTGCCTTTCCCATTTTTCTACTAATCTTATTCCCGGTAATACGATGATTTGCGTTTACCGAAACGTTTCAATTCTCCAATTTATTCAATCAAGGAGTCTAAAATGCAAACCGCCGCAATTTCATGGGGAACCACGCCGTCGATCCGCGTCTACACGGCCAACGGCAACAAGATCACCGAACGCTGCTACGACGGCCAGAACTGGTACACGGGCGCGTTCAACCAGGCAGGCGACAACGTGTCCGCCACGTGCTGGCTGGCCGGAAGCGCGGTCCACATCCGCGTGTACGCGACCAGCGGCGGCTCGACGACCGAGTGGTGCTGGGATGGCGACGGCTGGACCCGGGGCGGCTATACGGGTTCCTGATCGAGCGTGCCTGGGGCGCGAGGGGGTTTCGCGCCACGATCGGCGCAATGCGAACCGGATTTCGCCTTGCGCCGCTTTTTAATTCGCTCCACGTTGTTTTGATCAATTCACCGCCACATGGAATCAGAATTAAAAACAATGACAGTTTCTTGAAATTTTTTACCCCCAAATATCGCCGATTTTTTATTTATGCAAAAGGCGATTAAATCGAGCAAGAAAACAGCACGGCTCCGGTAGCCGTGCAGCTGATGTTTTATTTCCATTTTCGACCGGCAATGCCGGGCGGCCATGCAAAAGCGCGATGCCTTCCGGTTACCCCACCTCCCGCAACGTCCCCAACAGCACCTTCCTGCAACTCGCGACCATCTGCGCCTCCGGATCGCGATAGTCGGTGAGCAGCCACGCCGCGCCGACGTTCGTCATCGCGCCGACGAGCGCGAGCCCGATCAGCCGCTGCTCGGTGCGCTCCGCAGGCGTCGCCGCTTCGCGCGGCGCGCCGATCGCCATGATCAGCTTGCCGAAGTCGATCAGCATGCGCTGGTAGGTCATGTCGGTATCCGCGCTCACGCCCATCACCTCGAGCAGCAGCACGCGCGCCGCGCACGGGTCGCGCAGGAACGCAAAGAACGCGGCGAGCCCCGCGTCGACGCTCTCGCGCAGATCGCCGCCGCGCTCGGCCACCGCCCGCGCGACCGCTTCGTGCAGCTGCTGCGCATGATGCAGGTAGGTGCAGCGCAGCAAATCCTCGGTGCTGTCGAACGCCGCATAGAAATAGCGATCGTTCAGCTTCGCTTCCTGGCAGATCGACCGCACGGTCGCCTTACGGAATCCGACCGTGCCGAACACGCGCGTCGCCGCGCGAATCAGTGCGTCGCGCCGCTCCGCGGCCCGCACCTCGGGCGCCACGCCACCATACGACCGGCCCCTTTTTTCCGTTTTTTCCGTTTCGAGTGCTTTCTCCATTCCGCTATTTGACATCAGGACACCCGAAAACTAAAGTGGTGACGAACAACACCACAATAGATGCGCCGCCGGTACAGCGCAAGCGGAACGGGAGGAACGACGGATGAAGGGGTTTTCCGGCAAGGTTGCCGCGATCACGGGCGCCGGTTCGGGCATGGGCCGCAGCCTCGCGGTCGAGCTCGCGCGGCGCGGCTGCGAGGTCGCACTCGCCGACGTCAACGACGTCGGGCTCGCCGGCACGGCGGCCGCCTGCGCGCAGCACGGCGTGCGCGTGAGCACGCGGCGGCTCGACGTCGCCGACCGCGATGCGGTGTTCGCGTGGGCCGATTTCGTGCGGGCCGAGCACGGCAAGGTCAACCTGGTCTTCAACAACGCGGGCGTGTCGCTGGCCGCCAGCGCCGAGACCGCGCGCATCGCCGATCTCGAATGGATCGTCGGCATCAATTTCTGGGGCGTCGTGCACGGCACGCAGGCGTTCCTGCCGCATCTGCGCGCGTCGGGCGACGGGCACATCGTCAACACGTCGAGCCTGTTCGGCCTCGTCGCGATGCCCACCCAAAGCGCGTACAACGCGACCAAGTTCGCGGTGCGCGGCTTTACCGAGGCGCTGCGGATGGAGCTCGAACTCGACGGTGCGCCGGTGAGCGCGACCTGCGTGCATCCGGGCGGCGTCGCGACGAATATCGTCGACGCAGGCCGCGTCGATACCAGCATCCATGCGCTCACCGGCCAGGACGAAGCGACCCATCGCCGCCAGGCCAACCGCCTGATCAACGCGACGACGGCCGACGACGCCGCGCGGCAGATCCTCGCGGGTGTCGAGCGCAATGCGCGCCGCGTGCTCGTGGGCGCCGATGCGCGCCGGCTCGACCGGATCGCGCGCGTGCTCGGCGCCGGCTACCAGTGGCTGATGCTGCGCCACGTACGCCGCGCCCGGGCACGCAACCTCCGACCGAAGGAAGTCCCAGTGGGAGAACGCGCGCATGCCCCGGCCGCGCTCCCGACCACGCCGACCAAGGACCCCGCATGACCTCGACGACGACCGACCGGCGCGACGCGCCGCCCGCCCCCGACGCCCGTGGCGACAGTTACGACCTCGACGTGCTGATCGTCGGCGCCGGCCTGTCCGGCATCGGTGCGGCCTATCACCTGAAGCAGCGCTGCCCGTATGCGAGCGTCGCGATCGTCGAGGCGCGCGACGCGATCGGCGGCACCTGGGATCTGTTCCGCTATCCGGGCGTCCGTTCGGATTCCGACATGTTCACGCTCGGCTACAGCTTCCGGCCGTGGCACAGCGACAAGGCGATCTCGGACGGCCAGACGATCCTCGACTACATCCGCGATACCGCACGCGCGTACGGCATCGACAAGACGATCCGCTACGGCCAGAAGGTGGTGGCAGCCGACTGGGACTCGAACCGCGCGCGCTGGACGGTACGCATCGAGCGCACGCGAAACGGTGCGACCGACTCGCTCGTCTACACCTGCCGCTTCCTGTTCATGTGCAGCGGCTATTACGACTACGACGCCGGCTACCTGCCCGACTGGGCCGGGATGGACACGTTCGAAGGCAAGCTCGTGCATCCGCAGCACTGGCCGAAGGACCTGTCGTACGCGAACCGGCGCGTGGTCGTGATCGGCAGCGGCGCGACGGCCGTCACGCTCGTGCCGTCGATGGCGGCCGATGCGCAGCACGTGACGATGCTGCAGCGCTCGCCGACCTACATCGTGTCGCTGCCCGCGCGCGACAGGATCGCGAACGCGTTGCGCCGCGTGCTGCCGTCGCGGCTCGCGCACCGGCTCGTGCGCGTGAAGAACGTACTGCTGACGATGTACCTGTACAACGTGTCGCGCCGCAAGCCCGACCGGACGAAGCAGTTCATTATCCGCGCGGCCAGCAAGCAGGTCGGCCCCGGCTTCGACGTCGCGAAGCACCTGACGCCGCGCTACATGCCGTGGGACCAGCGCGTGTGCCTCGTGCCGAACGGCGACCTGTTCAAGGCGATCCGCTCGGGCCGCGCGTCGATCGTCACCGACGAGATCGAGCGCTTCACGCCGACCGGCCTCAAGCTGAAGAGCGGCCAGCAGCTCGACGCGGACGTGATCGTCACCGCGACCGGTCTGAAGGTGAAGATGCTCGGCGGCGCGCGCGTCACCGTCGACGGGCGCGCGGTCAACCTGCCGGACACCGTGTCGTACAAGGGCATGATGTACAGCGACGTGCCGAACCTCGCGTCGTCGTTCGGCTACACGAATGCGTCGTGGACGCTGAAGGCCGAGCTGATCGCGCGCTACGTGTGCCGGCTGCTCAACCACATGCGCGCGAACGGCTACGACACGTGCGTGCCGCGGCTAGGCACCGGCGACCTCGGCAACGTGCCGGCCGTCAACCTGAGCTCGGGCTACATCCAGCGCGCGGCCGGCATCCTGCCGAAGCAGGGGCACAGCAAGCCGTGGAAATTCCATCAGAACTACGTGCTCGATCTCGCATCGCTGAAGTTCAGCGGACTCGCCGATTCGGCGATGCAGTTCGAACGCCGCGCGAAAACCGGGCCGGCCGCGACGTCGCCGGTTGCCGAACCCGCACTCGAAACCCGTTGAGGCCGACATGACCCATACGCTCCATCTGATCCAGAACGTGCTGCTCGGCGTCGTCGCGGTGCTCGCCGCGCTCGCGCTGTTTACCGGCTACGTGGCCCGCCGCGTGACGCGCGCGTTTCCGCCCGAAGGGCGCTTCGTCGACATCGGCGGCGACCGCATCCACTACGTCGAATACGGCAACGGGCCGCCGATCGTGTTCGTCCACGGGCTCGCGGGGCAACTGCGCAATTTCGCGTACCTGCCGCTCGCGCGGCTCGCGCAGCAGCATCGCGTGATCCTCATCGACCGGCCGGGTGCCGGCCGCTCGCTGCGCGGCGCGGGTTCGCAGGCGAACGTGTTCGCGCAGGCCCGCACGGTCGCCGCGTTCATCGACGCGCTGCAGCTCGACAAGCCGGTGCTGGTCGGCCACTCGCTCGGCGGCGCGATCGCGCTCGCGGTCGGCCTCAATCATGCGGACCGCGTGAGCCGCCTCGCGCTGATCGCGCCGCTGTCGCACGAGCAGAGCGAGCCGCCGGCGCCGTTCAAGCCGCTGATGCTGCCGTCGCCGCTGGTGCGCCGCTTCGTGTCGTGGACCTTCGCGATTCCGCTGACGATCCTGACCGGCCGCAAGGCCGTGCGCCAGGTGTTCGCGCCGGAAGACGTGCCGCGCGACTTCCCGGTAAAGGGGGGTGGACTGCTCGGGATGCGCCCGCACGTGTTTTACGCAACGGCGACCGACCTGCTGTCGGCACCGGTCGACCTGCCCGCGATGGAACGCCGCTACCCTGACCTCGCGCTGCCGGTCGACGTGCTGTACGGCCGTGCCGATCCGATCCTGAACTGGCGCGAGCACGGCGAAGCGCTCGCGAAGAAATCGGCGCGCGTGCGGCTGAAGGTCGTCGAGGGCGGGCACATGCTGCCGGTCACGATTCCGGAGGCCACCGCCGACTGGTTGCTCGAAGTCGCCGCTGCGCCGGCCGAGGTTGCCGCGCCGTCGGCACGCATCGCATAAGCCGAAACCGTGTAGCAGAGCCTGATTCCGTGCCGTGCCGCCGGCGCTGTGGCGGAATCAGGCTTCGTCGTCGGGCAGCGACAGCCCGAGATCCGAGATCACCTCCCGCGCGCTGCGGAACGCCTCGACCGCGGCCGGCGCGCCCGCGTACAGCGCGCTGTGCAGCAACACCTCGCGGATCTCGACGAGGCTCGCGCCGTTGTTGAGCGCACCGCGAACGTGACCCTTCAGTTCCGTGCTGCGGCCAAGCGCCGCCAGCATCGCGCAAGTGCACAAACTGCGCGTCTTCAGGTCGATCCCGCCCCGCTGCCACGTGCTGCCCCACGCGTGCTCGTTCAGCCAGTTCTGCAGCGGCCGCGAAAAACCGTCGAGGTCACGCATCGCACGCTCGACGAACGCCTCGCCCATCACGTCGATGCGTCGCGCCTTGCCGTATTCCCTGTCCTGTTCGCTCATGTCCGTGTCCTGTGTGGAGTCGTGGTCGTTGCGGCGTCGCCGGCAGCCGGGGATGTCGCGCCATGTTCATCGGGCCGGCGCGTTTCGTCAAAGATGCGGCCCTCGGTTCGAGGCGCCCGTGCCGCGCAATATCGAACGCTACGTAACATCACGCCGCACGTTACGGCGGCGCGCGGGAACATCGCAACCGCCGCGCCTGCGCACCCTGCGTGCCCGTCGCGCGAAAGCCCCGGTACTCCGTTTAAATCGCACGTATATTCCCGATTTCTGAAATAAAGCGCGACACCGTTTCGGGAAAACTGCCGTGGCGCGGAATTTGCAGTGGTGGCTTGGACACACTTCCAATGTCGAGGCCAACATGCACAAACTCTTCAAGAAGACGACGGTAACGATGGCCGTCTCGTCGCTGCTCGCACTCTATGGTTGCGGCTCGGTCGATGGACCGACAACGCCGCCGACAATCAAGCCGAGCACGTCCGGGTCGGGCGGCAGTTCGGGGACCTCGGGGTCGTCGGGGTCTTCTGGGACGT
Organism: Burkholderia contaminans; assembly: GCF_029633825.1. Classification (NCBI taxonomy): domain Bacteria; kingdom Pseudomonadati; phylum Pseudomonadota; class Betaproteobacteria; order Burkholderiales; family Burkholderiaceae; genus Burkholderia; species Burkholderia contaminans. The sequence continues at coordinate 2,465,927 of NZ_CP090641.1, read as the reverse complement.
CGGGGTCTTCGGGTACGTCGGGGTCTTCTGGTACGTCGGGTTCGTCCGGGACGTCGGGTACGACTTCGGGTACTTCCGGCACTTCGGGCACCTCCGGTACGTCGGGTACTTCCGGTACGTCGGGTACTTCCGGCACGTCGGGTACCTCCGGCACGTCGGGTACCTCCGGCACGTCGGGTACCTCCGGTACGTCGGGTACTTCCGGCACCTCGGGTACTTCCGGCACGTCGGGCACTTCCGGTACTTCGGGTACTTCCGGCACCTCGGGTACTTCCGGCACCTCGGGTACTTCCGGCACCTCGGGTACTTCCGGCACCTCGGGTACTTCCGGCACCTCGGGTACCTCCGGCACGTCGGGCACTTCCGGTACGTCTGGCACCTCGGGCACCTCCGGCACGTCAGGTACTTCCGGCACGTCAGGTACTTCCGGCACGTCGGGTACTTCCGGTACCTCGGGCACCTCCGGCACCTCGGGTACCTCCGGCACGTCGGGTACCTCCGGCACGTCGGGTACTTCCGGCACGTCGGGCACGTCGGGCACATCGGGCACCTCCGGTACCTCGGGCACCTCCGGTACCTCGGGCACCTCCGGTACCTCGGGCACCTCCGGCACCTCGGGCACCTCCGGCACCGGCGTCACCCCCCTCGGCAATGTCCTCCAGAAATCCGGCAACCTCGTGACGGCACTCGGCACGACGGTCGCAACCGGCGGCGCGCAGATCGGCGGCGTGCAGATCCCCGGCACGAACCCGACGACGGCCACCAGCGTCGGCAACGCGGTCACGAGCCTCGGCAACGGCGTGCAGGCGCTCGGCAACGGCGTCGCGGCCGGTCTCGGCTCGATCGGCGTGTCGGCCAACCCGCTCGGACCGACGCTGACGTCGACCACCGGCCTGCTGACCGGCGCCGGCGGCGCGGTCAACAACCTCGGCAACGCGGTGAAGAGCCTCGGCTCCGGCCCGCTGTCGCCGCTGTCGCCGGTCACGACGCTCGTCGGCGATCTCGTCAACACCGTCGGCGGCGCCGTCAACTCGACCGCGTCGGGCCTCAACACGGCGCTGAACAGCTCGCCGGTCCAGCAGCTCGAGACGCAGGTCGGCAAGGTGATCAACCCGATCACGAACACGCTGACCGGCGGGGTCACGACGCCGGGCGCCACGCAGACGCTCGGCGGCGTCACGCTGCTCGGCACGCCGCTCAACGGCCTGCTGAGCGCGCTCGGCAACGGCCTCGCCAGCGCCGGCACGAAGGTCGGCGGCGCGACCGACAACCCGGTCGGCGGCGCGCTCGGCGGCGTCGTGGCGCAGCTCGGCAACACGGTGACGTCCACCGGCGGCCTCGTCCACGACAACAACGCGGGCAGCTCCAGCAGCGGCACGGGCGGCAGCAACCCGCTCGCCCCGATCACGGGCCTGCTCGGCACGCTGACGGGCGGCCCGGGCGGCGGCAGCTCGAGCGGTTCGGGCGGCACCAGCGGCACGAGCAGCGGCGGCCCGCTCGGACCGGTCACGGGCCTGCTCGGCTCGCTGACGGGTGCGCTCGGCGGCCTCGGTTCGAGCGGCACGAGCGGCACGAGCGGTACCGGCGGAACGAGTGGCACGGGCGGCACCAGCGGCACCGGTGGCGCGGGTATCGGCGGCCTGCTCGCGCCGGTCACCAACCTCGTCAACTCGCTGACGCCGCTCGGCGCCAGCCTCACCGGCACGGTCACGACGCCGGGCGGCAACGTGACGGGCACGCTCGGCGGCCTGCTGTCGAGCGGCCCGGTCGGCACGGTGACGGGTGCGCTCACGACGCCGGCAGGCGCCGCGGGCGCCGCCGGCACGGTCAGCCCCGGCGGTGGCGGTGCGGCCGGCTCGGTCACGACGCCGGCGGGTGGCGGCTCCGTGGTGGGTGGCCTCACCGGCGGCTCGAACGGTGGTGCCGCGGGCGGCGCCGGCAACCTGCTGTCGCCGGTGACGAACCTCCTGGGCGGATTGCTGGGCGGCGGCAACAAGAAGTAACGCTTTATCTGACAGAACCACAGGCCAATGGCCGGGCGCGCATCCATACAAAGCCCGGCCGACGGCCGGCGTCACCCGCCAAGCGGGGGCGCCGGCCCTCATCCGTACGAGGATCCGATCATGAATTCCACGCTTGACGGCATCGCCGCGGTCCAGGACCGCCCACCCCGTTCCGCCACGCCGCTGCGCGCCGGCCTGCTCGGCATCACCGCCGGGCTCTTCGCGCTGTGGATCACGCGCGACCAGCCGGCCCTCGACGCAGCCACGCGCGCCGTCATCGCGAGCCTCGCGATCATCGGCACGATCGCGTTGCACGAAATCTTCATCTCGCGCGTCTACCTGCGCCCGAGCGCGGGCCTGTCGCGGCAGGCCGTCCGGCCGCTCGGCATCGCGCGCGTCGCGACACGGCTCGGCGCGCTGACGTCGATCTATGCGGGCATCGGCGTGATCTACTGGCTGCTGCCCGAATACCACGGCCGGTTCTACCTGCCGTTCTGGTCGCTGCTGCGCTCGCTCGCGCCGTACGTGATCGTCGCCGCGCCGTTCTACTTCGCTTGGATGGACCGCCACCAGCGCGAGACCGATGACGCGTACCTGCTGTGGGGCCGCTTCCTGTTCCGCCGCGAGCGGCCCGCAAGCTGGAAGCCGGTGCGCGAGATGCTGGCCGGCTGGGGCGTGAAGGCGTTCTTCCTGCCGTTGATGACCGTCTACCTGTCGAAGGACGCCGATCACCTGACCGCGTCGCTCGCGAACGCGATGCATGCGCCGATGACGATCGCGACCTTCGTGTTCATGTACGACCTGTCGTTCACGATGGACCTGATGTTCGGCACCGTCGGCTACCTGTGCACGTTCCGCATCCTCGACAGCCACGTGCGCACCGTCGAGCCGACGACGCTCGGCTGGGTGGCCGCGCTGATGTGCTACCAGCCGTTCTGGTCGCTGTTCTCGAACAACTACATCCGCTACGAAGGCTCGATGTTCTGGGACAACTGGCTGATGTCGGCCCCGACGCTGCGCGTGATCTGGGGCTCGGTGATCATCCTGCTGCTGTTGACCTACGCGCTGTGCACGATCTCGTTCGGGCTGCGTTTCTCGAACCTCACCAACCGCGGGATCATCACGTCGGGCCCGTACCGCTTCACGAAGCATCCGGCGTACATCACGAAGAACCTGTCGTACTGGATGGTGTCGGTGCCGTTCGTCGAGCCGCTCGGCTGGCAGGTAGGGCTCATGCACTGCGCGGGGCTCGTCGCGATCAACCTGATCTACTACACGCGGGCGAAGACGGAAGAGCGCCACCTGATGCGCGACCCAGACTATCGCGCGTATGCCGAATGGATCGAGCAACACGGGCTGTTCGCGCGGATCAGGCAGGCATTCGGGCAACGCGCGCCGGCTTGATACGGTTGGAATGGCGGGGCAGGCTGCCCCGCCACTTCATCGGCGCGCCGCGCGGCCCGACACCACAGCGCGTCGCTGCGCGCATGCTCAGTCGAACGAAAGGCTGCTGTCGCGCCCGTCACGCGCGCGACCGGTCGCACGCGTCAGCCCCTTGATCGCGACGAAGCTCGCGAGGCCCATACCGAAACAGCAGGCCGCCAGCGGCCACGCGGTAGCACCGTCGAAGACCAGCGTCGCGAGCGTGCCCACGCCGGTGACGATCACGCCCTGCACCGCGTAGTAGAGCGCAACCGCCTTGCCGGCGGCATCGCCGAAATCGCGCAGCGCGCCGTTCGCGGACACCGACGACATCAGCACGATACCGACCGCTACCAGCCACATCGGCATCACGAACGTCGCGAACGACGGCTTCGCCAGGACCGTGCAGACGGCCAGCACGATCGCACCGGTCATCATCGTGAGCGCCCCTCGCGCAACGCAGCCGGCCTCGCCCCACCTCGACACGAACGTCCCCGCGAAGCGCGACACGACGACCATCACGATCGCGACGGTCGCAAACGCCACGCCGAATGCCACGCGCGAATAGCCGGCCCCTCCGACCAGCACGCGCGGCGCGGTGGAGAAGAACACGAAGAACGCGCCCATCGCGGCGGCAAATGCAAGCGTGTGAACCTGAAAGGGCCGGCTGCCGAGAATCGAAGCGACGGACGGCCCCTGCCGGTTCGCCGTCCGCGGCCGCGTTTCGTGCCAGCGTGGCCACGCACGGCCGCACGCGAGCAGACCCAGCAGGCCGAGCGTCGCGAAAATCGCGCGCCATCCACAGGCTGTCGCGATGGCCGCGCCGAGCAGCGGACCCAGTGCGGGAACGAACGCCAGCATCGCGCCGAACTGGCTGTAGATCATGCGGCCTTCAGGGCGATCGGCGTAGACATCGCGAACGGTCGCGAACGTTGCAACGAGCGCGGCTGACGCGCCCAGCGCCTGAAGCACGCGCAGCGTGGCGAACAGGCCGCCGCCCGTGGCAATCGCAAGTGCCAGCGAAGCTGCCGCAAAACACAGCGCACCGCCGAGCACCACCGGGCGTCTGCCGACACGGTCCGACAACGGGCCGAAGAGCATCTGGCCCAGGCCGAGGACGACCATATAGACGCTCAGCGTCAACTGGACGATGGCCGGCGACGTGCCCAGCGCGGACGGCATCTCCGGGATCACCGGCAGGTACACGTCCATCGCCATCGAAGCGAGGAGATCGAAAGGCGCCATCAGCAGCAGCGCCGACGGTAACGAATAGGCCCAGACGGGCGTGGATTGTTCAGGCATGACAAGGCATCCGCTCAGAAAAGGGAATCTGGCGGCGATCTGCCTGGTCAGCGAGGGACAACGGGAGATCGCCGCAACGACCGGTTGACGAAGGTCGTTGCGGCTTAGCGATCCGTGGACGGTCCGGCTCCCATGGAGGAATCCTTGCGGTGTGCGTTGACTGCGCAGTGTAGTCGGTTCGACTGGGAGGCACCAGCCGTGCGCACACGGCCTTGCGACAGCTGTCGGGCCGGCCCGCATCGCCTTCCGCTCAGGCGGCGGCCCGCCCTCATGCGGCCAATTGTCGCGAAACGACGCGATTCTCCGCCTTTCGTCGCTTTTCATCCTCTGTCCGATTGCCCACCCGAATCACGTCGCGTATGGTGCTGCCCGTCCGCGAGCGATACGTCGCCCAGGCCTTCGACCGTCGTCCCGCACGACGGCCGCGCGGGCCGTGCCCGCCGCTCACCGTCTCCGCGATGCCGCCCTTAGGCGCCGCGCATTCTTGAGGAGAGAGACGTGATCCACAAAGTCCTGATCCTGTTCGCACTCTGCATCGCGGGCCTCGCCGCGATCGCCGCCGGTTTCCAGCACATCCCCAGCTGATTCGCGGCCCCGGCTCGCTTCGCCGAGCCCGGGGGCCGCAGCCATTCCTTTCCCCTTTTGCGATGAACCACTTTCTCGGACCGCCCGGGACGGGCGACCTTTGCCATGCGTATCGACGTACAGCATTCCCAGCACGACATCGACGATGAACTCGACGCGCTCTACGCGCGTCTCTACCAGCCAGGCCATCGCCTGCACGGCCTGCCGGCGGTCGCGCTCGGCCGCTCCGGCCTGATCGTCCGCCACCGCGAAGCGGACGGCGAATACTTCCTGTATGTCGAGGACCCGGCCGCGCGCCAGCTCGCCGGCTATACGGTGTTCAACCGCCTGCCCGAAATCCCGCGCCGCGCCGACCGCTACCTGCGCGCGCCGCATACGCGGCTGCGCGGATCCGCGCAACGCAAGGGGCTGGCGACGACGCTGTATCGCTGGGGACTCGACGCTGGCCTGTGCCTGATCAGCGGCGCGCGCCAGTCGGTCGGCGCCGCACAGTTGTGGACGGCGCTCGCGCAGGATTACCGGCACGGCTTCGTCGATATCGACGGACGTGCGCTGCGTTATCTCGGCGAAACCGTCGACGACCACGTGCATGGCGCGCTGCATACGCGGCGGCTGATGCTCGGTCATGGATGGGAGATCGGGGAATTCGCGCGCGCGACGGGGATGGCCGGTGCCGCCCGAACACCAGTGCGATAATCCGTGCGACCCGCGCGACGCTCACCGCTACGCAACGCGCCAACCGACACGCCCATCGATGACCACCGATCCCCGCCCCCACGCCGACCGCCACATCGACATCGTCGCGCTGTGCGGCAGCCTCCGCGCGCAGTCGTATAACGCCGCGCTGCTCGATGCGGCCGCGCTCGTCGCGCCGCGCGGCATGCGCATCGCGCGCTTCGATCGTCTCGGTGAATTCCCGCTGTTCAATCCCGATACCGAATATCCGTCGCCCGCCGTGGTGCGCGACCTGATCGACCGCGTGAATGCCGCAGACGGCCTGCTGATCGCGAGCCCGGAATACGCACACGGCGTAACGGGCGTGATGAAGAACGCGCTGGACTGGATCGTGGGGTGCGAAGCCGTCGTGTACAAGCCGGTCGCCGTGCTGAACGCATCGCCACGCGCAACGCATGCGGACGCGGCGCTGCGGGAAACGCTGTCGATGATGTCGGCACGCATCGTCGAACCCGCGTCGATCACGCTGCCGATCCTCGGGAGCCAGCTCGACGCGGCGGGCATCGCCGCGCATCCGCCGTTCGCATCGGCGCTGGCCGATGCGCTGCACGCACTGCGCGCGGCGATCCACGAGGCGGAACCGGGCCGGTAGCAATCCGCGTTCGTTCGTGAACGCGCGCAGCGTTACCGCGCCTTGGCGCGCGTCGCCTTCTTCGCCGGTTTGGCCGCCTTCGCCCGCGGCGCTTCCTTCTCGGGCTGCGCGCCGCCGCCGGCGAGATCCTCGAGCCACGCGAGCGCGTCGACATACGACAGGAACTGCTGCAGATAAGCCGGCGACAACTCGCGCATCGTCGCGAGCGACCGGTGCACGAGACTGTTCGAATTGAGCGGCCCCGCGTTGCGCGGCACCTGGTCGAGCGACTGGCGATACTGCTGTTCGGTGCGGACCTTCGACCACATCGTGCGGAAGTAGTCGACCAGCTCGGGATCGAGCCCGCGCCGGTCGGCCTGCACATCGCGCGCGAGCCGCTCGACGAGTTCCGCCAGCGCGCCGCGCGCGGGCGCACCTGTCGCGCTGCTCGCGGTTGCCGTTTCACCGGCGCACGCCACCACTTCCGCAAAACCTTCGATCAGCGTCGCCAGCCGCGCGTCGAGCAACGCACGCGCTTCGCCTTCGAGCGCGGCCGCGCGCCGTTCGAGTGCGTCGATCCGGTGAAAGCGCACGGGATCGAGCCGGTCGGCGCCCTGCTCGCGCCATGCGTCGAGCGTCGCGCGAACGTGCGTCGCGTCGCCGGTCACTTCGCCGGTCACTTCGCCTTCCCTCCGTTCGAAGCCGACTTGCGCGGCACCGGCGCGATCTCCACGCGACGGTTCTTCGCGCGGCCTTCATCGTCCGCGTTCGAGCTGACCGGCTGCTCCGAGCCGAACGCCGCCGCGAACACCGACGACGCCGGCACGCCGGCGTCGATCAGCGCACGCGTGACCGTCAACGCACGCTTGGCCGACAGTTCCCAGTTGTCCGCGAACAGGCGGTTGCCCGCGTGCACCTGCTGGTCGTCGGCGAAGCCGCTGATCATCAGGATCTCGTCACGCGTCTTCAGGTAGGTGCCCAACGGCGCGGCCAGCGTCTTCAGCAGGTCGCGGCCCGCGGGCTGCAACTGGTCGGAGTTCAGCGCGAACAGCACGTTGCCGCTGATGCCGATGCGCCCGTTCACGAGCGTCACGCGGCCGGCTGCAAGCGGCCCGGCGAGCGCCTGCTCGAGCGACTTGCGCTGCTGCGCTTCCTGCTGGCGCGCACGCACGGCTTCCTCGAGCTTCGACGTGAGCTGAAGCTGCATGCCGATCACGCCGACGAGAATCAGCACGAACGCGCCGAGCAGCACCGACATCAGGTCGGCGAACGCGGGCCATACCGGCGCGGAGGTTGCGTCGCCGTCGATTTCGTCGTGCATGCGTTACGCTCCGACGCTCGCCCGCCGGCCGGCGAGCTGCTGCAGGTCTTCGACGATCTGCTTCTGCGACATCATGCTCAGGTCGATCACCTCGCGCGCCTGCGCGACGTAGTACTCGAGCTGCTCGTCGCTGCGCGCGAGCGACTTCTCGAGCGCGGCCTCGATGCGTTGCAGATGGGTCAGCAGCTTGTCGTTCGACTCGCCGAATACCTGCACGGCCATCCCGAACGCGTCGCCGAGGCTCGCGACCTCGACGGCGCCTGCCGTGACTTGCGCGGCCACCGAGTCGAGCTTGCGTGTTTCGGCATCGACGGTGTCGTTGAAGCGCGCGCCGACGCGGTCGAGCAGGTCGGCCGACGTGCTGACGAGCGCGTCGATCGCGGTGCGCTGTTCGGTCGACGCGTGGTTGACCGCGCCGAGCAGCGTTTCGAGCGTCGCGAGCAGGCGGCTGCGCTCCTCGAGCATCGCGGTGTCGTGCACCAGGCTGTCGGACAGGCGCTGGCGCAGCTCGGCGACGACGTCGGCCGCGGCCTTCGGCGCCTCCGATGCAGCCTGCACGAGGCGCGCGATCTCGTTGATCGTGTCGCTCGCGTGCACCTGTGCCTGCGCGGTGATGTCGTTCGCGGTGCGGGCCAGCGTGTCGCAGATGTCCTGCTGGCGCGTCGCGGCCTGCGCGCTCGTCTGCGCCCATTCGTCGCGCAGCGCGGCGGCCATCGCGGCGAGCGAGTCGTTCCATGCAGCGAGGCGTTCTTCGTCGCGCGCGGCCAGTTGCGACTGCAGGCCGGCATGCGAATCGCGGATCGTCGACAGCAATTCATTCGAGCGTTGTTCGAACGTCGACGCCTGTGCCGCGAGATCGCGCGTCGTTTGTGCCAGTGCGTCGCAGATTTCCTGCTGACGGCCCGCACTGTGCACGCCCGCGCGCTGCCATTCGTCGCCGAGCTTCGCGGCCATTGCAGCCAGCGAGTCGTTCCACGCAGTGAGGCGTTCTTCGTCGCGTGCGGCAAGCTGCGTCTGCAGGCCCGTGTGCGAATCGCGGATCGTCGACAGCAACTCATTCGAGCGTTGTTCGAACGTCGATGCCTGCGCGGTCAGGTCGCGCGTCGTTTGCGCCAGTGCGTCGCAGATTTCCTGCTGACGGCCCGCACTATGTACACCTGCGCGCTGCCATTCGTCGTTGAGCTTCGCGGCCATCGCGGCCAGCGAGTCGTTCCATGCAGTGAGGCGTTCTTCGTCGCGTGCAGCCAGTTGCGTCTGCAAGCCCGTGTGCGAATCGCGGATCGTCGACAGCAATTCATTCGAGCGTTGTTCGAACGTCGACGCCTGTGCCGTGAGATCGCGCGTCGTTTGCGCCAGTGCGTCGCAGATTTCCTGCTGACGGCCCGCACTGTGTACACCTGCACGCTGCCATTCGTCGCCGAGCTTCGCGGCCATCGCGGCCAGCGAGTCGTTCCACGCAGTGAGGCGTTCCTCGTCACGCGCAGCCAGTTGCGTCTGCAGGCCGGCATGCGAATCGCGGATCGTCGACAGCAACGCGTTCGAACGTTGTTCGAACGTCGCAGCCTGCGCCGTGAGATCGCGCGTCGTTTGCGCCAGTGCGTCGCAGATTTCCTGCTGACGGGCTGCGCTGTGCACGCCGGCGCGCTGCCATTCGTCGCCGAGCTTTGCGGCCATCGCGGCCAGCGAATCGTTCCACGCGGCGACGCGCTGTTCGTCGCGCGCCGCCAGGTCGGCCTGCAGCCCCGCGTGCGACTCGCGCATCGCGGCAAGCGTCGCGCCGGAATGGCGTTCGAACGCCGCGGCGGCCTCGCCCAGCGCGCGCGCATGCTGGCCCGCCAGCGTCTCGCCGACCTGCTCCTGGCGCGACAGCGCATCGCGCCATGCGTCCGACAGGCGGCTTTCAGTCGATTCGAGACGCGTCGCCACGCCGTCGAGCAGGTCCGCCGAACGCTGCGAGAACGTGTCGGTGAACTGGCCGAGCGTCGTCTGCAGCTGCTGCGCGACGGCATCGCCCGCGCGGCGCTGTTCGTAGAGCGCGCGGTTCCAGACGGCCGTCACGTTGCCGGTGGTCTTCTCGAAGCCGTCCGTCAGCCCGTCGAGCTGACGCTGCACGGCACCCGTCACGGTGTCGCGCAGCGCGGCCATCTCCTGCGCGAGCCCGGTCATCGTCGCGGCGACGACCGGCTGCAGCGCGGCACCGGCTACGCGCGCGCTTTCGGCGGCGCTTTCCTTCAGCGCGTCGCCGACATTCGACGCGAGGCCCGCATAGGCGCGCTCGGTCCGGTCGAAAAATGCCTGCTGGCTTTCGATCTGGCGATCGTGCAGCGCGACGCTGCGCGCTTCGAGCGTCGTCATCATCGTCTGCAGCCGGTCGACCAGCGACGGCATCACGTCGGCCTGGCGCTGCAGCAGCCGGAACGATTCGTCGCGCTGGTGCGCGGACGAATGCACGCGCAGCGTCGTCGCGATCTTCGCGTCGAGCTGCTGGGCCGCGTCGATCCGCTCGCGGCGCACGAGCGCGGACAGCAGCCCGAGCATCGCGGACGTCGCGACACCGGCGATCGACGTGCCGAATGCGAACCCGAGGCCCTTCACCGGCGCGATCAGCGATGCGCGGATCGCATCGAGATCGGTCGCGCTTTCGAGCGCAGCGCCGGTGCCCTTCAGCGTGACGACCATCCCGAGCAGCGTGCCGAGCATGCCGAGCAGCACGAGCAAGCCGACGAGGTAAGGCGTGAGCGACGGGCCCGGCAGCGCGACGCGCGCGCCTTCGACCCGCGCGCGCACGGCGCCGCGCAGGCCCGGGTGCAGCGTATCGAGCCACGTGTCGAGCTTCGCGGGCGGCTCGGTCAGGCCGGCGACCGCGCGCGACAGCGTGGCGGTGGCCTGCCGGTAGCGCAGCAGCTCCCATGCGCCGGCGACGTAGCACGCGGCGATCAGCAGCGTGACGGCCGCCGCCAGCGGGTTCGACGCGACATAGCCGACGCCGATCCAGCCCACAGCGAGCAGACCGGCGACGAAGACAACGAGATCAAGGCGAATTCTGGACATAGCGTGTTGATTAGCTGGTGCGAAGGGCCGCGAGCAGCCCGTCTACCGTTTGAAACCGGACTTCGAGTTCGGCAAGCAGGATGCTCTGCATCTCGTCGCGAAACGTATCGAGCCATGCGCCGGGCACGATCGCCGCGACGGCCGTGCCATCGGCCGCCACCGCGCCGTCATCGGCCGGATCGGCCGTGGCTGCAGCCGCGGATTCGGCATCGGCCAGCGCCTGCCGCTCCGCGTCGCGCAGCCGCCCGAAACGCGTGCCGAGCAGCGCGGGGATCGACGACAGCAGGCTGCGCTCGCGCGCGCCGAGCACGCGCTCCATGATGGCGTCGAGCGTCGCGAGCCGCGCCATCCCGGACGAGCGGGCGGCAACCGCGACCCGCAGGCGGCCGCGTAACTGGCCGATCGCCGTTTCCATGTCCTGCTGCAGGGACAGATAACGCTGCCGGAAGTCCGCGAAATCGGCCGTGTCGGCGGCCGGCGGCGGCGGATCGCCGGGCCGGCGCCGCGCACGGGGCCGATTGGCGGCCGTGATCGCCTGCGCGAGCTCGTGGCGCACGCGCGCGCAGTCGCGCTCCGCGTCGTAGCCGCGCACGCCGGCCGCGACGCCGGGCGGGCTCGCGTTCAGCGCGGACGACAGCGTGATCGCGTCGGTCCAGCCGAGCCACTGGCTCAGCCGGTCGGACAGCGTCTGCCGGGATTCCGCGATGTCGGCATCGGCCAGGCGCGCGAGCAGCCGGACGAGCGCGGGGCCGCTCAGTGCCGGGCGCGGAGGTGCTTGCACCATGCTGCAAACCGTCAAAAAAGGCAGCAGTTTACACGTCGCCGGGAGGTGGGCCGCCAGAATCGGGGAAGCGGCGCCGTTCGGCGCGGCGTGCGACACACGCGAACGCCCGCCGCGCAAGGCTTGGCGGGCGAACGGGGGCTGCTGCGGGGACGGTCCTGCCGCGCCGTTGCCCTTGCCCTTGCCCCTGCCCCTGCCCCTGCCCCTGGCCCTGGCCCTGGCTCCAGATCCTGTCCCAGCTCCTGCCACCCACCGCCAAATCACCCACCGGTTGCGAATATCGTCCGACGATACCGGCCCCGTTGCGCTACCATCGCAACACCCGCCGAGCCACGTGTGCCGGCCGCGGGCGGCGCCCTGAGAGCAGGCGCCACCGACCCACAACGACAACAGACGGGCCCGGCCCGACCGCCCACGATGCTTGCCAATCTCGTCACGCGCCTGCGCGACCGTTTCGGCAAACCGCCGACCCCGCAGGCCTTCGCGGAACGCCTGATCGCCACGCTGCGCGCATCGGGCGACACCCGCACCTGGCGGCACGAGGACGAGAAAGGCTGCCTCGTCCAGTCGGATGCGCCGTCGAACATCATCAACCTGCACAACCTGTTCCGCGACTACGCGGCCGCGAAACCGTCCGAGCGGGACACCGTGCTGAAGCGGCAGGCGAACGCGATGATGCAGCACGAGATCCCGACGGATTTCGCCGCCGCGCGCGCGAAGCTGCGGCCCGTGATCCGCAGCGCGACCGAGCGCTGCGTGGCCACGCTGCAACTGGCCGGGCAGCCCGGTATCACGGCGCTGGCGTTCCGGCCGCTCTGCGAGAACATCGAAATCGGCATCGCGTACGACGGCGAGTTCAACATCGCGCGCCTGCCGACCGCGACGCTCGACCAATGGGGCGTCTCGTTCGACGAAGCCTGCGACATCGCGATCGACAACCTGCGGGCCGAATCGTCGAAGCCGTGGGCCGCGCTGCCGAACGGCGTGTTCCTGTCGCAATTCGACGACTCCTACGACGCGGCGCGGCTGCTGCTGACCGACCTGCTTCACCGCCAGCCGATCGCCGGCGCACCGGTCGTGATGGCGCCGAACCGCGCGGTGCTGCTGCTCACCGGCGACCGCAATCCGACCGGGCTCGCCGCCATGGTCGACCTCGCCGAACAGGCGCAGGCGCAGCCGCGCCCGCTGCCTCCGCTGATGCTGCGCTGGGACGGCGCCGCCTGGCAGCGCTTCGTGCCGGCAGGGCTCGAAGCGAAGCTGCATGCGCTGCGCATCGGCGAGCTCGCGGGCGACTACCAGGATCAGCGGATGCTGCTCAACGACGTGCATGAGCGCGACGGCACCGACATCTTCGTGGCGACCTACTCGGTGTACAAGCGCCAGGACGGCAGCCTGTTCAGCGTCGGCGTGTGGAGCGACGGCGTGCCTTCCCTGCTGCCCGAGACGGATATCGTCGCGCTCCATCGCGGCTCGACGGGGCAGTCCGCTTACGTGCCGCTGGCCGAGCTGCTGCACACGTGCGGCGACCTGATGACGGCCACCGTGCATCGCCCGGTGCGCTATGAAGTGAAGGCATTCCCGGACGACACGCGGTTCGCGGCGCTGCTGGCGCGGTTCAGCGAAGCCTGATGCCGATTCGCGTTCGCGCGGTGTGCGCCGGCAGCCGGCCACGGGAATGCCCGGCTGACGGGCGATGCGGATCGGGAATGGAAGCGGTCAGATGCCCGCTTTCGGGGCATTCAGGATCAGTCGCAGCCCGAGCAGCGTGATCGCGCCGGCGGCGATGCGGTCGACCCACTTCTTCGCGCGCAGGTAGAGCTCGCGCGGCCGGCGCGTGGAAAAGCACAGCGCGACGATCGTGTACCAGCCGAACTCGACGCCGAACACGAGCGGCGGCAGCGCCAGATAGCACCACAGCGGCGGATGCTGCGGGAGCAGCGCCGCGAAGATGCTGCCGTACCAGATCGCCGTCTTCGGGTTGCTGAGCTGGGTCGTGAGGCCCGTCCAGAACGACTTGCGCGCGCTGCCGCCGGCCATCGCCTGCGGATCGTCCATCGCGATCGGCCGGTCGGCGCCGCGCCAGATCTTCGACGCCATGTAGATCAGGTACGCGCCGCCCGCCACCTTGAGGCCCACGTACAACCATTCGACGGCCTGCAGCAGCGTATAGAGCCCGGCCAGCGCGATACCGCCGAACACGATGCCGCCGATGCCCATGCCGAGCGCGGTGGCCAGCCCGTCGCGGCGCGACAATCCGATCGAATTGCGGGCGACCAGCACGAAGCTCGGGCCCGGAATCATCGCGCCGAGAAACAGCGCGGCCAGGATGGCGAGTACGGCAGCCGATGCAGTCATCGAAGTCTCCTTGGTGAGCGACGCCGAATCGCCAGCGCCGGCGTGTCGTTTCCGACGGTCGAGCCGCTGATTCTGGCACGCTTCGCGCATGGCCGAAAGCGGCTTGTCGCTGCTATGCTGGCCCTCTTTCCTGTCATTCGCGCCCTGCCCATGATCGAGATTCGCACCGCCCGCTATCCCGACGACGCCCGTGCCGTCGAGGCGATCTTCCGCGAGTACATCGCGAGCCCGACCGTCAGCCTCGAATTCCAGGACTACGAGCCCGAGATCGCCGCGCTGCCGGGCAAGTACGCTGCGCCGCGCGGGCTGCTGCTGCTCGCGTGGCGGGACGGGCGCGCGGTGGGCTGCGCGGCGTTTCGCGAGATCGACGCGACGACGTGCGAGATGAAGCGCGTCTACGTGCGCCCCGAAGCGCGCGGGCTGAACGTCGGCCGCCAGCTCGTCGAACGGCTGCTGCACGACGCGAAAGCGGCCGGCTATGCGCGCATGTGCCTCGACGTGCTGCCCGAATTCGTCGCCGCCAGGAAACTGTATGCGTCGCTCGGCTTCGCGCCCGCACCGCCCGTCGCGTTCAACCCGGTGCCGGGCGCCGAGTTTCTCGGGCGGGACTTGTAACATCCTCGCCATCGGCACCGCCTTCCTCCATTCGACCGGACACCCCGTGATGCGCGTTTCCCGCCTACCCATCGTGTTCCTCCCGCTGCTCGCCGCGTTTTCGTTCAACGCCCGCGCAGCCGACCTGCCGAAATCGGTCGCCGCGCAGTTACCGCCCGGCTACCAGCCGCTGCTCGCGCATGCGGGGCCGGATCTCGACAACGGGCGGCGCAGCTTCCTCGTCGTCGTGCATCGGGCGGTCGATACGCGCGAGCAGCCGTCGCCGCGTCCGCTGCTGATCTTCGAGGAACAACCGGATCACGCATTCCGGCTCGTCGCGCGCAACGACCAGGTCGTGCTGCGCGCGAACGAAGGCGGCCAGTGCGATCCGTTCGATCCCGAAGATGCCGCCGACAACGGCTTCGCGATAAAAGGCCGCTATTTCACGGTGCAGAACTTCGTCGCGTGCGGGCAGCACTGGAGCGACTACGTGACGTTCCGCTACGACGCGCGCACGCACGGATGGCTGTTTTCGAACCGGATCGTCACCGAATCGTTTCCGCTCGACGACCAGCCCGACCACGTCACCGTCACGCGCGCCGACGCGCACCGGCCGGTGTCGTTCAGTCAGTGGCAACGCAAGGACTGACGCGGCCGGCGCAACGCGCCGCGGCCGGTTGCGTCGCGCGGCGGCGGATGCGGCTTCGGTCAGACGCCATCGCATCCCGCCCCGCCACCGCTCGCGAGCGCACGCCAACAGGACTACCATAGGCGCTCGCCGTCGCGCGACCCTGCGCCGGCCGCGCACGCGGCTCGCCCGCCTACGCTCCCTCGCTGCACCCGCACTGGAGGACGTCATGACGCAACACTTCGACGCGATCGTCATCGGCACCGGTCAGGCCGGCCCGCCACTCGCCGCGCGGCTGTCCGCCGCCGGGATGAAGGTCGCGATCATCGAGCGCGGCCGCTTCGGCGGCACCTGCGTGAACACCGGCTGCATCCCGACCAAGACGCTGATCGCAAGCGCCTACGCCGCGCACCTCGCGCGCCGCGCCGGTGAATACGGCGTGTCGGTCGGCGGCCCCGTCACCGTCGACATGAAAGCCGTGAAGGCACGCAAGGACCAGATCTCGGGGCGCTCGAACCAGGGTGTCGAGCAGTGGGTGCGCGGGCTGGAAAACGCGACCGTCATCCACGGTCATGCGCGCTTCGAAGGCGCGACCACCGTGCGCGTGGGCGACGCACTGCTCGAAGCCGAGCGCATCTTCATCAACGTCGGCGGGCGCGCGCAGGTGCCGGCCATGCCCGGCCTCGACACGGTGCCGTACCTGACCAACTCGACGATGATGGACGTCGACTTCCTGCCCGAGCATCTCGTGATCGTCGGCGGCAGCTACATCGGGCTCGAGTTCGGCCAGATGTATCGCCGTTTCGGGTCGAAGGTCACGATCGTCGAGAAGGGTTCGCGCCTGATCCGGCGCGAGGACGAAGACGTGTCGCAGGCGGTGCGCGAGATCCTCGAAAACGAAGGGATCGACGTGCAGCTCGACGCGACCTGCCTGAGCGCGCGGCGCGACGGCAGCGGCATTGCGGTCGGCCTCGACTGCACGGGCGGCGGCCGCGAGGTCGCGGGCTCGCACCTGCTGCTCGCGGTCGGACGCGTGCCGAACACCGACGATCTCGGGCTCGAACGCGCGGGCGTCGCAACCGACGCGCGCGGCTACATCGAGGTCGACGACCAGTTGCGCACGAACGTGCCCGGCATCTGGGCACTCGGCGACTGCAACGGGCGCGGCGCGTTCACGCACACCGCGTACAACGACTACGAGATCGTCGCGGCCAACCTGCTCGACAACGATCCGCGCAAGGTGTCCGATCGCATCGCAGCGTACGCGCTGTACGTCGATCCGCCGCTCGGCCGCGTCGGCATGACGCTCGCGGAAGCGAAGCAGACCGGCCGCCGGCTGCTCGTCGGCACACGCCCGATGACGCGCGTCGGCCGTGCGGTGGAAAAAGGCGAGAGCCTGGGTTTCATGAAGGTGATCGTCGACGCGGACAGCCACGCGATCCTCGGCGCGTCGATCCTCGGCGTGACGGGCGACGAAGTCGTGCACGGCATGCTCGACGTGATGGCCGCGGGCGCGCCGTACACGACGATCAGCCGCGCGATGCACATCCACCCGACCGTGTCGGAGCTCGTGCCGACGCTGTTGCAGGATCTGCATCCGGTCGAATGACGGGCGGCGGGCGGCGGTGCATCGACGCCGCCCGGGGGCGAGCGGTATGCGGTTGTCGCGCTCACCCCGCAACCCGATGGCCGATCGACCGCTCCATGTACCGCGCCAGTTGCTCGCGGGAAAATGCCGGCTGCGCGATGCCGCTGCCTTCGAGAAATTCGATCACGTTGCGGCAGTCCCACACGTAATTGTTCTGATACAGCTCGGCCGTGGACATCCCGTCGCGAATGTTGTCGTCGAACAGGCTCAATAGCGGATAGAGCGGTGCGTCGATATCGGTCTTCCACGCATCGCGCCATTCGCGGAACGGCACGACCCGGAACCGCAAGCCGAAGTAGCGTTCCAGCCTCGAGAAGAACTCCCGAAGCGTCAGGTTGGCCTCGGGCGAATTGATCAGGTTGAATTTCCGCCCCAGCGCCGCCGGATTGCGCGAAATCCACGCAAGCGCTTTCGTCATGTAATCCACGCTCGTCAGCCCTTCGCGCAGGTCCTCCAGGTCGGGCACGGTACCGAGCGCCATGCACGTCTTCACGAGCCGCCCCCACCATTGATAATCGGCGCTGACGCCGGTCTCGCCGTGAAACGTCGCGTAGCCGAGACGGAACGTCATCAGCGGCAGGCCGTGCTGCGCCGCCAGGTCGGCCATTTTTTCCATCACCCATTTGCTGCGCGTATAGCCGATGTCCTCGAGCACCGCCGGCAGGTTCTGATCGATGTCGTCCGCTTCGGTCATCATGGCCTTGCCGGTGAAGCGATGCCCCCAGCTGTACACCGAGATCGTCGACAGCAGGATCAGCGCCTTGGTGCGCCTGCACCCGGCGAAAGCGAGGATCTGGGTCAGGCCGTCCACGTTGATCTTCTTCATGAACGAATACGGCTGGATGAAATTGACCGCGCCAGCCGAGTGGTAAACGATGTCGATTTCGTCCGCCAGCGCCGCGTAGTGCCGCTCGTCCAGCCCGAAGCGCGCCTGCGTGATATCACCCGCCCACACGCGGATGCGGGATCGCTCGTCCGGCCCGAGGTTCACGTCGTAGGCACGCAGCTTTTCGTCGATCCGCGCACGTCCCGCGGCGGCATCTTCCGCACGCACCAGGCAATGCACGATCGCCGACGTCGTCGCGAGCAGTTCGGCCAGCAAATGAACGCCGACGAACCCCGTGGCGCCCGTCAGCAGAATCGTGCGCGGGCGCGCCAGCAGCGCGATGTCGAAGGCGCCACTGAAATCCGCCTGCGCCGGCACGCGGATATCGTTCGAGAGCGCATAAACGGGCTCGCGGTCGATCTCGAGCGCCGCCGCGACACGCCGCTCGATCTCGCCTGCGAGCCCTTCCACCGACAAGTGCTCGTAGACGTCACGGATCAGCATCTTCGTGCCCGCGGCATCCGACAGCGCCCTGGCAAGCTTCGCCGTCAGCAGCGAATTGCCGCCGATGTCGAAGAAACTGTCGGTCTTGCGAAACGACGCATGGCCGGTCAGCGCGACGAAAGCATCCGCCAAGATCCGCTCGACGGCGGTATACGACTCCTGCTCGGTCCGGTTGCGCAGTTCGTCGTGGTAACGCTGCTGCAGCGCGGCCCGGTCGGTCTTGCCGTTCGCCGTCACGGGGATGTCGTCGAGCAGCACGTGACCGACAGGCCACATGTAATCCGGCAGGTATTGCCGCACGCTTGCCTTCAGCGCGTCGACGACCTGCTCGGGCGGCACGGCGGGATCAGCCGGCACGACGAACGCAACCAGTTCCTTGCCGGTTCCGGCGATGCGGGGCAACGCCAGCACCAGCGCCTTGCGTACCACGTCCGCTCTGGCGAGCACCGCCTGGATTTCGCTCAGCTCGACCAGGTTGCCGCGAATCTTGACCTGATCGTCCAGACGGCCGAGAAACTGGATCGAGCCGTCGTTCAGCCGGCGCCCGAGATCGCCCGTGCGATAGATGATCCGGTCCGGCCGTTGCGGATGCGGACGGAATTTCTCGCGAGTCAACGCAGGGTTGTTCAGGTAGCCGCGGGCCAAGCCTGGCCCGCCGATGCAGATCTCGCCGACGTCGTTCTCCCCCACCGCTTCCTGCGCATCGTTCAGGATCAGGATCTCGGTATTGCCGACCGGGTGTCCGATCGATGCCGGACGGCCAAGCGTCGCGCTCGGAACGACGTGATACGTCGCGAAGATCGTCGCTTCGGTCGGCCCGTAGTAATCGACCACCGTGTAACTGACTCGATCGGTATCGACCGGATCGAGCTTTTCGCCGGCCGTGAACAGATACTCGAGCTTCAGGTCCGTCGGCTGGCCGACACCCACCACGTCGGCCACCATCACGGTCGGCACGTACGCATGCGTGATCCGGTGACGGGTGAAGAAGCCGACGAGCGCATCGGCGTCGAAACGCGTTTCGTCGTCCGGCAGGAACAGCGTCGCCCCCGCGCAGAGGGCCGACCAGATTTCCCACTGCGATACATCGAAGCCGAGGCCCGCCATCAGCGTCGCGCGGCTTTCGGCATTCATCGAAAAACGCGCGTTGTGCCAGCCGACGAGTGTGGCCACGGCGGCATGTTCGACGATGACGCCTTTCGGCGCGCCCGTGGAGCCGGACGTGAAGATCACGTAGATCGCGCCCTCCGGCGCATCGGCGGGTTGCGTCGCATGCGCGTCGTCCCGGTCGGGCCGCCGCACCGACAGGTCCGCCACGCTGATGAACGGAACGGCCGCGTCCCGCTGTGTCGCGCGGGCCGTCAACACCAGCGACGCATCGCATTGCTGCAGGATGAGATCCTTGCGGGCGTCGGGATAACGTTCGTCGATCGGGACATACGTCGCGCCGGCCTTCAGGATGCCGAGGATACCGACGATGAAGTCGACGTTACGCGCGGCCTCGATCGGCACCAGGCTGCCGCGCCCGATGCCCCGGCCTCGCAATGCACCGGCAATCGCGTCGCTCCGACGATCGAGCTCGCGGTAACTCAGGCACGCTTGTTCCGACACCACGGCCGACGTGTCGCCTCGTACGGCCGCGCACATCTGAAACTTCTCGAGCACATTCGATTGAGTCGTCATCGTTTTGATTCCTCGCATCGAAACGAACAGATCCCAATATAGATTTGAATGAATAAAAAGCAATTCTGCGCACGAGATGGATGGCGGCTGAAACGAAAGGCGAAACGATGAAGATGCTTGATGCGACTGGCGAAGCATTCGACGTCATCGCGCAAGCGCATCGCTACATGGAAGCCGGCGCGCAAGTCGGGAAGGTCGTCGTCACGGTCTGAACGCTGCAACGCGGGCGTGCCGCTTGTTTGGATACGACGGCACGCCCGCCGCCCCGCTCAGCCTTCGAAATACCGCGGCCGGTCGATATCGGCCAGCAGCCCCGGCTGCGTCGGCGCCCAGTCGAGCGATGCACGCGTGCGCTCGCTCGTTGCGGGCGCATCCATTCCCGCGAACATCGCGAACCAGCCGAAGTGCTCGCCCGCTTCCGCCGCCGTCTTCGCGACGACCGGCACGTTAAGCCGCCGGCCGATCACTTCCGCGATGTCCCTGAACCGCACACCCGTATCGTCGACCGCGTGATAGCGTGCGCCGGCCGCACCACGCTCGATCGCGAGCCGGTACACGCGCGCCGCGTCGAGCCGGTGCACGGCCGGCCAGCGGTTGTCGCCTTCGCCGATGTAGGCCGACACGCCCTTCTCCCGCGCGAACGCGATCAGGCGCGGCACGAACGCGTGATCGCCGTCGCCATGCACGGACGGCGGCAGACGCACGACCAACGCATGCACGCCGCGCGCTTCCAGCGCGGCCGCGGTCGCTTCGGACGCCCGCGGGTAGGTTGACGACACGGGCACGGGCGGATCGTCCTCGGTTGCCGCGCGCCCCGGTGCGACGAGCGCGAGGCCCGACGTGACGACCAGCGGCCGCGCCGAGCCCGCGAGCACCGCACCGATCGTCTCGATCGCGCGGCGATCGAGCTCGCAGTTCTGCGCGAAGCGCGAGAAGTCGTGATTGAATCCCGTATGGATCACCGCGTCGGCGGCTTCGGCGCCGCGCGTGAGGCTGTCGAGATCCTCGAGCGACCCGCGATGGACATCGGCGCCGGCCGCCGCAACCGACGACGCGGCCGCATCGGACCGCGCGAGACCGAGCACCGAGTGCCCGGCAGCAACGAGTTCGGCCACGACGGCAGAGCCGACGAAGCCCGACGCTCCAGTAACAAAGACACGCATGTTCAACACCTCCGGATGGCAGGGAGGCTTACTATCTGTCGATCGCCGCGCACGGTGAAGTCGTGACGGTTTTACCGGTAAACGAACTAACAGGCTATGGCTGACGCCCCTGACAACCTGCTCGGCGCATACCTTCGGGCCCGCCGTGAAAAACTCGACCCGGCCGCGCTCGGCCTGCCGGCCACGCGCCGCCGCACGCCGGGCCTGCGGCGCGAGGAAGTCGCCCAGCGCGCGCACGTGAGCACCGCGTGGTACACGTGGCTCGAACAGGGGCGCGGCGGTGCGCCGTCGGCCGACGTGCTCGACCGGCTCGCCCGCGCGCTGCTGCTGAACGATGCCGAGCGCGAGCACCTGTTCCTGATCGGCGTCGGCCACCTGCCGGAAGTGCGCTATCACGCAGCCGACCATGTGTCGCCGCGCGTGCAGCACGTGCTCGATTCGCTCGACGCGAGCCCCGCGATCGTACGCTCGGCGACGTGGGACGTCGTCGCGTGGAACGACGCGGCAGCGGCAACGCTGACCGACTACACCGCGCTGTCGCCGGAGCGGCGCAACATCCTGCGGCTCATCTTCGTCGATCCGCACGTGCGCCGCGTGCAGGCGAACTGGGAACGCGTCGCGCGGTTCGCGGTGGGCGCGTTTCGCGCCGACGTCGCGCGCGGCGGTGCGACGCAGGCCGTTCAGGCATTCGTCGACGAGATGCGCGCGGCGAGCGCGGAATTCGACGCGCTGTGGCGCGACCACGATGTCCGCTCGCACGAAGAAGGGACCAAGGAGATCCACCATCCTGCCGTCGGGCGCATCGCGCTCGAATACTCGGCGTTCGCAGTCAGCGGCCGGCCCGACCAGACGCTCGTGATCTTTACGCCGGAAACGGCGGCCGATCGCGCGCTCGTCCGGACGCTGGTGGCCGCGCGCGCGCAAGCGCTGGCCGAGCAGATGCCCGTCGCGTGACGGTGCGTGTTTCATCTGACGAAGATGCCGTCACGCCGTATCGCCCGCCACCGCCGGCGGCCCCCATCCGTCCCCGTCGCCCCGCTCCGCCCCATCACATTTCGCACTGATTCCCAGTCGAATATTTAATTTTCACCTGGCGCAGCGCGCGCTTACCCTTTCGGCATCGCATCTCAGGGCCACCGGCCCCTCCCTGGAGCATCCCGATGTCCGACCCCGGCACCGCGCAAGCCGTCCACCGCCCGCATGCGGCTTCCGTGTCCTATGGCGCGCTCGCGCTGCTGGTGCTGGCCGGCCTCAACCTGCGCCCGTTCCTGACCGCGTTCGGCCCCGTGCTCGACGTCGTACGCGCCGACACGGGCCTCGGCTTTCGCGCGGCCGCGCTGCTGACCACGCTGCCGTTCGTGCTGATGGGTGTCGTCGCCGGGGTCGGCGTCGGGCTCGCGCGGCGCGTTGGCGAGCAGCGCGCGCTGACAGTCGCGCTGGCGCTGATCGCGGCCGGCTGCACCGCGCGCCTGTGGACCGGCGGCAGCACCGGCCTGATCGGCACCGCGATCGTCGCGGGCGCCGGTGTCGCCGTGATCCGTGCGCTCGTACCCGGCCTCGCCAAACGCTGGTTCGTCGACCGGCTGCCGCTCGCGATGGGCCTCTATTCGGCCGCGCTGGTCGGCGGCGGCGCATTCGGCGCGGTCGCGAGCCCGTGGCTCGCCGCGCATGGCGGCTGGCATCTCGCGCTCGCCGTGTGGGCCGTACCGGCGCTCGTCACGCTCGCGCTGTGGCGGGCGAAGGCGCCGCGCGACGCCGTGCGCGCGACGGCCGTATCGGTTCCGCTCACCGCGTTCGCCCGCGTTCCGCGCGCGTGGCTGCTCGCGCTGTTCTTCGGGCTCAGCAACAGCGGCTACGCCAGCCTCGTCGCGTGGTTGCCCGCGTTCTACCACAGCATCGGGATGAGTCCGCAAGCGAGCGGCAACCTGCTCGCGTGGATGGCACTGTTCCAGGCGATCGGCGCGCTCGCGATGCCGATGCTCGCAAAACGCTCGCCCGACCGCCGCGCCGTGCTGTGGCTCACGCTCGCGCTGCAGGCGGCCGGCTTCATCGGGTTCGCGACGCTGCCCGCGCTCGCGCCGTGGTTCTGGGTCGCGAGCGTCGGCCTCGGTCTCGGCGGCTTCTTCTCGATGAGCCTGATCGTCACGCTCGACCACCTGCCCGATGCGCGGCTCGCCGGCGCGCTCGCCGCGTTCGTGCAGGGCATCGGCTTCCTGACCGTCGCGGCAAGCCCCTGGCTGATCGGCTGGCTGCGCGACGCGGGCGGCGGCTTCGCGATCGCGTGGTGGATCCATCTCGGCGTGATCGCCGCGATGGCAGCCCTGAACGCCGCGTTCGCGCCCGCCGGCTACCGGCACGGCATGGTGCGCATCACCGGCGCCGCCCGCTAACGCCCCCTTCGAATCCGGACGTTTCGCCGATCGCTTCCGGCGCAACGTCCAGCCGCCCGCGCATGGCCGGGCGCGGGCAGTCACGCCCGACGGCCGCTGGTTCGCTTCAAGACAAACACGATCAATCGGTATTGGAGACAGACATGAAAAAACTCGTGCTGGCCGTCGCGCTCGCGCTGACGGCCGGCGCCGCCGCCGCGAAAGACCCGGCGGTGCTGCGCCTCGGCGTCGACCCCAGCTATGCGCCGTTCGAATCGCTCGCGCCCGACGGCAAGCTCGTCGGCTTCGACATCGATCTCGGCAACGCGATCTGCGAACGGATGAAGGTGCGCTGCGTGTGGGTCGAGAACGCGTTCGACGGGATGATCCCCGCGCTGAAGGCGCGCAAGTTCGACGGCGTGCTGTCGTCCATGAGCGTGACCGAGAAGCGCCTCGCGCAGATCGCGTTCACGGACAAGATCAACAACGTGCCGCCCCGGCTCGTCGCGCGGCGCGGCTCGAACCTGCAGCCGACGCCCGAATCGCTGCAGCGCAAGAGCGTCGGCGTCGAGCAGGGTTCGACGCAGGAAACCTATGCGCGCACGTACTGGGAGCCGAAGGGCGTGATCGTCCGCACGTACCAGACGCAGGATCTCGTCTACCAGGACCTGCTGTCGGGGCGGCTCGATGCGTCGCTGCAATCGTCGGTGCAGGCCGACCTCGGTTTCCTGAAAACCGCGAAGGGCGCGAACTTCGAATTCGCGGGGCCGCCGCTGCATGACCCGAAGACGCTCGGCGTCGGTTCGGCGATCGGCGTGCGCAAGGACGACGACGCGCTGCGCACGCAGATCAACCAGGCGCTTGCGAGCCTGATCCAGGACGGGACGTACCAGCGGATCGCGAAGAAGTATTTCTCGTTCGACATCTACAACTGACGGGCGAGAACGGACAGCGCAAAGCGGTGTCACGCATGCGTGCGCGACACCGCTTCTTCGTTGACCGAATGATTTAGACTACGCGGCTCGCTGCAGCAGGTCGGTTGCGAACGACTTCGCGTGCGCGACGGCTTCCTGCGCGTCGCCGAACACACCGAGTTCATCCCAGTGTTCTTCGGCCGCGTACGTTCCCTTCACGGCGAGCGCCCGCTGAACGCTCAACTGTGCCGCGTACTTGCCATCCTGCAGCGGTCGGGCCGTCGCAACCACCTTGTGCGGCGGGCTGGCCCGCTCCGGCTGAACCAGCTCGACGGCGCCGCCGGCCACGTCGACATACATCAACTCGTTCCGGGTGTTGCAGTCCGGGCAGTAGAAGCACCACCCGGAGTCCTCTTGATGGGGCCTGACCTGCCCGCGAGCCAGCACGGCGCGGCATGCAACGTTTTCGCAGATGAACGGCATGGCAGTCTCCGAAGTTGTTTGTCGGAAATCCTAGCATGTCCGTCGGCGGTCAACCACCGGCATCGGCACGATCGCCTTGCGGTCGATCAGGTTCCGGCGCACACGCCCCTGGCGCGGCTCGCACGCAGATCGACCAGGCGCTCGCAAGCCTGTCGTCAGCCGGGATAAACTGTCGGCCCGACCCACCAACCCAGCCATCCTTCATGTTGATCCGCGTTGCCACGCCCTCCGATGCCATCCCGCTCGCCGAACTGAAGCGCGACACGTTCCGCGAAACCTTTCTGCAAGACGGATTCAATATCGACTACCCGCCGCACGATCTGGCTGCGTACGAGACCCAGGCCTACTCGGTGGAAACGGTCGCGGGCCAGCTCAACGATCCCCAGTGCCGCACGTGGGTCGCCGAAAGCGACGACGGCCGGCTGGTGGGGTATGCGCACGCGGGGCCGTGCAAGCTCCCGCACCCGGAGGTGGCCGACGGGTCGGGGGAGATCCATCAGATCTACCTTCGGCGCGGGACGCAAGGGACCGGCGCCGGGCGCGCGTTGTTCGATTCCGCACTGGACTATCTGGCCACGGAGCGCCCCGGCCCGGTGTGGCTCGGCGTGTGGTCCGGCAACGCGAAGGCCATCGCCTTCTACGAGAAAGCCGGTTTCAGGAAGGTCGGCACGTACGATTTCAAGGTAGGGGAAGCGACCGACCTGGAGTTCATTTACCGTCGCTGATCTTCGCAGTTGCATGCCGACCGCGCCTCGCCGGCAAAAGAAAAAGGGCGCCGCGCATGATCGCGCGACGCCCCTGCTTCACTTCGGCCGGCCCGTTCGTGCAGCGATGGCGATCGATGCCTGAAAGGCCGTCAATCGGCCGGCGTCACTTGTAATTGAACGCGTCCGGGTGGTTCTCGAGGCTGCCCGTCAGTGCCGCATACAGAATCGTCCGTCCGTCGATCGATTCGTTACCGCCGCCGATATTGAGCCACGTCAGCTTCTCGGCGCCCTCCTTCGGACCGGCAACCGACAGCACCCCGTACATGACCTTCTTCTGCGGGTCGTACAGCACCGCGATGCGCTCCGACCCGCACCTGTGCGGCTTGCAAGCGGTCATCACGTAGACGTCGTGCCCGCCGAACACGACGGTGGTTCCCGGAGATTCGGTGCCGTTCGTCGCCCACGCAGGCACCGTGTGCCCTTTCTTCATCGCGGCGAACGCATCGCTCGCCGCGCGATCGCCGGGGATCGCGCTCATCGTCCAGGTTTTCGTCGGCGTGGGGCCCGCGGCCCATGCGGCCTGGGCAAGGATCAGCGCGGCAGCGGCGAGGGGAATCCTGGCGTTCATTTATCTCTACTCCTGTCAATGTGGCGATTCCTTAGTCGCCGCAACACCGACAAGAGTTCTGCCCGTCGTGTCAAATTATGTCAGTCAATAGCGGCTGCGCCCCCACAGCGTCTTCGGCTCGTCGAGCAAATGACGCAACCCGCTGCGCTCGATCGTGATTTCCGCGACTTCGTTCACCCGCTCGAGAATCGCACGCTCGTCGACCGACAACACGCGCCGATCCTCCATCAGCACCCTGCCGCCGACCATCGTCATGCACACGTCGGCCGCGTTCGCGAAGCACGTCACGCGATACACCGGCATGTTCATCGGCATCATGTGCGGCCGGAACAGGTCGACGAGGATGACGTCGGCGAGCTTGCCGGCTTCGAGCGAACCGACTTCGTGATCGACCGACAGCGCCTTCGCCGCGTCGATCGTCACCATCTCCAGCACCTTGCCGTGCGGCAGCACGTCCGGGTCGCGGAAATGCCGGCGGTGGTAATGCATGCACTGCCACATATGGCGGAACATGTCGTAGCCGCGATCGGGCGCCGCGCCGTCCGACGCGATCGCCACCGTCACGCCCGCATCGATCAGCTCGGGCACCGGGCAGCGACCGAGGATCGACATGATCGCGCTCGGGTTATGAACGATCGCGGTGCCCGTCTCGACGCATGCCGCGATGTCGTCGTCGGTCAGGTCGATGCTGTGCGACATGAATGACGTCGGGCCGAGCAGGCCGAGCTCGCGATGCGCGAACGCGAGCGTGCCCGCGCGGTGGCCGTCCTGCGTGAACGTCAGCCCGCGCTCGCGCGCCAGCGCGCCGTAACGGGCGGCCTGGTCGCGGAAGTCGTGTTCGTACCGCGCGAGTTCGGGGTCGTGCTCGGGCCCGTACACGGGCAGCGTGAGCGCGATGCGGATCCGGCCATCGGCATCGCCGTGGCATTCGTCGATGATGCTTTTTGACACTGCGTACATCGTGTCGAAGTCGATGTCGCGCGTGTCGCTGCCGTCCGGCGTGTGGCGTGTATAAGCACGCGGCGCGGGCGGTCGGGACGGGCCGACCGCGACGATCGAGCGCGTACCGGTGCGCACGACCGCATCGCAATGGCGCCGTGCATAGACCGGATCGTCGACGCGCATGATTGAATTGCCGCCGCCAAGCAGCGACACGCCCGTCGTCACGCCGGCCTTCAGCCGCTCGAGCGCGGCAAGGTGCGACTCGGTTTCCCAGAATGCCTCGTCGGATGCGCGCGTGTAGATCGTCTCGGCCGCGGCCGACCATGCGTCGCCGTCCGCGCCGCCGATCGTGCGCAGCATCGCGTGGCCCGCATGCGCATGCGCATCGATCAGGCCCGGCAGCACGGCCTTGCGGCGCGCGTCGATCGTGCGTGCGGCCCGGTAGCGGGCCTGCAGTTCATCGGTGCCGCCCACGGCGACGATACGATCGCCGCTCACGGCAACCGCGCCGCGCTCGATCACGCGCCGCTGCGGGTCCATCGTGATCACGCAGCCGTTCGCGATCAGCGTGTCGATCGCTTCGCGGTTGTCCGCTTGATTGCCCTCGGTAGTCATCGCACAGTGTCCTGTTGTCGTTCGATTGATTTCAATGCCTTCCGGCCGTCACGCCGTCACACGGACCCGGCCGGCGCCGCGATACGCGCCTTCAGCCTGCGCTGCCCCGCGCTGATCACGATGAACACCACCGCATTCACCGCGAGCGCGACGAGCCCGGGGTTGATCGACGTCAGCGTGTTCGACGCGCCGGGGAACAGCGACGCGAGCGTCACGCCATAGTAGTTCGTCATCGCGATCACGATCGCGCCGGCTGCGATGCCCGCGAACGCGCCTTCACGCGTGCCGAACGGCCGCTTCAGGAAGCTCGACGCGAGCATCGGCACGAGCTGCGTGAGCAGGCTCGACGAGAAGATCGCGAGCGTGACGAACGTCGCGCCGCCGCGCAGCACGAAGTAGACGACCACCAGCGTGAAGATCGGCAGCGCGATCCGTGCAACGCGCGTCACCTCGCGGTCGGTCGCGTTCGGCGCGAAACCTTCGCGGTAGATGTTGCGCGCGATCGTCGTCGACGCGTTCAGCATGATCAGCGAACCCGGCACCAGCGCGGTCAGCAGGCCCGTGCCGCCGACGATGCCGACGAACCATGCGGGGAACGTCTGCTTCACGAGGCGCAGCAGCGCGAGATCGGCCTGCGCGCCTTCGAGCCCGTGCACGGTCATCACGGCCGCGAAGCCGACGAGGAACAGGAACGCGATCAGCACCTGGTACAGCGGCATCAGGATCACGTTGCGGCGCAGCGCGCTCTCGTCCTTCGCGACGTAGATCGCGGTGAAACCGTGCGGGTACAGGTAGTAGCCGAGCGACGTGAGCAGGATCGTCGAGTTGTACCAGCTCAGGTTGAAGCCATGCTCGGGCATGCGCAGCAGTTCCGGATGCGCGGCGTCGATCTTCGCGAACATCGCGCCGAGGCCGCCGTAGTAATGCATCGGCAGGTACAGGCCGAGGAAGATCGCGATCGCGAGGATCAGCACGTCCTTGAAGATCGCGATGCTCGCCGAGCCGTGGATGCCCGACACGACCATGTACACGGCCATCAGCGTCGCGGCGATCCAGATCGCGGCCGCTTGCGGAATCAGCCCGTACGACATCTCCGACACGATCACGCCAAGCCCGCGCAACTGGATCATCAGCAGCGACACCATTGCGAACACCGCGACGACCGACACCAGCACGCCGATCGCCCGGCTGTCGTACTTCGCCGCGAAGTAGTCGGCGAACGACACGAGCCCGCGCGCCTTCGCGTAACGCCAGATCGCCGGCAGCATCCAGTAGCCGATCACGAACGCGAGGCAGCCGTACGACAGGATGTAGAACGCGGGCACGCCCTTGCTGTAGGTCCAGCCGCTCGCACCGAGGAACGAGAACGTCGAGAACGCTTCGCCGGCCATCAGCAGGAACGTGAGCAGCGAGCCGAAGCCGCGGCCGCCGACCGCCCACTGCTCGAGCGTGAGCTTGCGGCCGCGGCGCGCCATCACGCCGATCGCCAACGCGAACACGGCGAACGCCGCGATGATGAGGATCGATGCGTTCATCGCGTGTCTCCCGAGCGGCCGGCGCGGGCCGCGTCGCGCTCGTCGCGTTCATCGAGATGGAACAGGATCGCGAGGATCGCGGCGGTCGCCGCCATCCAGATCAGGTTCCACACGAGCAGGAACGGCAGGCCGAACAGCAGCGGCCGCACCTCGGCGATCGAGCCGCCCGCATACATCCCGACGAACGGCAACGCCGCCAGCAACAGTTTGAGTTTCATTTCCGTCTCCTCCGGAAGACACGCGAACGCGTCAGGACATCAGAACTTCTGGCGGATGCCGACCACCACCGCCACCTGCGACGTCGTCGACGACGGGCCGTCGGTCCCGTCGATCCACGCACGGCCGACACCCGACGACGCCTTCTGGTAGAAGCCGTTTACGTACACGTCGGTGCGCTTGGACAGCAGGTACTGCGCGCCGGCCGATACCTGGTGGTAGTGGCCGCTGTCGCTGGCGCGCGCAACCTGCGTATAGGTGTAGCCGGCCGCGGCCATCAGCGCCGGCGTGATCAGGTAGCGCAGGCTGCCTTCGTAGTTGTTGAAGCGCAGCGCGCCGCCCGTCGCCTGCCCGAAGTTCGAGCCCGTGTACAGCAGGCCGAGGGTGGCCGACCCGATCGCGTAGCTGCCGCCCGCGCCCCAGATCTGCTGGCGGATCGCGTTGCCGAGGCTCGCGCCGAACACCGATGCGGACGCCGGATAGTAGTTATCCGAAGCAACCGCGCCGCTCGTGCTGACCGCCGGATGGTTCACGCGTGCATACGCGGCGCCCGCGTTGAGCGGCCCGTTCACGTAGGTGACGCCCGCGCTCCAGGTGTTGTCGTTCGCGAAGCCGGTCGAGTTCGAGAAGCCGTACACGAGGTTCGCCTGCAGGCCCGCGATCGTCGGCGACACGTACTTCACCGCGTTGTTGGTGCGGAACGTGTTGTTGATGTCGTCGTTGTCGAACGGGTGCGTCGAGTACTGCGCGAGGAAGCTGCTCATCTGAAGCGAGCCGAGGATGTCCTGCGTCGAGTTGTACTGGCGGCCGAGCGTCACCGCGCCCCAGTTCGCGCCGCTCAGGCCGACCCACGCCGAACGCCCGAACATCCGGCCACCCTGCCCGAGCGCGCCGTTCGCGACGTTGAAGCCGTTCTCGAGGCGGAAGTTCGCCTTCAGCCCGCCGCCGAGATCCTCGGTGCCGATCAAGCCCCAGCGCGGGCCCGATTCGCTGCCGCCGGTGAATTGCCACAGCGCATGGCCCTTCGCGTTGTTCGTGTAGGTCACGCCCGCGTCGACGATCCCGTACAGCGTCACCGTCGACTGCGCGTGCGCGGCGCCGGCGAACACCATCGCGATGGCCGCGCTCATGCACGCGGCGCCCGTCTTCCCACCCTTCATTCGCACCATCTCCGTCTTCTCCTCTCCGAACCTGTTCATTGATGTGTTGTGTTTTTTTGATCCTGCCCACACGCGCCGATCGGGTTGTATAGACAGTCGCTGGATGGTATCCAGCCGCAATCACATCAAGAAATGAAATGTTCAACTGGGCGGCAGTTGAAATTCGAATGACGGGGAGATGAGCGGGGGCGGTGCGCCGCTGCAAGAGAAACGAAAGCGCGCAAGTCCGCTGGACGCGGCGCGCTTTGCTCAGACGTGAATGGCTCGCGTAAGCAAGCTGACGAAACGGCGACGCGTGATGCGCCTATGCGGTTTTCCCGGATAGCCCGTGCATCGGCCGCCGCAGCGCGGCGTCGAACGGGTTCGTGCGCGGCCCGATCGCATCGGCCTGGCGCCGCAGCAGTTCGACGACCATCGGCATGCGGTCGTTGCCGAGGCGCGACGCCAGCGTGCCGACGCTCAGCGCGCCGACCGGATACCCGGTGCGATCGAGAATCGGCACCGCGACGCCGGCCATCCCGTCGAGCACGCCGCT
Source organism: Burkholderia contaminans (assembly GCF_029633825.1). NCBI lineage: Bacteria > Pseudomonadati > Pseudomonadota > Betaproteobacteria > Burkholderiales > Burkholderiaceae > Burkholderia > Burkholderia contaminans. Next base: position 2,434,651 of record NZ_CP090641.1, on the reverse strand, counting down.
GTTGCGGCCCGCGTAACCAAGTTGCCGCACGCGTTCGATCTCGGTGCGCAGATACACCTCGTCGAGCACGCCATAGCCGCGAATGCGCGGCACGTTGAAGCGGATCACTTCCTCGCGCTCCGCTTCGGGCAGGAACGCGAGAATCGCGAGACTGCCCTGCCCGACGCCGAGCGCGATGCGCCCGCCGATGTCGCCGGTGAACGAGCGGATCGGGAACGGCCCTTCGCACAGGTCGAGACACACCGCGTCGAAGCCGCTCTTCACGAGCAGGAAGATCGTCTCGCCGAGACTCGCGCACAGCCGCAGCAACGCGGGGCGGCACAGCGTGCGCATGCTGCTCGGGTTGCCGGCCTGCGCGGCGAGCGCGAAGAAGTCGACGCTCAACCGGTACAGCTTCGACTGCTCGTCCTGCTCGACCATCCCTTCGGCGATCAGCGATTGCAGGATCCGGTGCGCGGTGCCCTGCGTGAGGCCGACGGCCTTCGCGAGATGCGTGACGCGCACGCCGTCCTGCTGCATGCCGGCCAGCGCGCGCAAGATCGCGAACGCACGCTGCAGCATGCCGGTGCCCGGCGCACCGGCCGGATCGGCGGCGTCCTCGTCCGGGTGCGCCGCGCGTGCGGCCCGCGACGTTCCGGGCGAATGGGGTTCCTGCATGCCGGCTCTCCTCGGTGATTTCATTGAACGGAATATGCGAGCCGCCATTGTCGTCCGGCCGAAAATCCGCGGGCATCCGGGTGTACACGGGATTGACGCGTGTGTTTCGCGGCTCGACCGCTCGTCATCCAGCGGAACGATTTTCACGGGATTCGACCATCCATTCCGCTGACCGGAATTTTTTCGAGATTCATCCCGTTCAGCAGAATTCGAAATTGACGCTCCGAAATATGGCTGGCTAGAGTCCGCGTCATCGGTACACCGGCCACGCGGTGTGCGAACCCGGAGCTTCCCATGTCGTTTCTCACGCTTACGGATCTGACGAAAACCTTCGGCGACCTCACCGCCGTCGCCGACGTCAACCTGTCGGTCGAACAAGGCGAATTCGTGTCGCTGCTGGGGCCGTCGGGCTGCGGCAAGACCACCACGCTGCAGATGATCGCCGGCTTCGTCGACGTCACGCGCGGGCGCATCGCGCTCGACGGGCAGGACATCACGCACCTGAAGCCGAACCGGCGCGGGCTCGGCATCGTGTTCCAGAGCTATGCGCTGTTTCCGCACATGAGCGTCGCGGAAAACGTCGGCTTCGGCCTCGACATGCGCGGCGTCGACAAGGCCGAGCGCGCCGAGCGCATCCGCGCGGCGCTTGCGCTCGTGCGCCTCGACGCCCTCGCGCACCGCTTTCCGCGCGAGCTGTCGGGCGGCCAGCGGCAGCGCGTCGCGATCGCGCGCGCAGTCGTGATCGAACCGCCCGTGTTGCTGCTCGACGAACCGATGTCGAACCTCGACGCGAAGCTGCGCGAGGACATGCAGTTCGAGCTGCGCGCGATCCAGCGCAAGATCGGCACGACGACGATCATGGTCACGCACGATCAATCGGAAGCGCTGTCGATCAGCGACCGCGTGGTCGTGATGGAAGCAGGCCGCATCACGCAGACCGACACGCCGTACCGCGCGTACGAACGCCCGGAGAACCACTTCGTGTCGCAGTTCATCGGCAAGGCGAACCTGCTGCCCGGCACGATCGTCGCGCACGACGGCGACGCGATCCGCATCGACCTCGGGCACGACCTCACCGAGACGGGCCATACCGCGCACCTGCCGCCGCGCGAGCGCGACGTGCGCATCGGCGACGCGGTGTCGGTCTGCATCCGTCCGGAAAAACTGAGGCTGTGCACCCCCGACGCCGGCCGCTTCGCCGCGACCGTCACGAGCCGCTTCTTTCTCGGCAGCCAGTGGCTGTACCGCGTCGACAGCGCGCTCGGCGAAGTGCTCGTATGCTGCCAGAACGAAGGCGCGGAACCGCTCGCGGAAGGCGCGCCGGTCGGCATCGACTGGCACAGCGACGCGGTGCGCGTGATGCGCCGGGAGGCCTGAATGCGACAGCCCTCCCGCCCGCTGACCACCGACGGCGTGCCGGCCAGCCTCGCGCAGCCCGACGCGCCGGCGGCCACGCCGGCACGCACCGCCGCCGGACGCGCACCGCGCGCGACCTGGCGCGCGCATGCGCCGCTGTGGCTGATGTGCGCCCCCGCATTCGCGCTGTTCGCCGCGCTCGTGCTCGTGCCGCTCGCGATGACGCTCGTGCTGACGTTCTACCGCTACGACCCGGCGACCGGCCCGATCGCCGCATTCCAGTTCGGCAACTACGCGGAAGTGCTCGGCTCGTCGTACTTTCACACGATCTTCCTGCGCACGTTCGGGATCGCCGCGCTGACCACCGCGATCTGCGTCGCGATCGGCACGCCGGAAGCGTACGTGCTGTCGAAAATGCGCGACCCGTGGCGCTCGCTGTTCCTGCTCGCGATCCTCGCGCCGCTGCTCGTGTCGGTCGTCGTGCGTGCGTTCGGCTGGAGCATGCTGCTGAACACGAGCGGGCTCGTGAACCAGGCGCTCGGGCTCGTCGGCCTCGGGCCGTACAAGCTCGAATACACGACCTTCGCGATCGTGATCGCGCTGGTGCACGTGATGCTGCCGTTCATGGTGATTCCCGTGTGGACCGCGCTGCAACGGCTCGATCCGCAGACCGAGTACGCGGCGCTGTCGCTCGGCGCGTCGCCGTTCACGACGCTGCGCCGCATCGTGCTGCCGCAGCTGATGCCGGGCGTGCTGTCGGGCAGCCTGATGGTGTTCGGGCTGTCGGCGAGCGCGTTCGCGATTCCCGGCCTGCTCGGCGGACGCCGGCTGAAGGTCGCGGCCACGGCCGTGTACGACGAATTCCTCGGCTCGCTGAACTGGCCGCTCGGCGCGACGATCGCGGTGCTGCTGCTGGTCGCGAACCTCGTCGTGATGCTCACCTACTACCGCGTGCTCGAACGCCGCTACGCGCGCAGCCTCGGAGGCGCATCCCGATGAGAAAGAACGGCCCCTTCGCCCTCGCGTTCCACACGCTCGTGATCGTGTTCGTGCTCGCGCCGCTCGCGATCGTCGTACTGGTCGCGTTCACGCCGGACGAAACGCTGACGCTGCCGACCCACGGGCTGTCGCTGCGCTGGTTCCGCGCGATCCTCGACTACCCCGACTTCGTCACCGCGTTCTTCAACAGCCTGAAGCTCGCCTTCGCGTCGGCGACGCTGTCGCTCGCGATCGCGCTGCCGGCGGGCCTCGCGATCGGCCGCGCGACGTTTCCGGGCCGCGCGTTCCTGAACGGGCTGCTGCTGTCGCCGCTGGTGATTCCCGGCCTCGTGCTCGGGATCGCGTTGCTGCGCTTCTTCGCGCTGATCGGCGCGACCGGCTCGTTCGCGTGGCTCGTGCTCGCGCACATGATCGTCATCACGCCGTTCGTGATGCGCCTCGTGCTTGCGTCCGTCGCCGGCCTCGACCGCAGCATCGAGCAGGCCGCGTGCTCGCTCGGCGCGGACCCGTGGACGATCTTCCGCCGCATCACGCTGCCGATGATCGTGCCCGGCATCACCGGCGGCTGGCTGCTCGCGTTCATCAACAGCTTCGATGAACTGACGATGTCGATCTTCGTCACGTCGCCGCAGACGGTCACGCTGCCGGTGCGCATGTACATGTACGCGACCGAGTCGATCGACCCGATGATGGCGTCGGTGTCGGCGCTCGTCATCTTCATCACCGCCGGCGCGATGCTGCTGCTCGATCGCGTGTACGGCCTGAACCGCATCCTGATCGGCCAACACTGACGATGACTTCCGTTTCCCGTTCAACCGAACCCGTCGACGACGGCGCGCAGTTCGTGCGCGTCGCCGAGCGCGAGCGTGCCGCCGTCGCGTTCACGCTCGACGGCCGCCCCGCGCAGGCACTTGCCGGCGACACCGTGCTCACCGCGATCCTCGTCGCGCAGCGCCGCGTGCGTACCAGCGAATTCAGCGGCCTGCCGCGCGCGGGCTTCTGCCTGATCGGCGCGTGCCAGGACTGCTGGGTGCGCACCGAGGCAGGCGCACGCGTGCGCGCATGCTCGACGCCGATCGCCGACGGCATGCGGATTCTCACAGGCGTGCAGCCCGTTGCAACCGGAGACTCGCGATGAACGACGCACTGCAACCGGTGATCGTCGGCGCGGGCCCGGCCGGGGTACGCGCGGCCGAGGCGCTGGTCGACGCGGGGCTGCGCCCCGTCGTGATCGACGAGAACGCGCGCTGGGGCGGGCAGATCTACCGGCAACCGCCGGCGAGCGGCGCTTTCGTGCGCAGCAAGCGAACGCTGTACGGGTTCGAAGCCGCCAAGGCCGACGCCGTGCACCGGACCATGGAAGCGCTGCTGCCGCACGTCGACTACCGGCCGGACACGCTTGCGTGGGCGTGCGGTGCGGGCCGCGTCGATACGCTGCAGGGCGGCCGCGAAGTCACCGTGCCGTATTCGCACCTGATCGTCGCAAGCGGCGCAATCGACCGCATGCTGCCGGTGCCGGGCTGGACCCTCGCAGGCGTCTATACGCTCGGCGGCGCGCAGGTCGCGCTGAAGGCGCAGGGCTGCGCGATCGGCCGGCGCATCGTGTTCGCAGGCACGGGGCCGCTGCTGTATCTCGTCGCATACCAGTATGCGAAGGCCGGCGCGCAGATCACGGCCGTGCTCGACACGAGCCCGCTGCGCCGCCAGGCTGCCGCCGCGCCCGCACTGCTGCGCATCCCGTCGATCTTCGCGAAGGGGCTCTATTACATCGGCTGGCTGCGCGCGCGGGGTATCGCGATCGAAACGGGCGTCACGCTCGAGCGCGTGCTCGGCGAGCACCATGTGACGGGGCTCGCCTGGCGCGCAGCCGGCGCCGATGCACCGCCGCGCGAGCTCGACTGCGATGCGCTCGGCCTCGGCTTCGGCCTGCGTGCGGAAACGCAGCTCGCCGATCTTGCCGGCTGCCGGTTCGGTTTCGACCCGGTCAACCGTGCGTGGCTGCCTGAGCGCGACGCGGCCGGCCGCACGTCGGTGCGCGGGATTTACGTCGCGGGCGACGGCGCGGGCATCGCGGGCGCCGACGCGGCCGAAGCGTCGGGCCGGCGCGCGGCGCTCGCCGTGCTCGACGATGCCGGCATCGCGCCGCCGTCGCCGTCCGGCAAGCCCGATGCGGCGACGCTCGAACGCACGCTCGCGCGCATCGGCACGTTCCGCGCGGGCCTGGAAGCGGCGTTCGCGCTGCCCGTCGAGCAGGCCGCGCGCTGCGCCGACGACACGATCGTGTGCCGCTGCGAGGAGATCGATGCGGGCACGCTGCGCCGCTGCATCCGTGACGGCGCAGCGACCGAACTGAACCGCTTGAAGGCACTGACGCGCGTGGGGATGGGCCGCTGCCAGGGCCGCATGTGCGGCGATGCGGCCGCGCTCGTCCTGGCCGCCGAAACCGGCCGCCCGCTTGCCGATATCGGCCGGTTGCGCGTGCAACCACCCGTGAAGCCGTTCCCGATCTCGGCCGCACTCGCGGGCGACGATGTCGCGGCGATTCCCGACGAGGCGCGCGATGAGTGAGCACCGGCATTACGACGTCGCGATCGTCGGCGGTGGCCTCGTCGGCGCATCGGCCGCGCTGGCGCTGACACGGCGCGGCCTGCACGTCGGGCTGTTCGAGCGGCGCGACTGCGGCGCGCAGGCGAGCGGCGTGAACTACGGCGGCGTGCGCTGCCAGGGCCGTCCGGCCGAGCAGCTGCCGCTCGCGCTGCGTGCACGGCGCATCTGGGATCGCCTGCCCGAGCTGATCGGCATCGACGGCGAATTCGTCGTGTCGGGCCACTTGCGGCTCGCGCGCAGCGACGCCGATCTCGACGCGCTCGACGCATACGCGACGCTCGCCGGCGAGCACGGCCTGCCGCTGCAGGTGATGCGCGGCGACGCGTTCCGCCGCCGCTATCCGTGGCTCGGCCGCGCGGCGCTCGGCGGTTCGCTGTGCGCGACCGACGGCCACGCGAACCCGCGCCTCGTGTCGCCCGCGTTCGCGCGCGCGGCCCGCGCGGCGGGCGCCGACGTGTTCGAGCACACGCCGGTCGGCGACGTTCACCACGACGGCACGCGCTTCCACTTTCAAGCAGGCCGCAGCGCGTGCAGCGCAACGTGGCTGATCAATTCGGCCGGCGCGTGGGCGAACACGATCGCCGAGCGCTTCGGCGAAGCCGTGCCGATGGAGCCGATCTACCCGAACATGTGGGTGACCGAACCGCTGCCGCCGTTCATCACGCACAACCTCGGCGTATACGGCGGCGGCGTGTACGCGCGGCAAGTCGCGCGCGGCAACTGCGTGATCGGCGGCGGGCGCGGCCGCGGCGACGGCGAGTTCGGCCAGCCGTCGGTCGATACGACACGTGCGGCGATGCGCGACGCGTGCGCACTGCTGCCCGCGCTGCGCGACGCGCTGCTGATTCGCACGTGGAGCGGCGTCGAAGGCTGCACGCCCGACCACAACCCGATCATCGGCGCGAGCCGCACGACGCCGCGCCTGCTGCATGCATTCGGTTTTTCCGGCGGCGGGTTCCTGCTCGCGCCGGGCGTGGGCGACGTGCTCGCCGATCTCGTCACGACCGGAGAAACCGCCACGCCGCTCGACGCGTTCTCGATCGGTCGATTCGCCCCGCAAGCCACGCCGACCATCCCTTTCCCTCAAGAGGAGACCCACAAGTGAAACTGCTCGGAACGATCGCGGCCGCCGCCGCCCTCTGCGTCGCCGGCGCGAGCGCGCCCGCGTTCGCGCAAACGAAGACGATCTACGTCGGCATGAACGGCGGCCCGATGGAGAAGGCCTATACGAGCCAGGTGCTGCCCGACTTCGAGAAGGCGAACAACGTGAAGGTCGTCATCGTGCCCGGCACGTCGTCGGACGTGCTCGCGAAGCTGCTCGCGAACCGCAACAAGCCGCAGATCCACGTCGCGTTCCTCGACGACGGCGTGATGGCGCGCGCGGTCAGCCTCGGCGTGTGCCAGAAGCTCGACGATTCGCCGGTGCTGAAGGAGCTGTACCCGTTTGCGCGGATGAAGGACGACGTGGGCGCGGGCGTGCAGCTCGGGATGACCGGCATCGCGTACAACCGGAAGCTGTTCGCGGACAAAGGCTGGGCGCCGCCGACGTCGTGGATGGATTTCGCCGATCCGAAATACAAGGGCAAGGTCGTGTTCCAGTCGGCGTCGAGCAGCACGTTCGGGCTGCACGGCTTCCTCGCGATCAACCGGCTGCTCGGCGGCAGCGAGCAGAACGTCGAGCCCGGCTTCAGCAAGTGGGCGAGCACGGTCGGGCCGAACGTCGTCGAGTACATCCCCAACTCGGCGAAGATCTCGGAGATGGTGCAGACCGGCGAGGCCGGCCTGTTCCCGCTCACGCCGACCGGCGTCGGCGACCTGCAGGACAAGGGCATCCCGGTCGCGTACGCGAACCCGAAGGAAGGCCCGGTGCTGCTGCTCGTCGACCTGTGCGTGGTCGCGAACAATCCCGATCCGCAACTGGCGCAAAAGCTCGCGCAGTTCCTGCTGTCCGCACCCGCGCAGACGAAAGCCGCCGAAGCCGGCAAGCAGATCCCGACCAACCGCGTCGCGAAGATGCCCGCCGCGATGCAGCAGAGCCTCGGCAACGTCGACGATCTCGTGCGCAAGGTGACGGTCGTCGACTGGACGGCCATCAACGCGCGCCGTGCGCAGTGGGATACGCGCTGGAACCGGCAGATCGAGCGGTAACGGCATGCCGGGCGCGCGGGCACGGCCGCGCGCCGCATGACCATCATCAGCGGGAGTGATGACCCTCCCCTTTTTCTGCGGATTTGACCGGGGGCGCGGTGCCGACAACACTAGCCCGCAGTGCTGCACAGACGGCACGCGCCTGCCTCCCCCTTCAGAGTCCGCCATGTATCCGACCGACACCGTGCAATCCCCGAGCGCCGCCCGGCCGCTCGCCGACCGGCAGCTGCGCCGGATCGTCATCGCCTCCGTCGCCGGCAACGCGATGGAGTGGTACGACTTCTTCGTCTACGGCACGGCCGCCGCGCTGGTATTCGGCCACGTGTTCTTTCCGCCCGGCGCATCGCCGCTCGCCGGCAGCCTCGCCGCGTTCGCGGCCTTCGCGCTGGGCTTCGTCGCGCGGCCGCTCGGCGGGATCGTGTTCGGCCACGTCGGCGATCGCTACGGGCGCAAGGCGTCACTCGTCTGGACGCTGCTGATCATGGGTGCATCGACCTTCGCGATCGGCCTGCTGCCGACCTATGCGCAGGTCGGCTTGTGGGCACCGGCCGCGCTCGTCGTGCTGCGGCTGCTGCAAGGCATCGCGTCGGGCGGCGAATGGGGCGGCGGCGTGCTGATGATCAGCGAGAACGCCCCGCCGGAACAGCGCGGCTACTACGCCGCGTGGAGCCAGCTCGGCGTGGGCGGCGGCTTCGTGCTGTCGTCGGCCGCGTTTCTCGCCGCGCAGGCGCTGCCGGCCGACGCGTTCCGCACCTGGGGCTGGCGGCTGCCGTTCCTCGCGAGCATCGTGATCTTCGCGATCGGCATCTATATCCGCCGCCACCTGCCCGAAAGCCGCGACTTCGAGCAGGCGGGCAAGCGCGGCGCGCACACGCACCTGCCGATCGTCGAGTGCATCCGCCGCCATCCGAAGGAAATCCTGCTCGCGATGGGGCTGCGCGTGGCCGAGAACGGCGGCGCGTACATCTTCCTCGCGTTCTCGCTCGTCTACGGCAAATACGTCGGCATCCCGAACGGCGTGATGCTGACCGGCGTGATGATCGCGATGATCGTCGAGATGGGCGCGATGCTCGCGTGGGGCCGGCTGTCCGACCGGATCGGCCGCAAACCCGTGTACCTGATCGGCGCGCTGAGCCTCGTCGCGTGCGCGTTCCCGTTCTTCTGGCTGCTCGACACACGCGCGACGCCGCTCGTGTGGCTCGCGCTCACGGTCGGCACCGCCGTGAGCCACGGCGCGATGATCGGCACGCTGCCCGCACTCGTCGGCGAGCTGTTCAGCACCGAGGTGCGTTACTCCGGTGTCGCGCTCGGGCATGAAGTCGCATCGATCTTCGCGGGCGGGATGTCGCCGCTGATCGCGACCGCGCTGCTCGTGCGCTACCAGGCGTCGTGGCCGGTATCGCTGTTCCTCATCGCGCTCGGCCTCGTGACCGTCGCGACGCTGTGCGTGATGCGCGAGACGCACGTCGCGCCCGACGCCGGCACGCGTGGCGACACGGCGTGAGCGTGCTGCACGCGCGGGCCGCATCCGTGCCTTCGCCGTTTCCGGCGGGCGAGCGGCTCACCGGCTCACGGTGCCACGTGCGCGCTATCGTGGCACCGCGAGCGCGCGCGGCCGGGTGGTCCGCGCGACCAGCACTACTCGCGCGGGTCGCGCCGCCCGCCGTCGAACACCGGCGCCAATCCCAGGTGATCGAGCAGCCGCGCGAATTCGCCGAGCCGCTGCCGCATGTATGCGGGCACGTCCACGTTCGCATAGTCGTGGAAGCCGGCCCCCGTGCGCACACCGTCGCGCCCGGTTTCCATGTTGCGCACGACGCTCGCGGCCGGCGCGAAGCGCGGGCCGATCTCGCCGGCCAGGTACTTCGACGCGTAGTACAGGATGTCGCAGCCGCCCCAGTCGATGAATTCGAGCAGCCCGAGCACCGCGAAGCGCGGGCCGAAACCCGTGCGGATGGCCGTATCGATATCCTCCGCGCTTGCAACACCCTCTTCGACCATCCGCGCGGCCTCGTTCATCGCGAGCGCCTGGATGCGCGGCACGATGTAGCCGGGCGCCGGCCCGCAAATCACCGGCTTCTTGCCGACGCGCACAAGCAGCGCGGCGAGCGCATCGACCACCGACGGGTCGGTTGCGTCGCTGCGGCTGATCTCGACGAGCGGCATCAGCAATGCGGGGTTCAGCCAGTGCGCGTTCAGCATCCGTTCGGGGTGAACGACATGGCGCTGCAATTCGGTGACGACGAACGTCGACGTGGTCGACGCAATCGTTGCGCGCGCATCGACATGCTCGCCGAGCCAGCGCAATGCATCCGCCTTTGCGTCGAGCACCTCGGGCAGCGCCTCGAACACGACCTCCGCATCACGCACGGCTTCGGCAGCGCCGTCCCGCGCGACGATCGCGATGCGCGCGACGACCGCATCGGCCTGCGCGGCGTCGATGCGACCGAGCGCGACCTGCGCGTGCAACGGCCTCGCGATCTCGTCGCGCGCGCGATCGTCGAAGGCGCGTTGGCCAACCGCATCGCGCCGCTTGAAGTCGATCAGCGTCACGTCGAGCCCCGCGAACGCGAACACGAGCGCGATCCCCTGCCCCATGCGCCCCGCGCCGAGCACGTGCACGCGCGTCAATTCGGCCGCGCTCATGCTGAAACTCCCGTGACGCCCGTGACGCCCACGTCGAGCAGCGCACGCATCGCGTCCTTCGACAGCGCCGCAATGCCCAGCCGCTCCAGCGTGCGCCCTTGCGCATACAGGTCGCGCTCCGCAACCGCACTCGCGATGCTCAGCAGCCCCTGCGCAACCGGCGTCGGCACGCCGGCCCAGCGCCCGCACGACACGATGAACGACAGCCCGAGCCGGGTGTCCTCGAGCATGTAGCGATGGGTACGCAAATCGATCTTCTCGCGCCAGTCGCCGCTATCGGTCAGCTTGCCGTGCGCGCCGCGCCCGTACATCCATTCGTCGCCTTCGGTCGCGTAATGATCCGCGAGCGGGAAATGCGGCGCGCGGTAGCCGAGCGCGTCACGCAACGCGATGCGTTCGGCGTCGAGCGCATTCGTCACGCGGCGGATCGACGGCTGCGTGCCTTCGTTGTGGATGTCCCATGCGTCGAAGTGTTCGAGCGGCCCGGCGTTCATCAGGATCAGCGGCGGATGGATCACGGGCCCCGCGTTCATCAGCGCGCCGGACAACGCATCCTCGACCGGCTCGACCGACGGATAGCCCGCGCGCAGCACGTCGAACGCCCAGCCGGCCGCAGTCGCCGGCAACACGCCGGTCGGCAAGCGCGTTGCATACGCGCTGATCACGACGTCGTTGTCGCCATGCTTGCGCACGAGGTACGGCAGCGTGCCCGTCTCGGCGAATGCGACGCGCGAACGGTTTCCGGCATCAGCCGCCGCCTGCGCGAACACGAAGCTGCCGAACGTGCCGGGCGGCAGAAACACGACCTGGCCGTCCTCCAGCAACGGCGCAACCTGTGCGGCGAGCGCGTCGTGCGACGTGGCAGGCAGCGGCACCACGACCAACTGCGCGCCGCGCAGCGCGGCCGCGAGATCGCCGGTCAGGCGGATCGCACCCGGCGCATCGCCGAGCGGCACCGCGCGCTTGCCGCGATAGTCGGTCACGTTCAGCACGCCCAGCTCGCGCAACCGCGCATGCGGCTCGCGGTCACGCCGCCACCACGTCACGTCATGGCCCTTCTCGAGCAGGTCGATCGCCGCCGCATGGCACCCGTGGCCGCCGCCCAGAACACATACCTTCATCGTCTTCTCCCGGTGATTGAGTGTTTCCCAGACTACGCGGCGGCTTTCACCGCGTCGCTTCAAAACGCGCAACGGCGCGCCCGTTCGCGCAACGCAATCGCGGCAATGTGCACGCCGCCGCGCCCGCCGCATCCGCATCCGCTACGAGGTTCGTGAATGGATATCGCCCTGTCCCGCCATGCGCCGAACCGGCTCGGCACACTGCACGCCCCCGATGAAGTCGAACGCGCGGTCGCGCACCGCCTCGGGCCACACCGGATGGCCGCGCGCGGCCTCGATCCGTTTCATGCGGAGCTGTACGAAGTGCCGCTGCATCACGGCGCGCTGCTCGAACTCTGCTATGGCCGCGAAACGCGCATCGATTTCGGCGACGACGCCGACCACTTCCTGTTCAGGCTGACGCTCGCCGGTGCATGCGAGCTGCAGGCCGGCAGCGTCGTCGCGCGCGCCGGCCCCGGCGAACTGACCGTGTCGTCGCCGGCGCTCGCGAGCCGCCTGAGCACGAGCCCCGATTGCCGCAACCTCGTGCTGCGACTCGAACGCGGCGCGCTCGAACGCAAGTTGCAGGACATGCTGCAGGCCACGCTCACGCGGCCGCTGCAGTTCGATCTCGCGGCCGGTGGCACCGGCGCGGGCGCCGCGCTGCTGCTGCCGACCTTCGAATACCTGTGCCGGCTCGGCGCGCAGCCGGGCATCGGCACGGCCGCGACGACCTTCGGCGCCGACCTCACGACGTGGCTGATGTCGCTGCTGCTCACGCACCTGCCGCATTCGTACAGCGATGCGCTCACGCGCGGCACGCCGCCGCTGCCGGCACACGTGCGGCGCGCATGCGATCACGTCGACGCGCACCTCGGCGAACCGCTCGCACTCGCCGCGCTGGCGGCCGTCGCGGGCGTCGCGCCACGCACGCTGCAGCACGCGTTCCGCGCATTCCTGCACACCACGCCGGCCGCCTATGTGCGCGATCGCAGGCTCGCCGCCGTGCACGCGGCGCTGCAATGCGGCGACGCGCGCAGCGTGACCGACGTGCTGATCGCACACGGCATCCATGGCTTCGGCCATTTCGCGAAGGCATATGCGCGGCGGTACGGCCACGCGCCTTCCGTCACCGCGAGGCAACCCCGATGACGTACTCCGCACCTGGCCGCCCGGCGGCCCCGGCCCGCAACGAATCCGCACCGCACGACACCGACCCGTCCGAACTGCGCGTGCAGGATCTCGACCTCAACTTGCTGAAGACGTTTCGTGCCGTGTACGAGGAGCGGCATGTCGGCCGCGCGGCGCTGCGGCTCGGCGTCACGCAGCCGTCCGTCAGCTACGCGCTCGGCCGGCTGCGGCTGATGTTCCGCGACGCGCTGTTCGTGCGCACCGGCACCGGCGTCGAGCCGACGCCGCGCGCGCAGCGGCTCGCGCTGTCGGTCGACAAGGCGCTCGCAATCCTGCAGGACGTGCTCGACGAAGGCTCGCGCTTCACGCCCGACAGCACGCAGCGCGTGTTCCGCCTGCACATGAGCGATTTCGCGGCGAGCGCGTTCCTGCCGACGCTGCTTGCCGCATTCGACCGCCGCGCGCCGGGTGCGGTGATCGAGACGCTGCACGTCGACGAATGCCAGCTCAACGTCGCGCTCGAATCGGGGCGGATCGACTTCGCGCTCGGGCATTTTGCCGACGCGTCGAGCCACTTCCAGCGCACCGCGCTGCTGCACGAGCGCTGCGTGCTGCTGATGCCGCGCCGCACCGCGCAGCGCGTCGCGCTGCCCGCCGATTACGTGCTCGATGGCGACGCGCCCGAGACGCTGCGCTTCGTCGCGGTCGCGTCGCATCCGCAATCGATGCAGCTGCTGGAGCGGCACGGGCTGATGCCGCGCGTGCGCGCGGCGCTTCCCGATTTCCTGGTGGTGCCCGCGCTGTTGCAGGACGGCGACTATGCGCTGATCCTGCCGGAGACGATCGCGATCACGTTCGCGGCGCGGCAGCCGTGTGCGCTGTACGAGATCGCCGGTGCGGGCGAATGGGCCGTCAACGCATACTGGCATCGGCGCTTCGACGCCGACCCCGGCCATCGCTGGCTGCGCGCGCTGCTGCTCGAACTGTTCAACATCGGCGAGCTGGCGCCGTTCGACGCATGGCTCGCGCCGCAACCGCCCGCCTGCGCGTAGCGGCACAAGCGGGTGCGGATGCGCACGCAGGTGCTAGGCGGTCAAACCGACCAAAGCGACCGAATCGTCCGAATCGTCCGAAGCGTTCAGAACGACGTGAGGATGCCCGCGACGATCGAACTCGCGGTCGCGCCCGGCTTCGCGACCGCGGCGCCGCCACCCGCCGCGCCGTTCACGACGAAGCGTGCGTGCGCGCCGTTGCGCACCATCGCGGCGCCCGTGTACAGCACGGTGCGCTTCGACAGCGGATAGTCGAATCGGATGCCGTACGAATCGGCGTTGCCGTCGCTGTCCGCGACCTTGTGGTAATGGCCGACACTCAGCAGCAGCGACGCACGCCCGATCGGCACCGTCGCGCTCAGCTCCATGATGTCGCTGTGCGGATACGCGCTCTGGCTGTCGATCGCGGTCGCGACGTCGGGGCCGCCGCGATGGCGCATGTACAGCGCGGCGACCTTCACGACGCGGAAATCGTACGAAATCGCGCCCAGCGTGTAGTTGCCGTTCGCGGCCGGGCTCGTGTCGCCGAGCGCGGCCGCAGCCACCGGGCTGAACTTCTGCTGCATGTAGTCGACGTCGACCGACAGGCCGCCTTGCACGTAGTTGAGCCCCGCGCCGTACGTATCGCCGAGCGTCGCCGGCTGGCCGGCCGCGCCGTTGGTGCCGCGCGCGGCCATCGCCCTCAGCATGAAGCCCGCCGCGCGCGGCGACGTGTAGCGCATCGAGTTGCGCACGCGCAGGAACGCGGGCCCGACGAAGTTGTTCGTCGCGTTGCCCCACGCGAGCCCCGCGCCGAGGCCCGGCAGGCTGTACGTGACGAGCGTCGTGTGCAGGATCGTGTAAAGCTCGCCGAACTGCACGCCACCGAACGGCCCCGTGACGCCGACCCACGCCTCGCGGCCGAACAGTGCGCTGCCGTTCGACAGTGCGCCGCTTCCCGCATTGAAGCCGTCTTCCAGCTTGAAGATCGTCGCGTAGCCGCCGCCGAGATCCTCGACACCCTTCAGCCCCCACTGCGACGCCCACAGGTTGCCGCTGCCCATGCGCGTCACGTGGTTCGGCCCGGCGTTCGCGTATTCGATCGCGGTGTCGATGCGGCCGTAGAGCGTCACGCTCGATTGCGCGAATGCGGGCAGCGCCGCGCAGGCAAGCAGCGCGGCAAGCGGTACGGCAAGCCGGTCGGCCCGCCCGTTCGGTTGGTTCATCGTCGTCGTCCCGTAGAGTTTGCGGCGCCGGTCGGCATCGCGCCGCGTGGCATGAAGCGCGTTCGCCGCAAAGGGCCAACGCTGCCGATCAAAAACGGGCCGAGTCTAGGAACGACAATTTCGGACGTCGACGCAATGCGCTCTATAACGCTTATAGATGCGCCGCATGATGCACGCGCGCCCCGCCGCAGGCGCGCTGCGCGGCGGCCGGCGCGCGAGACCCTGGTGTTTTCTTTATCCGGGTCGGTAAATGCCCGTGTGGCGCGGCTGTCACTCCGGCTATGGCGGCCGGATTTGGCCGACTACGCTGCGTCTCCGACACGTGCCCCCGCACGCTTTCGCGCCGCGACGGCGCCCGGCCCGCCAGGCCGCTGCCGCGCGTTTCCACCGCCCGCTCCTGGAGAATCCGCATGTCCGCATCCACGGCCCGCGCTGCCGACGGCAAGCGCTATACGTACGAATGGTATGTCGTCGTCATCTGCATGCTCGCGTACGTCTTTTCGTTCGTCGACCGCCAGGTCCTCGTGCTGATGATCGAGCCGATCAAGCGCGACCTGCACCTGTCCGACACGCAGTTCAGCCTGCTGAACGGTTTCGCGTTCTCGCTGTTCTATGCGGTGATGGGGCTGCCCGTCGCCTATCTCGCCGATCGTTACGCGCGGCCGCGGATCATCTCGCTCGGCATCGCGCTGTGGAGCGTCGCGACCGCCGCGTGCGGGCTCAGCCAGCATTTCGTTCAGATGTTCATCGCGCGGATGGGCGTCGGCGTGGGCGAAGCCGCGCTGTCGCCCGGCGCGTATTCGATGCTCGCCGACTACTTCCCGAAGGAGAAGTTCGGGCGCGCGATCGCCGTGTATTCGCTCGGCTCGTTCATCGGCGGCGGTGTCGCGTTCCTGATCGGCGGCTACGTGATCGCGCTGCTCAAGCATGCGAGCGCGTTCACGCTGCCGGTGGTCGGCCAGGTGCATGCGTGGCAGGTCACGTTCCTGATCGTCGGGCTGCCGGGAATCCTCGTGGCACTGCTGTTCGCCGCGACCGTGCGCGACCCGCAACGCAAGGGGCTCGCGCAGGATCGCTCGGGCGCCGTGCGGCGCGTGTCGATGCGCGATTCGCTGCGTTTCGTCGGCACGCATCGCGCGACCTTCTCGTGTCACTACCTCGGCTTCTCGTTCTACGCGATGACGCTGTACTGCCTGCTGAGCTGGACGCCCGCGTTCTATATCCGCCGCTTCGGGATGACGGCCGTCGAAGCCGGCTACACGCTCGGCATCGTGCTGCTGGTCGCGAACACGGCCGGCGTGTTCTGCGGCGGCTGGCTCAACGACTGGCTGCTCAAGCGCGGCCGCAGCGATGCGCCGATGCGCGCCGGCGCGATCGGCGCCGCGTGCATGGTGATCCCCGCGACGCTGTTCACGCAGCTCGATTCGCTGCATGCGTCGCTCGCGATGCTCGTCGTCGCGATGTTCTTCGCGTCGTTCCCGATGCCGACGTCCACCGCCGCGATGCAGACGCTCGCGCCGAACCAGATGCGCGCGCAGATCTCCGCGCTGTTCCTGCTCGTGTCGAACCTGATCGCGCTCGGGATCGGCACGACCGTCGTCGCGCTGTTCACCGACCGCGTGTTCGGCGCGCCGGCGGCGGTCGGTCATTCGATGTCGATCGTCAACGTCGCGGCGGCCACGCTCGCCGCGCTGCTGCTCGCCGCCGGGTGCCGGCACTATCGCCGCAGCCTCGATCGCGAACGCGGCCATGCGTCGGCCGCCGCGCCGCACACGGCCGACGCGGGCAACGCGATCGCCGCGCGCTGAACATCAGGTGCAATCGCGCCCCGACCATCATCCATCTAACTGATTCAGGCATCGCTTTTTAATCGATTTGATTTATGCGATGCCCGTCCCTATTCTCGATCGCACGACGGCGCGGTATTTGCCGCGCCGCTTTCCTCCTACCCCACGGATTTACCCATGCAAGCGAACCGCCACCAAGTCCGGATCGACGCGCTGATCGACGCGGCGCAGGACATCCGCTGTTTCCGGGTTTCGCGCGTCGACGGCCAGCCGTTCGACGCGTACGAACCCGGCGCCCATATCGACGTGACCGCGCCGTCCGGCGTCACGCGGCAATACTCGCTGTGCGGCAACCCCGACGAGCGCGGCAGCTACCTGTTCGCGGTGAAGAAGGAAGCGCAGTCGCGCGGCGGCTCGCGTTCGCTGCACGACGACGTGCAGATCGGCGCCGAGCTGTCGATCGGCGCGCCGCGCAACCTGTTTCGTCTGACGGATAGCGCGAGCGAGCACGTGCTGATCGCGGCCGGCATCGGCATCACGCCGCTGCTGTCGATGGCGTATGCGCTGCACAAGCGCGGCGCGCGCTATCGGCTGCACTACTTCGCACGCAGCCGTGAACATGCGGCCTTCGTCGACGAACTCGCGGCCGAGCCGTTCGCGTCGCATGTGACGTTCCACTACGGTGTCGAGCCCGACGCGCTTGCGGCCGAGCTGGGCCGCTGCGTCGAATCGGTCGACGCGCACGCCCACGTCTATACGTGCGGCCCGGGACCGTTCATGGATGCGGTCGTCGCGGCGGCCGCGGCGCGCTTGCCCGAAGATTCGATCCATCTCGAACGGTTCGCGGCGGAACCTGCTGCCGCCGCTGCGGGCAGCACGGATGCCGCCGACGGTTTCGAAGTGCGCCTGCAGCGCAGCGGGCAATCGGTGCGCGTCGCGCCCGACACGTCGATCGTCGACGCACTCGCGCGCATCGGCATCGAGGTCGACACGTCATGCGGCGAAGGCGTGTGCGGCACCTGCATGGTGCCCGTGATCGACGGCGAGCCCGATCATCGCGACCATTGCCTCAGCAAAGCCGAGCGCGCGGGCAACACGGTGATCTGCTGCTGCGTGTCGCGTGCGCGCTCGGCGGTGCTCGTTCTGGATCTCTGATCACTGACGCGCGCGGCACGAGCAACGCCCGTTCAGGACGTCTCGCGCCGTCGAATCTCTCGACAAACGCGACCAGCAACGCGCGCATCCATGCGTTGCCCTCCGCGTCATGGGTCACGCGTCATCGAAACGCGCGACAAGCTCGGCCAGCAGCGTGCGCATCCATGCGTTGCCCTCACCTCGTAGGTCCACGAGTCGTCCAATCGCTCGCCGATCTCGGCCGACAACGCGCGCACCTACGCGTTGCGCTCGCCCTCGTGGATCACGCATCGTCGAACCGCGCGACAAGCTCGGCCAGCAGCGTGCGCATCCACGCGTTGCCTTCGTCTTCATGAAAATGCTCGTGCCAGTGCATCGTCACCGGCGCGGGCGGCAGCGTGACGGGCAGCGCATAGAGGCGAAACGCATTGTCGCGGTTCAGGATCTGCGCGAGCCGCTTCGGCAGCGTCGCATAGAGATCCGTGACCGACAGCACGCTCGGCAGCGCGACGAAGTGCGGCACTTCGAGCGCGATGTTGCGGCCCACGCCCTGCGCGCGCAGCGCATCGTCGAGCGCGTGGTGGCTGTGCTCGACCGATTTCACGTTGACGTGCGCGGCGCGCACGAACTGGTCGAGGCTCAGCGCGGCGCCGCTCGGCACCCCGCGCCGGCGGCCCGTCATGCATACGTAGGTTTCCTCGAACAGCGTCTGGTGACGCGTGCTCGGCATCAGCTCCGGCAGGTTGCCGATCGCGAAATCCAGCCGGCTCGCGCGCAGCGCTTCCTCGATCTCCTCCACCGGCAGCGGCTGCACGCTCAACGTCACGCGCGGCGCGCGCTCGCGCAGCGCCTGGCAGATCGCCGGCAGGTACGCCATCTCGCCCGCATCCGACAACGACAACCGGAACGTGCGTGTGCTGGTGGCCGGGTCGAAGCGCTCCGCGTAGCGCAGCGCCACGCGCACCATGTCGAGCGCCTTGCCGACGATCCCCGCGAGCTCGAGCGCGACCGGCGTCGGCTGCATGCCCGAGCGCGTGCGCACGAACAGCGGATCGTCGAACAGCGTGCGCAGCCGGCCGAGCGAATAGCTGACGGCCGGCTGCGACAGCGCGAGCCGCTCGCCGGCCTTCGTCAGGCTGCGTTCCTCGACGATCGCCTGGAATACGCGCAACAGGTTCAGATCGAGATGATCGACCGATGTCATCGTAGCCTCCATCATTTGCCGTATTTATTGACAA
The DNA here is from genome assembly GCF_029633825.1 of Burkholderia contaminans. Classification (NCBI taxonomy): domain Bacteria; kingdom Pseudomonadati; phylum Pseudomonadota; class Betaproteobacteria; order Burkholderiales; family Burkholderiaceae; genus Burkholderia; species Burkholderia contaminans. Next base: position 2,415,591 of record NZ_CP090641.1, on the reverse strand, counting down.
GCCAATTTTAGATCAATTTGACGGATATGCAGTGGAAGACGAGACTGGGTACTCGACACCGCGCGCGACGCGGCCCGATTTCGCGACTCTTTCCCCACACAACGATGAGCGACATTTCCTACCAGACGATCGACACCAGCGCGTTGCACGGCCTCGCGCAACCCGACCGCATCGCGCCCGCGATGTATCACGATCCCGCGCTGTTCGAAGCCGAGCTCGACCGCATCTTCTACCGCACCTGGATCTGGGTCGCGCACGAAAGCGAGCTGCCGAACCCGGGCGACTTCATCACGACGACGATCGGCCGGCAGCCGGTGATCGTCGTGCGCGACAAGACCGGCGAGATCAACGTGCTGCAGAACCGCTGCCGCCATCGCGGCGCGACCGTGTGCGAATCGCACAAGGGCAACGCGAAGGGCTTCACGTGCCCGTATCACAGCTGGTCGTACGCACTCGACGGCACGCTGCGCGCGCTGCCGTACGGCGACGGCTACGAAGGCGTGTGCGAGAAAGGCGACCTGCCGCTCGTGAAGCTGCGCGTCGGCGTGTACCAGGGGCTGATCTTCGCGAGCTTCAACGACGACATCGAACCGCTCGAGGATTTCCTCGGCGGCGCGAAGCCGTGGATCGACCTGTTCATGAAACAGGGCGCCGGCTACCCGATCAAGGCGAACGGCGAGCACAAGTTCAAGTTCAAGGGCAACTGGAAGATCCAGCTCGAGAACACAACCGACCTCTATCACTTCCCGGTCGTGCACAAGTCGTGGATGAAGTCGATCGACGACGAGACGGCCGCCGCGATCACGAGCTTCATGACGAGCGAGGATGCGTTCTGCCGCGGGCTCGGCAACGGCCACAGCCTCGCGGTGCTGATGCCGGAGCTGATCGACCTCGACGAAGACGACGGTGCGCCGCTGCCCGAGCGCTTCGCGCCGCTCGCGGCGAAGCTCGCCGAGCGCCACTCGCCGGAACAAGTGCGCCGCATCGTGCGCTCGCTGATGGGCGTCGGCTTCAACCTGAACCTGTTCCCGAACCTCGCGCTGTCGATGGCGTTCTTCCGCGTGCTGCGGCCGATCTCCGCGAACGAAACCGAGATCCGCCATGTTGCGCTCGCGATGGACGGCGGCCCCGACGAAGCGAACCGCGAGCGGCTGCGCATTCACGAGCACTTCCAGGGCCCGTTCGGCTTCGGCAGCCCCGACGACGCGGAAGCATGGGAGCGCGTACAGCGCGGCGCGCACGCAGGCCCCGACGTGCCGATCCTCGTGAATCGCGGGCTGAACCGCGAGACGACCGCCGCGAACGGCGAAAAGACCGCCCATGCGACCGACGAAACCGGCATGCGCGAGGCCTACCAGCAATGGCGCAAGATGATGGAGCAACAATGATGGACGACCGCAACGCCCTCTTTTCCGAGCAGACCTTCGCCCGCGCGGTCGAATTCGTGTGGCGCGAAGCCGAGATGCTCGACCGCCGCGACTATCGCGCGTGGCTCGACCTGTGGGATCCCGCCGGCCACTACGTGGTGCCGATCGATCCCGACACGACCGATTTCGCCGCGACGCTGAACTACGTGTTCGACGACCAGGACATGCGCGAGAAGCGCGTGCAGCGGATGGTGTCCGGCTATTCGGCGTCGGCGACCGACGCGGCGCGCACCGTGCGCACCGTGTCGCGCTTCACGCTGGAAAGCGGCAGCGCCGGCACCGTCGAGCTGAAATCGGCGCAGGTCGTCGTCGCGTACAAACGCGGCGTCGCGACGCTGTTCGCGGCCGATGTCACGCACAAGCTGCACGTCGACGCCGAAGGCGAGATGCGGATCGCCGAGAAGGTCGTGCGCCTGATCGATTCGACCGAAGCGCTCAGCGCGATCGGCTTCCTGCTGTAAGCGGCCGCAGGTTCGCCATCGCCCGCGCAACGGTGAGCCGGTCACCTTCACCTTTAAGCACCCACCGGTTCACCGCCGCAAACGCAACGGTGGGCCGGCCACCTTCACCTGCACGCGACCACCGGTTCACCACCGCCCGCTGCAACGGTGAGCCGGTCACCTTCACCTGTAAGCACCGACCGGTTCACCGCCGCAAACGCAAAGGTGAGCCGGTCACCTTCACCTTTCCCGACGACCATGCCCACACTCGAAGTTTTCCTGCCGGCCGGCCATGACGACGCCCGCAAGGCCGAACTGATCGCACGGCTGACCGGCGCGACCGTCGATTCGATCGGTGCGCCGACCGAATCGGTGCGCGTGCTGCTGACCGAATTGCCCGCGACGCACATCGGCCTGGGCGGGCGCAGCGCCGCGGACGGCGCGCCGCCGTCGCTGCCGGTGATCGTCGCGATCCTGATCGCGGGCCGCACCGATGAACAGAAGCGTGCGCTGATCGCCGCGCTGTCGGAGACGAGCGCCAGCGTGCTCGACGCACCGCTGCAAGCCACCCGCGTGATCATCAAGGACATTCCGAACACCGACTTCGGCATCGGCGGCCAGACCGCGCGGGCGCTGGGGCGCTGACCATGCGCGGCATGCGAGCCTGCCCGCTCGTGCGCGACGACCGCCGGGTGGCGGCGGCATCGCGCACGCCCCCGCGACTATGCGCTTGCATTCGCGTTCATCCCGGCGAGCGGCAGCGTCACGCGGCAGTCGAGCCCGCCGCCATCGGCCGGGCTCGCAGCGATCCGGCCGCCGTGGCGCGTGACGATGCTCTTGCACAGCGACAGCCCGATGCCGTTCCCGCCGGCCTTCGACGACGAGAAACCGTCGAACAGCCGGTCGTGCGCATCGGCCGCGATCCCCGGGCCGTTGTCGATCGCGCGCAGCTCGGCATCCCCGCCGACGTTCGCGGTACCGAGCGTCAGCATGCGCGGCACACGCTCGCAACCGGCGAACGCCTCGATCGCATTGAACGCGAGGTTCAGGATCACCTGCCCGATCAGCACGCGCTCGCAGCGGATCGGCAGCGGCTCGTCGGCCTGCACGATCGTGACCGTCACGCCGGCTTCCTTCGCGCGCAGCTCGATGAAATACGCGACGTCCGCGAGGATGTCGCGCAGGTCGGCGAGCGCGACGACCGGCTCGCGCTTCACGATGAACTCGCGCACGCTCTTGATGATCAGCGCCGCATGCTCGGCCTGCCGGTCCGCGCTGCGCAGCCCCCAGATCGCGTCGTCGATCGCGCCGCGCCCGTTCAGCCGCTGCACCGCGCCTTCGATGAAATTGCGCACGGCCGCGAGCGGCTGGCTCAGCTCGTGCGCGATCACGCTCGCCATCTCGCCCATCGCGTTGTAACGGCCCGCGTGTTCGAGCATGCGCGCTTCCGCGCGGCGCGCCTCCTCGATCGCGACTTCGTCGCTCACGTCGCGGAACTGCACGAGCAGCCCGTCGAGATCGTCCTCGATCGCGACCTGCCGGCACAGGATGCGCAGCCAGCACGGCGAGCCGTCGCGCCGCACGATCCGGTAGCGCTGCGGCGCGGACGGATACGCGGACGGCGCATCGCGCAGTTGCGCGACGAGCCGGTCGCGGTCGGCCTCGGAACAGTAGTCGAGCACCTCGCCGAGCGCTTCGTCGGGCGCGAGGCCGAGCACGCGGCGGCCCGACTCGCTGATGAACTGCACGCCGCCGTGCGGCGTGACGACCGCGATGCCTTCGTCGAGGTCCTGCATGAATTCGCGCAGCCGCGCCTCGTAGCGGCGCAGTTGCTGCCGCACCGCCTCTTCCGCGCTGATGTCGCGGAACTGCACCATCACGACGTCGCGCCCGCGCAGCGGCACGTAGGTGGCGGTCGCCTCGGACAGCATGTCGACGCCCGTGCGCGACCGGTAGCACCACTCGTACACCTGCGGCCCGTCGACGAGCGCGCGGTCCCACGCGCTCACGGCGATCTCGCGCTGGTATTTCGGTTCGGGGCGCGTCATGTCCGGCGCCTTCAGCGGCAGCAGTTCCTCGACGGAAAAGCCGAGCGCGATGCACGCGGCGCGGTTCGCCCACACGATCGCCTTGGTGTGCGCGTCGTGCAGCAGCACGCAGGTCGTCAGCGCGTCGAGCAACCGGTGGAAATCGTCTTCGTCGGGAAAACTCATGATCGGCTTCGGATGAGGCCGCGCGGCATCGCGCGGCCGGAAACCCAACATAGCACCGGCGCGCGCCGCCCGCATCTGAAGATTTCTTTAGTGCGGCACGGAACCTCACCAGTCGCACGGCCCAACGCACCAATTGCTGCGCGTTTTCGGCGTTTCTAGACTGGTTGCATCGTCGTGACCACCCCGCATTCGAACCCCAATCCGCCCCAGGAGACAGCCATGCCCCACGTCGCCCTCGCCCTCGACACCGCACCGAGCGCTTCCCGCGCGGCCGGCGAACCGGCCGCCCGGCTGTCGCCGCTCGACGCCGTGATCGAGACGGTTGCCGCGCGCCGCGAAGAATTCGACCGCCTGTCGCACGTGCCGCGCGACGTGATCGCCTTGTTCAAGGAGGCCGGCATCTATCGCGCGGGCACGCCGCGCCGCTTCGGCGGCGATGCGCTCGCGCCCGCCGCGTTCCTCGACATGATCGAACGGATCGCGACTGCCGACGGCTCGGCCGCGTGGGTCGCGAGCTTCGGCTCCGCGAACGTGTATCTCGCCGCGCTGCCGCTCGACACCCAGGCCGAACTGTATGCGAGCGGCCCCGACCAGGTGTTCGCGGGCGGCCTGTTCCCGGTGCAGCCGGCCCAGCCCGCAGCGGGCGGCTGGCGCGTGAACGGCACGTGGAAATTCGCGAGCGGCTGCAAGGGGGCCGACTGGCTCGGCGTCGGCATCGCCGTGCCGGGTGCGCAGGACGCCGCGCCGAACAAGCCGCGCACGGCCGTGTTCCGTGCCGCCGAAGTCGAGATCGTCGAGAACTGGAGCGTGGTCGGCATGCAGGGCACCGGCAGCCACGACCTGCGCGTGGACGACCGCTTCGTGCCCGAAGCATGGACCTTCGTGCGCGGCGGCGAGCCGACCGTCGACGAGCCGCTGTACCGCTATCCGACCGTCGCGTATGCGGCGCAGGTGCTGGCCGTCGTGAACCTCGGCCTCGCACGCGCGGCGCTCGACGTCGTGAACCGGATGTCGGGCGGCCGGCAGACGACGACGGGCGCACCGCGCCTCGCCGATCGCGCGTACTACCGCATCGAACTCGCGAAGGCCGAAGCGCAACTGCGCTCGGCGCGCGCGTTCTTCTACGACGCAACCGACGGGGTGTGGCAATCGATCCTCGCCGGCAACCCGGTGACGCCCGACCAGGTCAGCCTGCTGCGGCTCGCGGCCACGCAGATCGCACGCGAAGGCGCGAGCGTCGTCGAACGCGCGTACCGCCTCGGCGGCACGGCGGCGATCTATCGCACGCACCCGCTGCAGCGGCTGCTGCGCGATGCGATGGTCGTCACGCAGCACGCGTTCCTCGGCGAAGGCAACTTCGACGGCGCCGGCGCGGTGTTCACCGGCGTCACGCCGTTTCCCGGCTACCTGTAACCCGCGTTTGCCCGAAGCCTTTTTGAACACGCATGACGCCGATGCCGAAGCACCTTCGCCGGCCGGCTCGTCCCCTCAACCGTTTCCTCCGGAGAACCTCAGATGTCCGATTCGAATCCGCTGCCGCTGCGCGTCCTGTTCTGCTGCGGCGTGTCGCAAAACTTCTTCGACCTGCCGCGCGAGAAGATCGGCGAGGTGTGGCAGGCGTACGGCGCGATGCTCGCCGCCGTCGAAGCGATGCCCGGCGTGCGCGTGCTCGGCGTGATGGATGACGACCGCCTCGTGGTCGGCCAGGCCGACGGCGCGCCGTGGACCTTCTACATCATGGCCGACGTCGCCGACTTCGACACGACGGTCGCCGTGTGCAACCTGTATCGCACGACGCCGGTCGGCGAATACAACCTGTGGCGCTACGGCAAGATCGAGGCGCGCGTCGGCCGTGCGCTGACGGTGCCGCCGGCCGCGAAGCCGGCGGCGTGAGGCGCGCGATGACCGCCCCGTCTCCCGGCCTGATCGATGCGCTCGCGCAGCGCCTGGCGGCGCTCGACGCCGAGCGCGCGGTGCGCGCGACGATCACGCGCTACATGGCGCTGTGCGACGTGCCCGAGGATGCAGGCGACGGCCCGGCGCTCGCCGGGCTGTTCACGCCCGATGCCGTGTGGGAAGGCATCGGCCCGCAGTATGCGCGCAAGTTCGGCCGCCTCGAAGGCACGGCCGCGATCGTCGCGATGCTGGGCCGCTACCTGCCGCCCGATCCGCATTTCGCGGCGAACCTGCACTTCCTGACCTCCGAGTCGATCGAGATCGGCGCCGGCAACGCGAGCGCGCGCGGCCGCTGGATCATGCTGCAGGCGTCGCGCTACGCGGACGGCTCGGCCGAACTGATCGCCGCGCGGCTGACCGTCGATTTCGCGCCGGCCGGCGACGGCTCTGCGTGGCTGATCCGCCATTTCCGCACCGAACGCGTGCTCGACGGCCCCTGGCCGATCGCCGCCGCGCCACGGTCCTGATGCTTTCCAACGCTTGCTCACGATACCGACCATGACAGGCTTCATCGACACCTTCACGCTCGGCGGCCCCGGCCCCACGATCGCGATCAAGGACACGATCGACATCGCAGGCTATCCGACCCGCGCGGCGAGCCGTGCGCTCGCCGACGCCCCGCCGGCCGTGCAACACGCGGACGTCGTCCGCCTGCTGCTCGACGCGGGCTGGCAGATCGCCGGCAAGGCGAACATGCACGAGCTTGCATTCGGCATGACCGGCATCAACGACTACACGGGCACGCCGGTCAATCCGCAGGACGCGACGCGCATTCCGGGCGGCTCGTCGAGCGGCTCCGCTTCGCTCGTCGGACTCGGCATGGTCGATGCGGCGCTCGGCACCGACACGGGCGGCTCGATCCGCGGGCCGGCTGCCTGCTGCGGCGTGGCCGGACTGAAGCCGACGTTCGGCCGCGTGTCGCGGCGCGGCGTCGCGCCCGCCGAAACGACGCTCGATTGCGTCGGGCCGTTCGCCCGCGATATCCGCACGCTGGTTGCGGCAATGGCCGCGATCGCGCCGGGGTTCGATCGTGCACAAGCGGCTGCCTCGGCGGCAGGCTGTACGGTGGCGCACGTCACGGTCGATGCCGACCCGGCCATCGCCGCCGCGCTCGACGCGGCCGTACGCGCGTCGGGCCTGCACGCGCACGCGGTCGTGCTCGACGAAATGCCGGCTTCATTCGCCGCAGGGCTCACCGTGATCAACGCGGAAACGTCGCGCGCATTCGGCCATCTCGTCGAAACCGGCAAGCTCGGCGCCGACCTCGATGCACGATTGCGTGCGGCCGCGACGACCACGCCTGCGGCATTGAAGGAAGCCGAAGCCGTGCGCGCACGCTTCACCGCACAGGTCGACGCCGCGCTCGAGCGTGCGGACGTGCTCGTGCTGCCGACGCTGCCCGCGCTGCCGATCACGCTGCAGCAGGCGCGCGATGGCGTATCGGTGATCGCGATGTCGTCGCTGATCCGGCCGTTCAACCTGAGCGGCCATCCGGCACTCAGCCTGCCGCTGCCGCTCGCCGGTTCGCCGCTGAAGGCCGGCCTGCAAATCATCGGCCGCAAGGGGGCGGACGAACATGTCTGCGCCATTGCGGCACACTTCGAAGCGGCACTCGCCTCATGAACCACGATGCGGGCGCGACATCGTCGGATGCGCGCTCGCGAACCACGGAAGCACACACCATGTCAGACCGAGTCGTCCTCGTCACCGGCGCCGCGCGCGGGCTCGGCGCCGTCATCGCCGAACGTTTTCATGCGGCCGGCTACCGTGTCGCGCTGGCCGATATCGCCGCCGACGCCATTGAGGCGCACGCACGCGAACTCGACCCGAGCGGCGAACGCGCGATCGCGCTGCCGCTCGACGTCACGTCGAAACGCGATTTCGAAGCCGCGCGCGATGCGCTCGTCGCGCGCTGGGGCGCGATCGACGTGCTCGTGAACAACGCGGGCGCATCGAAGGTCGTCCCCGCGATGGAGATCACGGCCGAGCAGTTCGACCAGGTGATCGACGTGAACCTGCGCAGCGTGCTGTTCGGCTGCCAGGTGTTCGGCCAGTACTTCGCGACACGCGGCGCGGGCCGCATCGTCAACATCGCGTCGCTCGCCGGGCAGAACGGCGGCTCGGCGACGGGCGCGCACTACGCGGCCGCCAAGGGCGGCACGCTGACGCTCACCAAGGTGTTCGCGCGCGATCTCGCTGCCCGCGGCGTGACCGTCAACGCGATCTCGCCGGGCCCGCTCGACTTGCCGATCGTGTATGAAAGCGTCGCGCCGGAGAAGCTGCGTCAGGTGCTCGCGAGCCTGCCGGGCGGCAAGCTCGGCTCGGCCGGCTTCGTTGCGGATGCGGCCGTGCTGCTCGCGTCGGGCGACGCGCATTTCGCGAACGGCGCATGCTGGGACATCAACGGCGGGTTGTACATGCGCTGAGCGCTGAGCGCCGTGCATTGCGTTAGCGCGTCGCCGAAGCTCCGGCGACGCGCTAACGCGACGCTTCCCCGTCGTCGCCCCACACGACCATCACGTCGCGCACGAGCGCGGCGATCGACGTCGCGCCGAGCTTCTCCTTGATGCTCGCGCGATGCACGTCGACGGTCTTCACGCTGATCGACAGATCCGACGCGATCTGCTTGCTGCCCTTGCCGTCCACCACGCCGCGCAGCACTTCCTTCTCGCGCGCGGTCAGCGCATCGAGCCGCTGGCGCAGTTCGCGGTGACGCTGGCCCACCGCATGCCGCTGCTGCGCGAGCCGCAGCGCGCGTTGCACGCGCTCGAGCATCTGCTGCGAGTTGTACGGCTTCTCGACGAAATCGATCGCGCCGTTCTGCAGCGCACGCACGGACATCGGGATATCGCCGTGCCCGCTGACGAAGATCACCGGCAGCGTCGCGCCACGCGCGTTCAGTTCCGCCTGCACGTCGAAGCCGCTCTTCTCCGGCATCCGCACGTCGAGCACCAGGCACGCAGGCAGGTTCACGTCGAAGCGCGCGAGGAAATCGGTGGCGTTCGCGAACCCCTCGGACGCGATGCCGACCGATTCGAGCAGCCACGCGAGCGACGTCCGCATGCCGTTGTCGTCGTCGACGATGTATACGATCGGTGCGGGTGACGTCATCGCGGGTGTCTCATTGAATATCAGTATCGGTATCGCACGCGCCGCATACGGGGCCGGTTCCGGCTCGTCGCGCGCGTCGTTCGCTGGGGGTGTGCGGCACATCATAACGAGCCGAAAACCCGCTGAAAACCCCTTCACGTGCCGCATGAACGTGCAATCTCCGATATTTTCGCGCGGTGCGGCGCGCATCTAGGTAGAACCTTTAGACGCGTTGGCGAGAACGCCATCTCCATCGTCAATCGTGCGAATGGTCGCCGGCATTTTCGCGTCGTACGCTTGGATCATCGTCGGCGATCCGCGCTGCACCGGCAGCGCCACGCGATCGCCGCATTCGTCCAACCAGGAGCGCCCATGTCTTCCACGACCGATATCCAGCGACCGGCACGCGTCGAACCGACCGACGCACAGAAGGCCTTCCGGCAAGCGATGGCCCACCTCGGTGCGGCCGTCAACGTGATCACCACCGCCGGGCCGCACGGCCGCTGCGGCATCACCGCGAGCGCCGTGTGCTCCGTCACCGACACGCCGCCGACGCTGCTCGTGTGCCTGAACCGGTCGAGCGCGATGCGTGCGACGTTCGAACGCAACCGCCACGTCTGCATCAACGTGCTGCCAGCCGAACACGAGCAGCTCGCGCGGCATTTCGCGGGGCTCACCGACCTGCCGATGGAGCGGCGCTTCGACCTGCCCGTGTGGGATCGCGGCGAGCAGGACGTGCCCGTGCTGCGCGACGCGCTCGCGAGCCTGCAGGGCACGATCGCCGACATGAAGGAAGTCGGCTCGCATTCGGTGATGTTCATCGAGGCGACGTCGATCCGCGTGCGCGACGACGGCGACAGCCTGATCTACTTCAGCCGTGCGTTCCATCGCGTGTCGCGCACCGCGTGCGTGCGGTGAATGCCGCCTCTCGCGCGTGATTACGCGGCGGCACGCAACGCGCGCTGCCCGGCCGCGAGCGCGGCGCCCGCGAACAGCGTCAGCGCCGAGTACACGAGCCCGCGCGCGAGCCCTGCACTGTCCGACACCCAGCCGATCGCGACCGGCCCGGCGATCTGCCCGAATGCGAAGACCGTCGTGAACGCGCTGATCCCCTTCGCCCAGCCGTCGGGCGGCAGGTTGTGGCGCACGAAGGCCGTCGTCGACGCGACGGCCGACAGGAACGTCGCGCCGAACAGCACGCCCGACGCGAACGCGGCCACCGGATGCACGAACATCGCCGGCATCAGCGTCGCGATGCCGAGCAGCGCGTTGAGCACGGCAAGCGCCTGGCCGCCGCGCATCCGGTCGAGCAGCCCCGACCACAGCCGCGCCGACACGACGGTCGCGACGCCGAGCATCACGTAGAACGCGGCGACCACCGTGCCGCTCATTCCCGCGCCGCGCAGCAGCGCGACGATGAAGGTCATGTAGCCGATATAGCCGACGCCGAACAGGCCGTAACCGGCCAGCGCGAGTGCGAAGCGCGCGGGGCTCGCGGTCGCGGCGGGCGCCGCACCGTCCCGCGGTACGGTCGGAGCCGCATGCACGCGCTCGATGCGGCGTGCAGCCGACACGGCCACCGCCGAGAACAGCACGCACGCGAACGCGAGCGCGAACCACGCGGGCTGCCAGCCATGCACACCGCGTGAGAGTGTCGCCGGCACGAGCAGCGACGCGGCGACGATGCCCCATCCGGTGCCGCCGTAGTAGAGGCCGAGCAGCAAACCCGCGTCGCGCGGCGATGCAGATGCGAGCCGCGCGGCCAGCACGCCGCCGCTGATGAAGATCAGCGCGCTGCCGACGCCGGTCGCGAGCCGCTGCACGAGCAGCGCGTGCATGCCGGACGTGAGCCCGCACGCGGCCATCAGCAACGCGGTCAGCACGCACCCGGCCGCGAGCAGCGAGCCGGCTCGCCAGCGCCGCGACAGCAACGGAAACGCGAGGGCACCGACCAGGTAGCCGGCCGCGTTCGCCGTGTTCAGCGCGCCGGCCTGCGCGAACGTCCAGCCGAGATCGGCCTTCATCGGCGGCAGCAGCAGCGCATACGAAAAACGCGCGAGGCCGAGCGCGATCGCGCTGCCGAGCGACAGGCAGATCGCGAGCCGCCACGCGGCGATGCGATCGGGGTCACGGTCACGGTCCGGGTAGGTGCTGGTCGCGCCGGTGCCCGGCCGCGACGGGCCGGCATGTTCCGGTTGCGGCGCTGCGCGCATCGCGTGTCTCCTGTGTCGTTCGAAGCCGCGACGCATCGTGACGGCGGCACCGGTGTTCCGCACGCGGCGATCCCGACTGTCGAGGCTTCCGATTCTGTCGAGCGATCATACTTGAGCCGTCGCGGGCCGGCATGCGTGGCCAACAGGAACCCGGCCGCAGCAGCCGGATCGTCCATGCCTCGCCCGCCGCGGGCCGTCGCGCGAGCAGGTCGGCAATTTGCCCGCGCTACCGCCGCAATCCGGCCATAAAAGCGGTCAACAGCGCGCGTCCCTCGGGCCATTCCCCCAATCCCGCTTCCGTATTGAGATGGCCGCGCGCGCCGAGCAGCAACGGCGTCGCGCCACGCTCGCTCGCCCACGCAATACCGCGCCCGGACGGGTCGTACCCGTCATCCGAACTGGCGGCCGCCAGCACCGGCGCGTCACCGAAATCGCCGCCCGGTACATCCGCGAACGCCCTGGCCGCAACCGGAAAACGCGGGCCGCCCGGATCGGGCACCGCCGCGAGCCACACACCGCGCACGACGCGCGTCGACGCCGCACGCCAGTGCGCGAACAGCAGGCAACCCAGCGAATGACAGATCAACACCGGCGGCGTCGCGGCTTGCGCAACGGCTTCATCGAGCGCCGCCATCCAGTCGCGCAGGTCGGGCGCATCCCATGACGCCGGCGCCATGCGCACGGCGCCCGGCAGCGCGGCCTCCCAGTGGCTCTGCCAATGATCCGGTCCCGAGTTGCCGATCCCCGGCACGATCACGATCGTCTGGTCCATCTCCGTCTCCATGAATAAGCGAGCTCGCAGTCTGGCTTGCCGGCAACCGGCCGGGAATGGCAAATCATCGGATATTGAGACAATATGCCGATGAATTAACGGAACGGGAAAGCGGACATGTCGAACGGAGAGCTCGATCGCCTGGATCTGTCGATCCTCGAGGCGCTGCAGGAAAACGCGCGGATGCCGCTGTCCGAAGTGGGGCGCCGTATCGGCCTGTCGCAGCCGGCCACGTCGGAGCGCGTCAAGCGCCTCGAAGAGCGCGGCATCATCTCGGGCTATGGCGCACGGATCGACCCGGCCGCGCTGGGGTTGGGGATGATGGCCATCATCCGGTTGAAGACGACGCACGAACACATCAAGCCGGCGCTGCGCGCGTTCGGGGAAATGCCGCACGTCATCGAGGTCCACCGGATGACCGGCGAGGATTGCTTCCTGCTGAAGGTCCTGGTGCCGACACCGGGACAACTGGAAACCATCATCGATGCGATTGCCCGCTTCGGCGCGGTCACGACGTCGCTGGTGCTGCGGTCCGAGCCGGCCAAGCCGCTCGGCAAGGCGCTGCTCGGTTGACACGGGCGTCGAGCCGCCGACGCGCCGCCGATGATCGACGACACGTTCACGCGCATGCACGGTCGCGGCGAACGCCTTCGATCACGATGATCGCGGCGATTGAATTCCCGATGAAAAATCGCCGGATGCAATGCATCGATCGAGATTCGATTTCATTGAAAAAATGACATCGAATCCGTCATTCGCTTTATCCCTGTATTACGGCACGTGATCCACAAATCCGCCGTGTTTAGCACGTCTCGGCTAAAAACCTTGCAACGCATTGCTTTCGCAAATTCGTCAGACTAATATCAACGCCACTCGCCGCGCATTCACGAAATGCGTGATGAGGAGTGGCAACTTTTTAGCCGCGCTTTCATGTTGAATCACTCATGTTCACCACAGGAGAATTGACATGCAGGACACTCAGCAGATCGAATTGCTTGACTGGATGCAGGAAGACACGCACCCCGAGGCCGTCGACATGATGGTCGAGGACGCCGTGGTGCCGTTCGGCACCGCGCTCTGGCCGGTCTGAGCGGGCCACCCGTTCTCGCGGAAGGGCTGCGGCCCTTCCGCCGTTTCCGGAGACACGCATGCTGAACCTGCACCGCGCACTGGGCTTCCACCCCGCGCTGCGCGACAAGCTGGCGCGCGGCGAGTCGGGAAAACTGCTGGTCGGCCATGACACCCGCAACCGCGACATCGCGTTGCGCGCGTTTTCCGCCCTGCCCGATTCGCTCGACGCGACCACACTCTGCCTCGAAAGCACCCCACCCGCCGACATTGCCGCCGCGCTCGATCGTGCCGATCTGTTCGTGCTGCTGTACGACTCGTCGTGCCTGCCCACGCCGTCGCCGAGCGGGCCGCCGTTCCTCGCCGCGATCCGTCCTGCGATCGTCGAGCACTGGAGCAAGTCGGTGCTGTTCAAGGATTACGGACCGCATCTCGACGAGGCGTTCGCCGAATCGCTCGACGACATCGCGGCGCGCAACGGCCGGCTGATCGACGCGGCCGCGCACGCGTCGCAGATCCGCTTCATCGACGAAGCCGGCAACACGCTGACGGGCTCGCTTGCGCCGGACCAGAAATGGACGAGCGTGGACGGAATGGGCAACCTCGACGTCGTGCCCGGCGAGATCGCGACGCACGTCACCGACCTCAACGGCTCGGTCGTCTTCAGCGGCACGTTTCTCGGCACCGTGCCGTTCGCGATCAAGTACAAGGTGGCCGAGCAGCTCGCCACGCTGCGGGTCGAGAACAGTACGATCGTCGGGTTCGACACCGGCAACGAAGGCTTCCGGCGCGACTTCTCGACTTATCTCGACCGGCATCCGAATCACCGGCGGATCGAGGAATTCGGCATCGGCACGAACCTCGGGATTCGCGGGCTGTACGGCCGCAACGCGGGGTTCGAGGAACGCCATCCGGGCCTGCACCTCGGGCTCGGCGGCGGCGAAAACGGCAGCCATCATCTCGACCTGATCTTCGCGCGCGGCACGCTCGCGCTCGACGAGCGGATCGTGTTCGACGGCGCGTTCGCCGTCTGACGAAACGGCTGCGCGCTCAGGCTTCGGCGGCCTGCGGGTCGCCGAGCCACTTGTACATGACCAGGCTGTCGACGAAGCCGAGCCGCGCGTGACGATACGCACGCGGCAGGCGTCCGACGATTTCAAATCCCAGCTTCTGCCACAGCGCGACCGCCACCTCGTTCGTCGACACCACCGAGTTGAACTGCATCGCGAGGAAGCCGCGCTCGCGCGCGACCTGCTGCGAGTGCTCGCACATCAGGCGCGCGACGCCACGGCCGCGCGCGGCCTCGCTCACCATGTAGCCGCAGTTGCTCACGTGATTGCCGGGGCCGCCTGCGTTCGCCTTCAGGTAGTACGAACCCAGGACCACGCCGTCCTCTTCGGCGATCCACGTGCAGAGCGGCGCATCGAGCCACAATGCGCGCGCCGCTTCCTGTGTGGGCGCAGGATCGAATGCGTAGGTTTCCTGAGCAGCGACGATGGCGCGATAGGTCGGCCAGAAGCGCGGAAAGTCGTCGTCGGTCATCGGGCGAATCGTGATCATGCGGGCTCTCTCGTGATTGGACTGTCGGCAGGAATGCCAGCGATCGTACCGTGATTCAGGAACGGCCGCCTTCCCGTTGCGCCGCGCTGCGATATGCGCCCGGCGGCACGCCGTACCAGCGCTTGAACGCCTGCGAGAAGCTCGACAGGTCGCTGAAGCCGAGCCGCTCCGCCACTTCGGCGAGCGACAGGCGCGCGTCGCCGAGCAACGTCTCGGCCATCGCGCCGCGCGCTTGCGCGAGCAACGCCCGGAACGTCGTGCCCTCCTCGTGCAGCCGGCGCTTGAGCGTGCGCGGGCTCGTGTTCATCAGCCGCGCCATGTCCTCGAGCGAGAACGGCGCGGGGCCGGGCGTCGCGCTCAGGTACTGGCGCACCATCTCCGACGTGCCCACGCGCGCACGCCGTGCTTCGAGCAACTGGCCGCACATCTGTTCGCACATCGACACCGTCAGCGGATTCGCGTGCGGCAGCAGCCGGTCGAGAAACACGCGGTCGAAAGCGAGGCTGTTCGCGCGCGCCGAAAAGACCGGCTCGACGCCGGCGATGCGCGGCACCGCCATGGCGGGCGTGCGCGCCGCCTGCACCGTGAAGCGCGACAACGCGAATGTGTCGTCGCCGATTTCCTGCAGCAGCACGGCCGCGGCCGCCATGTCGCGCTCGACGAGGAACCGGCTCAGCGGGCCATCGAGTTCCGGCGCGCCGAAACCGAGCTCGCACGTGCCGTCTTCCTCGCGGTAGGTGATCACCGTGAACGCATAGGTAAGCGGCAGGAAGCGCAGCGCCAGCGCGAGCGCGTCGCGTGCGGTCGCGCTGGCGATCAGCCCGTAGCCCCACACCCCGTACGCGGAGAAGTGATAGCGCCGGCCGACCTCGAACCCGAGGCCCGGCGCGCGCCCGAGCGCGCGCAGCAGGTTGCCGGTCAGCCGCAATTCCTGCGCGGCCGTCACCTCGACTTTCGGATCGTCGAGCTGCGCGTCGGCGAGCCCGGTGCCGGCCAGCAGCGTCGTGTGCGGCACGCCACGTTCGTCGCCGAAATCGACCAGCAGCCGGGCACTGGCCGGACTCCGGGTGAAATCCCAGAAGCTCATGCGGAGAAACCCTCGAAGCGCCGATTTGGCCCAAATACTAAAACAATTGTCCCGAAGCAGCATTGGTGTTTTCCCATGCGGCCAGCACCATCGGCGTCATCCAGTCGTCGCCCGAACGACGCCATCGCCCTCCGGAGGAGACACCATGCGACCGAGTCGCCCGACCGATCACGCAGCCCGCTTCACATGCCGGCGCGCCGAATTCACCACGTTCGCCGCGTCCGCCCGCGCCCCCGCGCCGCCACGCACGCCCCGCCCGGCGCACACCGGCCGCCCGTGCACGCTGCCGCGCCCCGCTTGATCCATCGACCCTCGGAGGACGAATCCATGAGCAAGACTTTCGACTACATCGTCGTGGGCGGCGGTTCGGGCGGCAGCGTCGTCGCCGGGCGGCTGACCGAGGACCCGGCCGTGACCGTCTGCGTGCTCGAGGCCGGCGGCCGCGGCGACGGCACGCTCGTCAACGTGCCGACCGGCGCGGTCGCGATGATGCCGACCCGCATCAACAACTGGGCCTTCGACACGGTGCCGCAGCCTGGCCTCGGCGGGCGCATCGGCTACCAGCCGCGCGGCAAGGTGCTGGGCGGTTCGTCGGCCATCAACGCGATGGTCTATATCCGCGGCCATCGCGTCGACTACGACGGCTGGGCCGCGCTCGGCAACGAAGGCTGGCGCTACGACGACGTCCTGCCGTACTTCCGCCTGAGCGAGCACAACGAGCGCTTCGACGATGCGTGGCACGGCCGCGACGGCCCGCTGTGGGTGAGCGACCTGCGCACCGGCAACCCGTTCCATGCACGCTACCTCGAAGCCGCGCAGCAGGCCGGCCTGCCGCTCACCGACGATTTCAACGGCGCGCAGCAGGAAGGCATCGGCATCTACCAGGTCACGCAGAAGCACGGCGAACGGTGGAGCGCGGCGCGCGCGTACCTGCTGCCGCACGTCGGCCGCCGCGACAACCTGACGGTCGAGACGCACGCGCAGGTGCTGCGCATCCTGTTCGACGGCACGCGTGCGATCGGCGTCGAGGTGCGGCAGCGCGGCGAGGTCCGCACGCTGCGCGCGCGGCGTGAAGTCGTGCTCGCGGCCGGCGCCCTGCAAACACCGCAGTTGCTGATGCTGTCGGGTGTCGGCCCGGGCCGCGCGCTCCAGCAACAGGGCATCGCCGTGCACGCCGACCTGCCCGGCGTCGGACGCAACCTGCAGGATCATCCGGATTTCATCTTCGGCTACCGCACGCGCAGCGTCGACACGATGGGCGTGTCCGCGGGCGGCGGCCTGCGCATGCTGCGCGAGCTGGTGCGTTTTCGCCGCGAACGGCGCGGGATGCTGACGTCGAATTTCGCGGAAGGCGGCGGCTTCCTGAAGACGCGCGCCGAACTCGACGCGCCGGACATCCAGCTGCACTTCGTCGTCGCGCTCGTCGACGATCACGCGCGCAAGCTGCACGCCGGCCACGGGCTGTCGTGCCACGTGTGCCTGCTGCGCCCGCGCAGCCGCGGCTCGGTCACGCTGAGCAGCGCCGATCCGCTCGCGCCGCCGCGCATCGATCCCGCGTTCTTCGACGACCCGCGCGACCTCGACGACATGGTCGCGGGCTTCCGCCTCACACGCCGGCTGATGGAAGCGCCGGCACTCGCCGGCTGGACCACGCGCGACCTGTTCACCGCGAACGTCGACACCGACGACGAAATCCGCGACGTGCTGCGGCAGCGTACCGACACCGTGTATCACCCGGTCGGCACGTGCCGGATGGGGCACGACGCGCTCGCCGTCGTCGATCCGCAACTGCGCGTGCACGGCCTGCAGGGGCTGCGCATCGTCGATGCGTCGGTGATGCCGACACTCATCGGCGGCAACACCAATGCGCCGACGATCATGATCGCCGAGAAGGCCGTCGACCTGATCCGCGGCGTGTGCCGCACGTCGGTACAGCCGCAAGACGAAACCGTCAGGACAGCGACGGATCGCGACACCGCTCCTGCCGTGCGTGCCGCGCACGATGCCATCCAGCACGAGGAAACCCGCCATGTTGTCGCCTGATACCGCTTGCGCCGCCGACTCCGCCGCCCCGCTCGCGGCGATCATCATCGGTGCCGGCTTCGCCGGCATCGGCATGGCGATCGCGCTGCAACGCGCCGGCATCCACGACTTCACGATCGTCGAACGCTCGCACGATGTCGGCGGCGTATGGCGCGACAACCGCTACCCGGGCGCCACCTGCGACGTGCCCTCGCACCTGTACTCGTTTTCGTTCGAGCCCAATCCGGCGTGGTCGCGCGTGTTCGCGCCGCAGCCCGAAATCCATGCGTACCTGCAGCATTGCGCGCGCAAGTACGGGCTCGCACGCTACCTGCGTTTCGGCGCCGAGGTCGCACACGCCCACTACGACGAAGCCGCTGCGCTGTGGCGCGTCACGCTCGCCGACGGCACGACGCTCAGCGCCGCCTTGCTCGTCAGCGGCACCGGGCAGTTGAGCCGCCCCGCGATGCCCGACCTGCCCGGCATCGACACGTTTCGCGGCCGCGCGTTCCACTCCGCGCACTGGGATCACGACTATTCGCTTACGGCCAAGCGCGTGGCGGTCGTGGGCACCGGTGCGTCGGCGATCCAGTTCGTCCCGGCGATCGCGGGCGACGTGAAGCAGCTGGTCGTATTCCAGCGTTCGCCGGCCTATGTGATGCCGCGCCCCGACCGCGCGTACCGCCCGTGGGAGAAAGCGCTGTTCCGCCGGTTGCCGTGGGCGATGAAGCTGCATCGCGCCTCGATCTACCTGCGCTACGAATCGCGCGCGATCGCGTTCACGCGACTGCACACGTTGATGAAGGTCGCGGTCGGCCGGCCGTTCCACGCGCTGCTCGCACGCGACGTGCCGGACCCCGCGTTGCGCGCGCGACTCACCCCCGACTACCCGATCGGCTGCAAGCGCATCCTGCTGTCGAGCGACTACCTTACCGCGATGAGCCGCGACAACGTCGAACTCGTCACGCAGCCGATCCGGCGCGTGACGGCGGACGGCATCGAGACCGCCGACGGCGTGCACCATCCGGTCGACGCGATCGTGTACGGCACGGGTTTCGCGGCGACCGAGTTCCTGTCGCCGATGCGCATCACGGGCCGCGACGGGCTCGACCTGAACGACGCGTGGCGGCGCGGTGCGCAGGCGTATCTCGGGCTCACGGTGCCCGGCTTTCCGAACTTCTTCATGCTGTACGGCCCGAACACCAACCTCGGCCACAACTCGATCGTGTACATGCTCGAAAGCCAGATCGCGCACGTGATGCGCTGCCTGCGTGCAATGCGGCGCGACGGTGCGCGCGAGATCGACGTCGACGCGCGCCGCTACCGGCGCTTCAACGTGCATGTGCAGCAACGGCTCGAAGGTTCGGTGTGGAACAGCTGCAAGAGCTGGTATGTCGATGCGTCGGGTCACAACAGCACGAACTGGCCGGGCTTCACGCTGACCTACCGGTGGATCACGCGCTTCACCGGGATGTCCGCCTACCGCTTCACGCATCCGCTGCCCGGGTCGGTCGCACCGGCGCGCGACGTGGTGATCGCGCCGCCCGCCGGCCGGCTGGAGGCCCTCACGGCCGCCTCGCTGCGCGGCTTCCTGCGGGTGGCCTTCCGGCCGCTGATCGGGCCGCCGTTCGGCGCGCGCATGCAGCGCCGCGTCGTTGCGCTGCTGTCGCCGCTGATGCCGGGCACGAGCGGCTCGCTGCGCTACCGCACGTCCGCGCACCGCGTGCCGGTCGAAGTCGTGGCGCCGAAACGCGGCGACACGGGCGGCGCGATCCTCTATCTGCACGGCGGCGCATTCTGTCTCGGCGGCCCGCACACGCATCGCGGCGTGACGACGCGGCTCGCGAACGAGGCCGGCCTGCCGGTGTGGGTGCCCGATTACCGGCTGGCCCCCGAGCATCCGCGCCCGGCCGCGCTCGACGATGCACTGGCCGTCTACGATGCCATGCGCGCGCAGGGCCATGCGCCGCACCGGATCGTGATCGCCGGCGATTCGGCCGGCGGTGCGCTGGCGCTGGCACTGGCCATCGCGCTGCGCGAGCGCGGCGAGCCGGCTGCCGCCGCGCTGCTGCTGATCTCGCCCGTGACCGATCCCGCGCTCGGCGGCGCGACGCTGGCTACGCGCCGTCACGACGATCCGATGATCCGCCGCGGCTGGCTCGAACAGGGGCTGCGCTGGTATCACGGCGCCTGTACGGTAGCGGCCCGCGGCCCGCTCGACACCGACCTGCGGGGCCTGCCGCCGATGCTCGTCCAGGCCGGCGACCAGGAGGTCCTGCTGTCGGATGCGCAGCGGCTGGCCCGTCATGCGCAGGCCTGCGGCGTGCCGTGCCGGCTGGAGATTCATGCGGCGCGCTGGCATGTGTTTCATCTGCAGGCGTTTTACCTGCGGTCGGCGCGCGATGCGTTGCGGACGCTGGCGGGGTTTGCGGCGCAGCGGGTGGCGGCGACGGCGTAACGATGAAGCAGTAACGTCAGGAGGCCTGTCGGCTCGCCAGGCGCGACGCGCCGGCACCGACAGGCTTGTTGTTCATGCTGTTCCCCATGCACCCCACCCGCCGCGCGTGCCCGTCACCGCGCCATTGACCTTGGCCATCCGGCCGAATCGTCTCCCCGCGCCCCGGATGAAAGAATGACCTTCGTCCGGGAAGCCGGCTTCGCGGCCTGAAATCCCGCACTCCGAAGGCACCGTATGCGCAGCAACGCGCATGCGGTGTTGCGTGTTGCCCCGCCTCGACAATGCGCGCACGCCCCGCGCACACCACCCGGCAGCTCGCACGGCCACGCCATTTACCACGCTTCCTTTTTGTAGCTTATAAGTTACAATGCTCTCCAAGTTCGAACTTCTTCGCTACCAGCGCGACGATGGTCGCGAGCCTTTCACCGAATGGTTGAACGCTGTGCGCGACAAGCTTGCGCAGGCACGGATTCGCGAACGCCTGCGCCGCGTGCAGACAGGCAACTTCGGCGATTGCGAGTCTGTCGGCGAAGGCGTGATCGAACTGCGCGTCCACGTCGGCGCCGGCTATCGCGTGTATTTCGGGCGGTACGGCGGCGCACTGGTGCTGTTGCTGTCAGGTGGCGACAAAAGCAGTCAGCCCGACGACATCAGGCGCGCCAAGGAACACTGGTCGAACTGGAAACGGAGGCAAACATGACCAAGCTCAAAGGTGCGGTATCGCACCACGACGCGGAAGTCGCCGAACTCGGCGCCGACCGCGAACTCGCGGTGGCCTATCTGCGCGTCGCGATGGAGTCGCTCGACGATCCCGACAACCGCGCGGCCGGCCTGCTCGCGCTGCGTACCGTCGCGGAAGCGTACGGCGGGCTCGGCGCCGTCGCGGCCGAAGCCGGCATCAGCCGCGAATCGCTGTATCGCACCCTTTCCCCGAACGGCAACCCGACACTGAAAACCCTGCTCGCGGTGCTCAAGACCGTCGGCCTGCGCCTGTCCGTCGTCCCCGCGCAGCCGGTGCACGCCTAAGCGGCACACCGCCCACTCACGGCCGAACCATCCACACCAGCAGCATCTCCGCCGGCGCGTTCGTCATCCCAGCCGGCGGATGCTCGATCGCCGGCTCGACCGCCAGCGCCTTCGCAATCGTCGCCGCATCGTCGACCGTCGTCGTGCGTACGGTAGTCATCAGCCGTGCCGGGCGGTGCAGCGTTTCGCGATACAGCGCGCCGTACCACAACGGCCGCATGCCGAGCGCATCCTGCAGCACGTACGGATAACGCCACAGCCGCAGCACGAGGCGGCTTTCCGGCTGCGCCGGATCGAAGCGGACGAACACGCGGCGCGTGCTTTCGCCGTGCGTATAGCGCGGCAGCACCGGCAGCGCATCGGCCGGCGCCTGCGGCAGCAGCCAGCGCAGCGCGGTGGCCGGCGACCACGGCGTCGCGCGCTGCCAGCCGGCCTGTGCGAGATGCCGGTCGAGCGTGTCCGACGTCGCGCTCCATTGCAGCGGCAGATATTCCTCGCGGTCGCCGCCGATCTCGGTGCGCCTCACCGGCACGCGCTGCCACCCACCGCGCAGCCACTGGTCGACGGTCATCGCGACCACGTCGCCGACATGCGGGCGCGCCGCGCGGTCGAGCTGCCATTGCGCGGGCACCGTCCACACGCCGGCCGTCGCGAGCACCACCATCACCGCGACGAGCGCGCCCCTCGGCTGCACGTGCTCGCGCACGCGCCAGTACGCAAAAGCGCCGGCCAGCAGCGCAAACCAGGCGAGCCCGAGGCTCCAGCCGCCCAGCAGGCCCGACAGCCACGTGTCGCCCACATACAGCCGCGCAAAGCCGCCGAGCACGATCCACAACACCACCGCCGTCACGACCGGGATCCGCCACCGCGCGGGCCGGTCGCGCGCGAGCACCCAGCCGAGGCCGCTGCTCGCGAGAATCGCGAACGCCGCTTCGGCATCGGGCAGCGGCACGTGCAGCGCACCGGGCGGCAGGCTCGCGGGCGTCGCACCGGGTGGGCCCGCGCCGAACACCGGCACGAGCACGACGGCGACGCCGACCGTCACGAGCCACCACGCAGCCGTCAGCCAGCAGCGATGGATCAACAGCCAGACGAGAAACGCGGCCGCGACGATCAGCCCCGTATCGTGCCCGTGCAGCACGGCAAGCGCGCGCATCGTGGCATCCACCGGTGGCGTGCGCAGGTTCTGCAGGAACGCATACAGCGCGATGTCCGCGTGCATCAGCGGATCGTTCGCGACGACATCCTGCACGAGGCCCGCGAACAGCCACACGCAGCCGATGAACAGCAGCGCAAGCACCGGCACCGCGCCCGGCAGGCCGCGCACGTAGGCGATCGCGTCGTGCAGCCGCGCGCCGAACCGCGGCCAGCGGCGCGCGCAGGCGTGCACGCCTTCGACGAGCGCACGGCGCAGCAGCGGCCAGCCGCGCCGCAATGCGACGCGCACGCCGATCCACACGAGCGCGACCAGCGCCGCGACGACCAGCAGGATCACGGCGACCCGCACGCTGATCGCCGCGGCCAGCGCGGCCGACGCCCCGAACAGGATGCCCGGCGCGACGTGCACGGGCGCCCAGATGAGCGCCGAGACGACGTTGACCGGATAGAACGACCGCCGCGGCAGCGTCGCGCAGCCAACGACGACCGGCACGACCGCGCGCACCGGCGCAAGAAAACGCGCGAGCACGATGCTCTTCATGCCATGGCGCAGCACGAATTCCTCGCCGCGCGCGAAGGCGGCCGCGTAGCCTAAGCGCGCCCATGCGTTGCGGATCACGCCGCGATAGTGCCGCCCGAGTTCGTAGCTGATCCCGTCGCCGATCACGGCGCCGACCGCCGCGACACCGATGGTCGTCCAGCCGTCGAGCGCGCCCGCGCCGATCAGCGCACCGGCCGCGAACATCACGGCGCCGGCCGGCACGACCGTGCCGATCAGCGCGATCGCCTCCGCGCAGGCCGCCACGAACACGATCGCAAGCACGAGCAGCGGATGTGCGCCGATCGCGCCGATCCACGCGTGGATCGTGTCGCTCATCGCACGCGCCTCGGCGGAGCGCCCCGGTGTGCGTACACCAGGTCGGCGGCGGCATCGTGAATGTTCATCGGGCGGTGCGCGCGGTCGCGCCGGCGGGGCGGATCAATCGAACTCGTGCTGCCGCGCGTCGGCCTCGAGCGGCGCGTCGTGGTAGCCGACCGTCGCGATCTCCTGCAGATAGCGCGCGAGAAACGCGCCGATCGAGCCGGCGGCCTCGTACTGATGCACGTGGCGGAATTCGTGGGTCAGCAGGCGGCGCGTGTCCTGCCCGCGCAGCACATACACCGCATGGCCGAGCGTGAGCCCGATCGTCCCCGGCGCCAGAAGCCCCGTGTCGCGGGCGATCGCGGCGAGCGACGGCACCTCGGGGAACGGCATGCGGTCGACGATCACCACGCGGATCCGCTCCGGCTGCGCGACGCCCACCGTGCGCGCATCGTCGGCTTGCCCGGGCGTCAGCGGCGCACCCTGCGCGATCCCGCGCGCCGCCTCGGCTTCGGCCCACGCGACGGCTGCGGGCAGTGCGGACGGCAGGATATCGGCAAGATCGATCATCACGGGGCTCCCGGGGACGGTTGGTGTGGCATCGGGCACCAGTTTAGTCCCGAAACGTGGAGGTTCGCGGGGCGGCTCGCGACGCGACGCGCCGCCCTTTCCAAGGCTCGAAAATATTCAGGGAATACCCTGATTCCCGCCTGCTCTGCCACGTACTTTTTCCCGGGAATTATTTCGTTTCAGTACACATTCCCTGATCGGCTATCTCGAAAATTTCCCGAATGTGTACCGTTTTCGGATTCGGCGGAATATATTGGTCAGAAGAACGGCCGTGGCGAACACCGGACAGCAGTGCGCGGCGTCATCCCGAAGAGGATCGCTAGATGATCAGGGTAATTCTGGCTGACGATCACGCAGTCATGCGGGACGGACTGCGTCACATCCTGGAAACGGCCGGCGGTTTCGAAATCGTCGGCGAGGCGAGCGATGGCTCGGCCACGCTTGCGCTGGTCGAGCGCGGCGCCGCCGACGTGCTGCTGCTCGACCTGTCGATGCCCGCGCCGACCGGCATCGAGCTGATCCGGCTGGTGAAACGCCACGCGCCGTCGCTGCGCACGCTCGTGCTGACGATGCATGCGGAGGCGCAGTACGCGGCGCGCGCGTTCAAGGCCGGCGCGACCGGCTACCTGACGAAGGACAGCGCAACCGCCGAGCTCGTCGAGGCGGTCGGCAAGGTGGCTGCGGGCGGCGTCTACGTGAGCCCGTCGGCGGCCGAGAGCCTCGCGCTCACGTTGCGCACACCGGCCGCGACGCTGCCGCACGAGCGGCTGTCCGCGCGCGAGTTCGACGTGATGCGCCGCATCGTCGCGGGCCAGACC
Organism: Burkholderia contaminans; assembly: GCF_029633825.1. Taxonomy (NCBI): domain Bacteria; kingdom Pseudomonadati; phylum Pseudomonadota; class Betaproteobacteria; order Burkholderiales; family Burkholderiaceae; genus Burkholderia; species Burkholderia contaminans. Next base: position 2,390,851 of record NZ_CP090641.1, on the reverse strand, counting down.
GTCACGCAGATCGCGACCGAACTCGCGCTCAGCGCGAAGACGGTCAGCACGTACAAGACACGGATCCTCGAGAAGATGGAACTGCCGCACGAAGCCGCGCTGGTGCGCTACGCGGTGCGCCACGAACTCGACCCCGGCGGCGACGCATGACCGCCGCCTTCCGCGTCCCGCCCTCATCCCCGCCCTCGCCCCCGGACGACGACGACACGGACGCGTCGCGCCTGTTCATGTCGTCGCTGCCGCCGGGCCGGCGCGAACGGCGGCTCGCGCTCGCGACCGTGCTCATCTCCGCCGTGATCTTCGCCGCGCTGGCGCCGTTCGCGGGCAGGCCGCTTGCGCCGGGATGGGCATTCATCCCCGTGTACCAGTCGGCGATCGTCGTCAACGACATGGTGACCGCCGGCCTGCTGCTCGGCCAGTACGCGATCCTGCGCCAGCGGCCGCTGCTCGTGCTCGCGGGCGGCTACCTGTTCACGGGCTTCATGGCCGGCACCCACATGCTGACCTTTCCCGGGCTGTTCGCGCCGACCGGCCTGCTCGGCGCCGGCGACCAGACCACCGCCTGGTTGTACGTGTTCTGGCACAGCGGCTTTCCGCTGGCAGTCGCCGCGTATGCGCTGCTGCGCGCGAAGTCGCGTGCGCCGGGCCCGATCCCGGGCCCGCAGCGCCGCGCGGCGATTCCCATCGGGCTGTGCATCGTGGCCGCGGTCGGCGCGACGGTCGCGCTCGCGCTGCTTGCCACGGCCGGCCACGACCTGCTGCCGCGCATCATGAACGGCAACCGGATGGCCGCGACGATGACGAACGCGATCACGGTCGTCTGGGGGCTGAATCTGATCGCACTGATGCTGATGTGGCAGCGGCGGCGGCGCCATTCCGTGCTCGACCTGTGGGTCATGACGGTGCTCGTCGCGTGGCTGTTCGACATCGCGCTGTCGTCGATGCTGAATCACGGGCGCTACGACCTCGGCTTCTACGCGGGACGCGCGTACGGTCTCGTCGCGTCCGGCGTCGTGCTGTTCGCGATGCTGTTCGAGAACGGCCGGCTGCATGCGCAGACGGTGCGCGCGCTGGCCGGTGCACGCTACCAGCATCTGCTCGTCGTGCAGAAGAGCGCGCAGTTGAACGACGCGAACGAACGGCTCGAACAGCGCGTCGCCGCGCGCACCGCGCAACTGAGCGCGTCGAACCGCGACCTGCGGCGCGAAGTCGAGGACCGCGTGCGGGCCGAGCGGGCGTTGCAGGCGTCGCGCGAGGAGTTGCGCGAGATCGCCGCGATCAGCGCGAGCGCACGCGAAGCGGAGCAGCGCCGCATTGCACGCGAGCTGCATGACGAACTCGCGCAGACGCTCGCGACGCTGAAAAACGATCTCGAATGGCTGATCGACCGCGTGCCGCCGGACGATGCGCTGCTGGCGCGCAAGATCGCGGCGATGCATGCGCTGGCGCGCGGCGCCGTGGCCGCGACGCGCCGCATCGCGTCGGACCTGCGCCCGCTGATGCTCGACGATCTCGGCTTCGCCGCGGCAATGCAGTGGCTCGTGGAGGATTTCCGGCACCGTCACGGCATCGACTGCACGTTGCATGTCGACCCGCCGGAGCTGCAGCTCGCCGAGCCTTACGCGACGGCGGTGTTCCGCATCGCGCAGGAAGCGCTCGCGAATGTCGCGCGGCACGCGGCCGCGTCGCATGCGAGCGTCGAACTCGTGCATGCGAGCAATGCGATCGAACTGACGATTCGCGACGACGGCACGGGATTCGATCCCGGCGTGCCGCGCAAGTCGGGATCGTTCGGGCTGGTCGGATTACGCGAGCGCGCGTATCTCGTCGGCGGCACGCTGCGGATCGCGACGACGCTCGGCGAAGGGACGACGGTCGAGGTGGAGATTCCGCTGTCGCCTGCGCCGGTGACGGTCGCGCATGGCGGGGATGGGGGGTCGCGCGGGTAGGTACCCGGCGAAGGCGGTGGCGCGGGTGGGTGCCGAACAGCGACGATCGCTGTCCGCCCGGTAAAGTCCACCCCTGATCCGCCGGCTCAATTGACGGCCTTCGTCGCGCGCGCCGCTTCCAGCATGCGCTCGAGTTCCGCAAGGACGTGCGCGGCATCGATGTATTCACCGGACCGTCGCGCCTCGTCGCGCGCTGCTACGCCTCGCGCGACAAACTCGCGCTGCATGCGTCGGCGCGAAATGCCATCACCCGGCCGATCCATCGTCGTCGTTTTCATCGCACACTCCATCCGCAACATATGCGACGCATCGTATCGCATCGGCAGAATGCACAAAATGCCAGCCCGCCGACCATGACGGATGCGTTTCATGGTGGTGCTCGGCCGCCGGCCAGCACAAGGCGACATTGCCCGCATGATCCGCTTCGGCACAACGCTACAATTTGTCACCGTCCCGCCTCGCTCTCACGTCAATACGCCTGCCGATGGTCCCACTGTCGCCACGATGAAATCCATCCTGAGCTATCCACTCTTCTTTCTCGCCGCCATGGCCGGCTGGCTCGCCGTATCACTCCTATGCTGGCCCGTCCTGCTCGCACTGCAGGCCCTGACAACGGCCGTGTTCATCCCGCATCCGGCCGGCAGCTATATCGGTCTCGGGTTCGTATCGACCGCGCGGCTCCTGGATTTTCCAACGAGCTTCGTCGGCGCGTTTTCGGTGCCGTTCATGAACGTGCCGCTCGGGTTCGTCGCGATCGCGTGGTGGTTCGGCACCGCGCTCATCGTGCAACCCACCTCCGCGCGCTACCGCGTCATGGTGCGCGGCCGCCCGTCGGCACGGGCCGTCCTGTGGCGCGCAGCCCGCTCGTGGCTGATCCTCACGACGGTGCTCCTCCTCATCGCGATACCGTTCCTCAGGCGCTACGAGATCGTCACGCCGGACCACCTCTACGTCCGGCACCTGTTCGACTGGCACGAACGCGCGTATCCCCTCGCATCGCTGAAGGAGATTCACGTCGACGATCCCGGCACCAGCCGCAGCATCATCACATGGAACTTCATCTTCGACGGCGACAGGCATTTCACGACGACCGCCCCCGACATCCACGCGCTCGAATACCTGCTGTCGAATACGCACGCTTCAGCCAACTTCACGGTCGTCGGGAACCAGTCGATGAAGCGGTAACGCCGCGCCCCCTCACGCCCGCGCCGCCACCATCCCCCGTTCCGACCGCGTCCACGCGACCAGCGCGCCGATCCCGAGCAGCGCGAGACACACGATCGGCACGATCATCGGCCCGAACGCGGTGCCCGTCACCTTGCCGGCAAACGGCATCAGGTTCTGGCTGAAGAAGCCGCCGAGGTTGCCGATCGAGTTGATCGCCGCGACGCTCGCCGCCGCGCGCGCACCGGTGAAGTAGCGCGGCGGCATCGACCAGAAGCACGGATACAGCAGCGGAATGCATGCGCCGCCGAGCACCAGTGCGATGAAGCGCAGCGGCGTCGACGGCAGCACGAGGCTCAGCAGGAAGCCGAGCGCGCCGAGCGCCGCGACGATCGCGATCGTGCGCAGGATGCTCTTCGCGCGGCGCAGTTTCGCCGGCAGCCACACCAGCAGCACCACCGCGAGCGCCCACGGCAGCATGCTCAGGAATCCGTTCGTGCTGCTCGACACGCCGAACGACTTCACGAGCGTCGGCAGCCAGTACGTCACGCCGTACAGCGACGTCGACATCAGCATGTAGGTCGCCGCGAACAGCATCACGCGCGGATCGAGCAGCGCCTTCCACGGCTGCCCATGCTCGGCCTGCGCGGGCTTCTCGCGTTCGAGCGCGGCCTCGACGATCTGCTTCTCGCGGTCGTCGAGGAAACGTGCGTCGCGCACCGACGCGGGCAGCACGCGGAACACGACGATCGCTACGATCACCGCCGGGATGCCCGTCGCCACGAACACCCACTGCCAGCCCGCGAGCCCCCACACGCCGTTCAGGCTCAGCAGCACGCCGCCGACCAGCGAGCCGAGCATGTTCGCGAGCGCGCTGCCGAGCGTGAAGATGCCGAGCACCTTCGCGCGATAGCTCTGCGGAAACCACAGCGTCAGGTAGTAGATCACGCCCGGATAGAAGCCGGCTTCGGCGATGCCGAGCACGAAGCGCAGCGCGCAGAACGCGGGCATCGACGTCGTGAAGCCCATCAGCACCGTGATGAGCCCCCACGTCAGCATGATCCGCGCGAGCCATACGCGCGCGCCGTAGCGATGCAGCGCGAGCGTGCTCGGCACCTCGAACAGCAGGTAGCCGATGAAGAACAGCGACGACGCGAGCCCGAACGCGGCTTCCGTCATCCCGAGGCTGTGCACCATCTGCAGCTTCGCGAAGCCGACGTTCTGCCGGTCGATGAACGCGATCAGGAACATCACGACGAGGATGGGCATCAGGCGCCGCGCCATCTTCGACATGATGCGCTGCTCTTCGGCGGACGCGGGGTCCAGGGTTTCAGTGGCGTTCACTTGAGGCTCCTTGCGTGAAACGGTTGCATGGGGTTGCTTGTCAGTTGAATCAGCTCCGTGCGCGGCGAACGCACGGGCGCGTGGTGTTTCGATGAAAGTGCGCGGCGGCGTCAGCGCGACCGGTAGTCGTCGAGCATCGGCGCGAACATCTCGTGCCACGCACGCGGCTTCGCCTTGATCGTGCCGGCGAGGTACAGGAATTCGACGTAGTCCATCAGCTGGTTCGGCAGCACCGAGAAGCGCGTGTCCGGTGCGGCAAGCATCCGCATCACGTCGTCGTGCGACACGCCGACGCCCGACGACGCCGCATAGAGTGCAGCCGCCGCGCGCGGGTCCTGCGCGATCAGCCGGGTCGCTTCGTCGAGCGCGCCGAGAAACGCCACGGCCAGCGCGGGCTCCGTATCGACGAGCCGCTTCGGCGCGAACACGACGTCGAGCGTCATCGGGCCGAGCACGTCGACCGAATTCACGACGCGGTGGATGCCCGGCTGCCGCAGCTCGAGGGTCGAGAACGGCGGCGACGTGAAGTGCGCGGTGACGCCGTTCTCGCGGCGGATCAGCGCCTGCATCGCCTGCGGATGCGGCAGGTTCACGGTGATCGAATCGAGCTGCGCGAAATGCTTCGGGCCGAGTTGCCGGCTCGCGACCATCTGCAGCACCACCGCCGACAGCGACGTGCGGATGCCCGGCACCGCGATCCGGTCGGCCGGCGTGAAGTCGCGCAGCGACACGAGCCCCGGCCGGTTCGCGTTCAGCGACAGCGACGTGGTCGACAAGCCGCTGATGCCGATCACCTCAACGTTCGGAATGCCGCGCGCCCGCGCCCACAGCTCGATGAAACCCGGTGCGCCGGCGCCCGCGAAATCGAGCGTGCCGGCCATCATCGCGTCGTTGACGGAATTGCCGCCGTCGAGCAGCACCCAGTCGACCGCAACGTCGCGCACGCCGTGGCGCGCCGCGTGCCGCTCGAACAGCCGCTGCTTCTCCATCACGAGCAGCGGCAGATACAGCACGCCATAGCCTTTGGAAATCCGCACCGCGCGCGGCTTCGCGCGCACGAGCGCGGGCGCGGCGAGCACGCCGAGGCCGGCAGCGATCAATGCGCGGCGGCGCGGCGACGTCGTCATGCACGTGCCGCCGTGCGACGGACGGCAAACGGCCGTGCGAAGGCCCGCGTCGCGCCATGCCGCGCGGTCGTCGTGCCCGTGACATGCTGCATGTTGCCGTCTCCTTGAATATTTCTGGTATTAATGCCGTCCTTGCGTGCTGCATCCGGCTCGACACAGGTTATCGACCGAGTCTGAGAAAATGCTGACATCCCGGCCCCGGGAAAACCCCTAACCCACCCACCTGCGAAACGGCACCATGCGCATTCTCGTCGTGGAGGACGATGCCGAAATCGGCGCGGCGATCCGCAACCGCCTGGCGCGGCTCGGCCATGCCGTCGATCTCGAAACCGACGGCGCGACCGCGCACGGGCTGCTGCGCGTCGAGCGCTTCGACCTCGTCGTGCTCGACGCGAACCTGCCCGGCATGGACGGCTTCACGGTGCTGCGCCACCTGCGCGCGTCGGGCAGCACGACGCCCGTGCTGCTCGTCACCGCGCGCTCGGCGATCGACGACCGCGTGAGCGGCCTCGGCCTCGGCGCCGACGACTACCTGGTGAAGCCGTTCGACTACCGCGAGCTCGATGCGCGCGTGCAGGCACTGCTGCGCCGCAACAGCGGCCACGCGAACGACGTGCTGACGCTCGGCGGCCTCGTGATCGACCGCAGCAGCCGCCTCGCGGAACTCGACGGCCAGCCGCTGTCGCTGTCGCGCCAGGAATTCGCGCTGCTCGAAATCCTCGCGAGCCGCCCGCAGCGGATCTTCTCGAAGGACGAACTGCTGAACCAGCTGTTCAGCTTCGGCAACGAGCCGACCACGAACGCGGTCGAGCAGTACGTGACGCGCGTGCGCAAGAAGCTGCAGGGCAGCTCGGTCGAAATCCGTACCGCGCGCGGGATGGGGTACCAGATTGCGGCGCACTGACTGGTTCCCGAGGACGCTGTTCGGACGCACGCTGCTCTTCATCGCGCTCGTCGTCGCGACCGGCGCGCTCGCGCTCGCGGCGATCGCGCGCTACTACGCGGGCGTCGCGGCCGAACGCGCGTACGACCAGTTGCTTGCGGGCGCATCGATCCAGGTCGCCGAAAACCTCTACGTGCAAGGCGGCGTGCTCGCGCTGAATCCGCCGGTGGCCGCGCTGTCGACGCTGTCGCGCTACGACCTCGTCTACTACAAGGTGGTCGATTCGCGCGGCATCGTCGTGGCCGGCTACAACGACCTCGCGAGCCCCGCGACGCTCGCCGCCGCGAAACAGGGCCCCGCGTTCGCGAATGCCGTCTACCAGGGGCACCGGGTGCGCACCGCGACGATCGCGCGCTACATGCCCGAGGAAAGCACGCCGGGCTGGGCGCTCGTGACGGTCGCGCAGACCACCAACGCGCGCCAGCAACTGACGAACGAAATGAGTTTCAAGGTGTGGACGCTGATCCTGCTGATGAGCGTGCTCGCGATCGGCGCGAGCGGCCTCGCGATCCGGCGCGGGCTGCGCCCGCTCGCGCAGATCGGCACGATCATCGCCGCGCGCGACCCGGCCGACCTGCGGCCGGTGGCCGTCGACACGCCGAGCGAGATCGACGCGATCATCGGGTCGATCAACGGGCTGATGCACCGCCTCGCCGAGCGGATCAACGCGATGCAGCGCTTCATCGCCGATGCCGCGCACCAGATGCGCACGCCGCTCGCGCGGCTCGACGCGCAGATCGAGCTGCTCGACGGCGAGGCAGACCCGGCGCGTCACGCGGCCCGGCTCGACGCGTTGCGTGCGACCTCTTCGGACGTCGGGCGGCTCACCGGCCAGTTGCTCAATCATGCGATGGTGATCCATCGCACCGAGGCCGTGCCGCTGCAACCGGTCGACCTCGTCGCGCTCGCGAAAGAGGTCCTGGGCCGCACGATACCGCTCGCCGGCGAGCGCGACGTGGCCGTTGCGTTCGCGAGCGACGCGCCGCTCGCGTGGATCGACGGCGATGCGATCAGCCTGCAGGAAGCGCTGTCGAACGTGCTGCACAACGCGCTGCTGCACGGGCATGCGGACGACATCGTCGTGTCGGTCGCGACGCAGGGCAACGCGGGCGATGCCGTGACGCTGACCGTCACCGACAACGGCCGCGGGATTCCACGCGAGCACTGGGATGCCGCGCTGCAGCCGTTCGTGCGGATCGCGCCGGACGGCAGCGAGCGGCGCACGGGGTCGGGACTCGGGCTCGCGATCGTGCAGGAAGTGATGAAGGCGCACGGCGGGCGCGTCGGGTTTGCGTTTCCCGAGGCGGCCGGGTTTGCGGTGGTGTTGACGTTTCCGCGCGCGATGGGAGCGTCATAGCGCAGGCATGAGTCGACGGATCGCGCCGGTTCAGGCGCGTGCGCAGTGGGCGCTCAATCGTCGCTGCCGTCTTCGAAGTGATTGCGCTCCACGTGCTGCGCCACCGCCCGGTCCAGCTCGTCGTACTGACGATCGCAGAACAGCCGGCACAACGTGTCGACGTCGGTGCGCTTCCTGACGTCGATCGTCTCGACGTGCTGCTCCAGCTTGCCCTTGCCGATCCCGAACAGCCCCTTCTTCATCCGCATCGAGACCGCATTCAGCTGGAAGCCGTCCGCATGCGCATCGCTCAGCGCGGTCACCCACAGCTCCCGCTGATCGTCGGCATGCTGCAGCACGAGGGCCGGCAACGGGCCGTCCCGCGTGTCGTTCCATTCGGCATGCTGCGCTGCCCACGGGAATGCGTCGAACGCCTGCGTGAACGACGGGTAGTCCGTCGCGCCCTGCGGATCCAGTTGCTCGAATGCGTAGCCGACTTTCTGAACGGAATAGGTCAACATGGTGCGCCCGTGGCGTACGAGATCAGAAAAGCGTCAATCTACCTGAATTTCGGTGTCCGTCATGATTTTTGCGTCGGCTCACTCGCGCGCCCTCGTCGCGCCGTCGCGGGGATCTTCGAGGTAGCCGCACGCCAGCCTGACGAGTTCGCGCTTCAGTTTCGGATCGTCCAGCAGCCCGCGTCGGGCCGCGTTGTGCACGATGCCTTCGAGCGCGGATGACAGCACCTGCGCCGTCATCGCATCGGCCTTGACCGATGGCCGCCCGCGACAGGCAGCAACGATCAGCGCATAGCGGTGCAAATATTCCTTCTGGAACGCGTCGTATACGGCCTTCACGCCACCCGGATCGGGAAGATCGAGCAGTGCCCGGTGCAGCGACGGGTAATCGCGATGCACGGCGATCAGGTCGGCGATCAAGCGTTCGACGAGACGCCTCGGGCTTGCCTGACGGTCGTGCGCGCGCTGCAGCACGGCCAGCACGTCGTCGAAATGCCGGCGCCGGATCGCATCGACCAACGCGAGCTTGTTCGGGAAATACTGATACACGGAACCGATGCTGACACCGGCAACTTCCGCGACCTCGTTGGTCGTGAATCCGGCCCACCCGTGCATATCCAGAACGCGAGCCCCGGCCGTGACGATCACGTCGACGGTCGCGCGCGAACGCGCCTGGCGCGGGGCTTTGCGCATCGCGGCGGCAGCTTCGGAAACGCGAGTGGACATGCGGGCTCCGACCGAAAATAATGGTGGCGAGGCTCACATTTTAGGTGAAACCCACAAGGACACGACCATGAGCGAGAACGCACTCCTGTCCCGCATGCTGCGCTACCAGGCCTGGGCGAATGACGAAATGCTGACGGCCATCGCGGGGCTCGATGCAGTGGAACATGCCGACGAGCGCCATCTCGCGCTGCGGCTGATGAACCATTGCCTCGTCGTGAACAGGATTTTCGCCGCCCACCTGACCGGCGAACGTCATGGCTTCGCATCCGACAACACGCCCGACACGCCGGAACCCGACGCGCTGCGTGCGGCCTTCGCCGCGCTCGATCGCTGGTATCTCGACCATGTCGAAGCCGCCACGCCCGCGATGCTGGCCGAATCGATTCCGTTTGCGTTCACCGACGGCGACAACGGCTATATGACACGCGAAGAGATGCTGACCCATGTGGTCACGCACGGCGGCTACCATCGCGGCGAGGCCGGAAGGCTGATGACCCAGGCAGTCGCGCGTTCGGGGAAGAACATCAGGCTGCCGTGGGACACCTATGCCGTCCACCTGCACCGGACGGAACCCGCGCGCAGGCTTCAGGGCAAGACCGAAGCAGCGAACGCGACACGATAAGAAACGCCCCCGCTACGCCGCCACCGCCTCCCCGCCGAGATACGCATCGCGTACGCGCTCGTCGTCGAGCAGCGCCTTCGCGGGCCCTTCGAGCACGACGCGCCCCGTCTGCAGCACGTACCCGTAGTGCGCGATTTCCAGCGCGAGGCTCGCGTTCTGCTCGACCATGAACACGGTCACGCCCTGCCGGTTGATCGCGTCGATCAGCTCGAGCACCTTGTCGACATAGAGCGGCGACAACCCCATCGTCGGCTCGTCCATGCAGATCAGCTTCGGCCGCGCCATCAGCGCCCGGGCCATCGCGAGCATCTGCTGCTCGCCGCCCGACAGCGTGCCCGCGCGCTGCGTCAGCCGCTCGCGCACGCGCGGAAACAGGTCGAGCACGCGCTCGTAGTCTTCCGCCACTGCCGCGCGGTCGCCACGCGTGTACGCGCCCATCAGCAGGTTCTCGCGCACGCTCATGTCGCCGAACAGCCGCCGCGCCTCGGGCACGGCGGCGATCCCGCGCCGCACGCGCTGCGGCGTCGCGAGCGCCGTCACGTCGTCGCCGTCGAAGCGCACGACGCCGCGGCGCGGCCGCATCAGCCGAGGATCAGCTTCATCGTCGTCGACTTGCCGCTCGCGTTGCCGCCGAGCAGGCTGACGATCTGCCCGCGGCCGACTTCGAAGTTCACGTCGAAATGCACCTGCACCGGCCCGTAGAACGTGTCGAGGTGTTCGAGTTTCAGCAGCGCGTCGGTCATGGTCGTGTCGGGTCCGGAAGAGAGTGCGGTCATGCGGCCGCCTGTGCCGTGCGGTCGGCCGGCGCGCCACCCGCATGCCGGCGGCCGAGGTACGCCTCGATCACGCGCGGGTCGTGCCGCACGTCGCGCGGCGCGCCTTCGGCGATCTTCACGCCGTTGTCGAGCACCATCACGCGGTCGGACACGCGCATCACGAGTTCGAGCTTGTGTTCGATCAGCAGGATCGTCAGGCCGCGCGCCTTCAGCGACTGGATCAGTTGCAGCATCTCGGCGGTCTCCGTCTCGTTCATCCCGGCCGTCGGTTCGTCGAGCAGCAGCAGCCGCGGATGCAGCGCGAGCGCGCGGCCGATCTCCACGCGACGCCGGTTCGCATACGACAGGCTGTGCGCCGGATGATCGATGCGCGGCGTGAGCCGCTCGCCGAACCCGGCGACGATCGCGCGCGCCTCGTCGCGCAGCGCGGCTTCCTCGCGCCGCACCGCCGCGGGCCGCACGAGCGCGCGCAGCACCTCGGCCGCGGCACCCAGCGCGGGCCAGCCCGGCCGGGCCGCGCGCAGCCGCGCATGTGCGCCGATCAGCACGTTGTCGAGCACGCTCAGGTTGCCGAACACACGGCCGTGCTGGAACGTGCGCGCGATGCCGAGCGTCGCGAGGCGCTCGGGCGCGGTGCCCGTGATGTCGCGGCCGTCGAACGTCACGCGGCCGGCATCGGGCCGGTCGGCGCCCGCGATCAGGTTGAACAGCGTCGATTTGCCCGCGCCGTTCGGCCCGATCACGCTCAGCAGTTCGCCATCGGCAAGGGACAGGCTCGCGCCGTCGAGCGCGGTCACGCCGTCGAAGCGGCGCGTCAGGCCCTGCACGTCGAGCAAGGGTCGGTTGGTGGTCATCGCGTTCCTCCTCACACCGTGCCGAGCAGGCCCTGCGGCCGGAACCGGACGAGCAGCAACAGCACGAGGCCGTAGATCAGCATCCGGTAGTCGGCCGCCCAGCGGAACAGCTCGGGCAGCCCGATCAGCGCGATCGCGCCGACGATGCCGCCGAGCACGTTGCCCAAGCCGCCGAGGATCACCATCGTCAATGCGAGGATCGACACCTGCGAATCGAAGGTCTGGTGATTGATGTAGCTGTACAGATGCGCGGCGATCCCGCCGCTCACGCCGGCCGCGACGCCGCCGACCGCGAACGCGATCGCCTTGTAGCGGTTCGGTGCGATGCCGTGCGCACGCGCGGCGACGTCGTCCTCGCGCACCGCGCGCAGCGTGCGGCCGAGATGCGAGCGCAGCAGCCGCACCTGCACGAGCGCGAACACGACGAGCACCGCGAACGTGAACCAGTACGCGGCGCGCGCGGTCGTCGCCCAAGGCAGCGGCGCGATGCCCGTGATGCCGAGCGGGCCGCGCGTGAGGCCGTCCCAGTTCAGGATCACGAGGCTCACCACTTCGCCGATACCGAGCGTCGCGATCGATACGTAATGCCCGCGCAGCCGGAACGCCGGATAGACGAGCAGCGTGCCGAGCACGGCGGTGATCACGCCCGCGCACGGGATCGTCACGGCCGGCGACCAGCCGAGATCCGACGACAGCAGCGCCGACGCATATGCGCCGATCACGAGCAGCGCCGCGTGGCCGAGCGAGATCTGCCCGACCGTGCCCGCCACCAGCGTGAGGCTCAGCGCGAGCAGCCCGTACAGCCACGCGTTGGTCAGCGTCTGCAGCACGTACGGCGATGCGCCGAGCCACGGCAGCACGGCCGCCGCCACGATCAGCACGACGAGCACCGGACGCGGCACGCGCACGGCCTTCGCGGCCGCGAGGAAAGTGCCCGTCATCGGCTCGGGCGGCAGCGCGCGGTTCGCGCTGAAGAGCCCGTTCGGCCGCCACACGAGGAACACGATCAGCAGCCCGAACGCGAACAGGTCACGGTAGCTGGTGCCGAACAGCGCGACGCCGTAGCTTTCGACGAGACCGAGCAGCAGGCTGCCCGCGATCGCGCCCGGCACGTTGCCGAGCCCGCCGATCAGCAGCGCGACCACGCCCTTCAGCGTGGCCTGGAAGCCCATCGCCGGATCGATGCTGTTGTAGTACATGCCGACCAGCAGCCCGCTCACGCCGCCGAGCGCGCACGCGATCGCGAACACGGTCTGGTTCACGCGGTCGACGTCGACCCCCATCTGCAGCGCCGCGTCGCGATCCTGCGCGGTCGCGCGCACGGCCCAGCCGAGCCGCGTGAAGCGCAGGAAGCCGTACAGCAGCGCGGCCGCCGCGATGCCGATGCCCGCGATCAACAGGTCGAGCGAGCCGAGCGTCGCGCCGGCGATCCGTACGTGCCAGTCGGGCAGCGGCGTCGGCACCGCGCGCGGGTCGGCCCCGAACGCGAGCTGTGCGAGCTGGTCGAGGATGAAGCTGATGCCGATCGTCGCGAGCAGCGGCGCGATGCGTGCCGCATGGCGCAGCGGCCGCAGCCCGATCCGCTCGATCGCGATGCCGAGCGCGCCGCAGCCGACGACGACCGCCGCAAGCGCCGCCGGCAGCGGCAGCCCGAAGCGCGTCAGGCACAGCCAGCCGATGAACGCGCCGACCATGTAGACCGAGCCGTGCGCGAAGTTGATCAGGTGCGACACGCCGAAGATCAGCGCGAGCCCGACCGCGAGCAGCGCGTAGATGTTGCCGACGATGAGGCCGTTGAGCGTGTAGTCGAGCCAGGAAGCCATCACGATGCGTCCGTTACATGCATGCTGTTCAGCGCCAGGCTCAACGCGCGGCGAGCTGCGGTTTCGCGCCGTCCCACAGCGCCCACTGCCCCTGCTTCACGACCAGGTACACGGTGCGCGCGCCGGCAACGCGACGCGTCTGCGGATCGAAGCGCACCTTGCCGAAGATCACGCTCGGCACGTCGCTGATCTTTGCGAAGCCGTCGTGCGCGGCCTGGCGCGTCGTGCCGTAGCGGCGCAGCACTTCCGCCGACAGGATCAGCGCGTCGTATGCACGCGCGACGAACGAATCGGGATCGGCGTGGAATTTCGCGCGATAGCGCTGCACGAACGCTTGCACCTCGGGGCGCGGTTCGGCCGGGAAGAAGTTCGATTCCGTATAGACGCCTTCGACGGCCGTGCCGCCCAGTTCGAGGAACTTCGGCGAGTACACCGAACCGACCGCCGCGATCGGCAGCGTGAGCCCCGATGTACGCGCCTGACGCACGATCTGCGCACCGTCCGCGTAATACGAGATCAGCACGATCGAATCGGGCTTCGATTCGCCGATGCGCACGAGCGTCGAGCGGAAATCCTTCTCCGCCGGCTGATAGCCTTCGGCCGCGACGACCTGGGCGCCGAGCCCCGTCACCGCCTTCGCGAAGATGTCCTTGCTGGTGCGGCCCCAGTCGGTGTTCAGGTACAGCACCGCGATCCGCTTGAAGCCGAGTTCCTTCACCGCGTAGCGCGCGAGCAGCGGCTGCTCCTCGGCCTGACTCAGCGCGGTGCTCCACAGATAGTCGCCGCCCTTCGTGAAATCCGGATGCGAGTTCGTGAAGCCGAACTGGATCAGTTGCCCGCGCTGGTAGATCGGCGATGCGGCCATCGACGTCGCGCTGGAGAAGTCGCCCAGCTCGATCGCGATGCGCGGATCGGCGACGAACTTCTGCGCGATCGCCACCGCCTGGCGCGGATCGCTGCGGCTGTCCTGGAAGTCGACCGCGAGCGGCCGGCCGTGAATGCCGCCGCTGCCGTTGATCTCGTCGAGCGCGAGATCGAAGCCGCGCTTCCATTGTTCGCCGTACTGCGCGTCCTGGCCCGTGAGCGGACCGCTCACGCCGATCACCACCGGCTCGCCCGACACGCCCGCCGCGAGCGCGCTGCCCGTCGACAAGCCCCATGCGGCAGCGAGCGCCGCCACCGTGCCCAGCACGCGTCGCCATGCCCCGCGTGCGTCGTTCCCCGAAACGTTCATGCGTCCCCCAGCTTCAGTCAGTCGAAAAGAGTGAGGGCATGTAACCACCCGGTTCAGGACGATCCAACGAAGTTTTGCGCATATCGATATCGTGCGCGGCGCGAAGCGGCGATGCTCGCGAGCGGCCATCCGCACACCCTGCCGCGCGCGATGCATCGGCAGGCACCGCAGCACGTTGATTCGATTGACGTTTCGCTCACGGCGCCGATCGCAACCTGCGCTCACGCACGCACCACCGGCCATCGCAACGGTCGGGCCCTTCGCAGCTTTCGCGCTGTCGATAGCAAAAATCATTATATGAATCACGCATGCTCACACTTCTACAATGCGCAAATCGCATCATCGGAAGGTGTCATGGAGCTGCATCAACTCGAAGCCTTTTCCGCGGTCATGTCGGCCGGCAGCGTGACCGGCGCGGGCGAACTGCTCGGCCGCTCGCAGCCGGCCGTCACGCGGCAGATCCAGGAGCTCGAAGCCGATCTCGGCTACGCGCTGTTCGACCGGCACGGCCCGCGCGTCACGCCGACGCGGCGCGCGTTTCTGCTCTACGAGGAAGTCGAACGCTCGCTGGTCGGCCTGCGCGCGATCGAGGCGCGCGCCCGGGCGCTCGGCGATGAAACCGCCGAGCCCGTGCGCATCGCGGCCACCCCTTCGCTCGCGGCCACGCTCGTGCCGGCCGCGCTCGCCGCGCTGCCCGACGGCATGCAGGCGCCCCACTACCAGATACGCAGCGAATCGGCCGAGCATGTCGTGCACGAGGTGCTGGCCGGCACGGCCGATATCGGCGTCGTCACGTTGCCGATGGCGCACGCGGGGCTCGACGTGCACTGGATCGCGCAGACGCCGTGCGTCGCCGTGCTGCCTGCCGGCGACCCGCTCGCGGCGCAGCCGCGCATCGCGCTGCGCGATCTCGCACGCCGCCGCATCGTGACGGTCGCGAACCGCCACCGGCTGCGCCAGCGGATCGATGCGGCATTCGCGGCCGCGCGGGTCGATGCACGCGTGTTCATCGAAACCAATGCGTCGCTGAATGCGGTGATGGCCGCGCGTGCGGGTATCGGGATCGGCATCGTCGATCCGGCGACGGGCGCGGCGCTGCCGGTGGAGGGTGTCGTCTCCCGCCCGCTCGATGTCGACATTCCGTTCGCGTTCGGCGTCGCGACGCCGGCCGGCAAGGCACGCACGTCCGCCATCGATGCGCTGCTCGACGCGCTGCACCGTACGACGCACGCGCTGCTCGACGACGTGATCTTTCACGACGCCGCCGCACACGACGCGCTGCTGCGCGGCGACCGGCTGCGCGCCGGGCGCGCACCGCGCGGCGCAGCCGGCACGACGCGTGCACGCCGTACACGCCCGGAGGCCGCATGACAACGACGACGCCCGATAAATTGCAGGCACTCGAAGCCCGGCTCGCGCAAGACCTGCGCTGGCTCGACCTGCCGGCTCCATCGTGGGTGCCGCCGCGCGAGGCCGACGGCACACGCGTGCTCGACGTCGCGATCGTCGGCGGCGGCATGGCCGGGCTTGCGGCGGCCGCCGAACTGCGCCTGCTCGGCATCGACAACCAGTGCGTGATCGACCGCGCGCCGGCCGGCTACGAAGGGCCGTGGGTCACGTTCGCGCGAATGGACACGCTGCGCTCGCCGAAGCAGCTCGCGGGGCCCGCGCTCGGATTGCCTGCGCTGACGTTCCGCGCGTGGTTCGAAGCACAATACGGCCGCGATGCCTGGGACGCGCTCTACAAGATTCCGCGCACCCAATGGATGGACTACCTGCGCTGGTACCGGCGCGTGCTCGACCTGCAGGTGCGCAACGACACCACGCTCGTCGCGCTGCGCCCGCGCGACGACGGCCTGCTCGCACTCGACGTGCGCGGCAACGGCGAAGCGCAGACCCTGCTCGCACGGCACGTGGTGCTCGCCACCGGCCGCGACGGGCTCGGCGGCCCGTACGTACCGCCCGTCGCGCAACGCGCGCCGCGCACCCGCTGGGCCCATTCGTCCGAGCCGATCGATTTCGCGGCACTCGCGGGCAAGCGTGTCGGCGTGGTCGGCGCGGGCGCATCCGCGTTCGACAACGCGGGCACCGCGCTCGAAGCGGGCGCCGCACGCGTCGACCTGTTCTTCCGCCGCGCGGACATTCCGCGCATCAACAAGCTGACGGGCATCGGCAGCCCGGGCCTCGTGCACGGGTACGCCGATCTCGACGACGCGACGAAATGGCGCTTCATGCATTACGCGCTGACGTCGCAAACGCCGCCGCCGCGCGACAGCGTGCTGCGTGTGTCGCGCCACGCGCATGCGCATTTCCACGCGAACAGCCCGATCGAGACGCTCGCCGGGCACGCGGACGGACTCGATGTGACGACGCCGCGCGGGCGCTACACCGTCGACTTCCTGATCTTCGCGACCGGCTTTCATTCGGACTGGACGACGCGCGCGGAATTCGCGTCGTTCGGCGCGCAGGTGCGGCGCTGGAAGGATCGCTACCGACCGGAGCCGGGCGCGTGGATCGACGAGCTCGCCGAGTCGCCCGATCTCGGCCCCGCGTTCGCGTTCCAGGAACGCGAGCCCGGCGCGTGCGCGGCCATCACGCGGATCCACTGCTTCAACCATGCCGCGAGCCTGAGCCACGGCAAGCTGTCCGGCGATATCCCGGCCATCAGCGCGGGCGCCAAGCGGCTCGCGCGCGGGATTGCGAGCCGGCTGTTCGACGCGGACCGCGATCGCCACTACGACGCACTCGTCGCGTACGCGAACGCCGAACTGCAGGGCGACGAATGGCACGACGCCGACGCATGAGCGCGCGTCCATCGATCACATTGACGACGAAGGGAACCCGAAACGATGACTGAATCCATCACGCCGGCCGCTGCGCCGGACACGATCGACGCGGTGGCCGGCCTGCGCGAAGGCGACGCCGTCGCCGCGCTGCGTCGCGCACGCGACAAGGTGCTGCTCCATACGCGGCTGAGCGAAGCGGCGCTGTTCGATCCCGCGTTGCCCGACCTTTCGTTGATCGAACGACTGCACGCGGCGCGGTATGTTGCAGAAAAATCGAACGCTCGCGTGCTGGCAGACACCTATCGCGCACGACTGGTCGACGCTGGCGGCACGCTCGACGATATCGCCCGCGCGGACGCCGATGCATTCGACACGTTGCCCCGCCGCATCGGCGCGATCCTGACGCATGCACGCCTGCTGACGCGCTCCCCGGTCGATGCACGCCCGTCCGATCTCGACGCGCTGAAGTCGGCCGGACTCACGACGCCCGCGATCGTTGCGCTGTCGCAGCTCGTGGCGTTCGTTACGTATCAGTTGCGCGTCGCGGTGGCCGCGCAGGCGCTTCAGGCACGTGCTGCAACGGAGGCCGCATGACGACGACCACGCACGGCTTCACGTCCGACACGCTCGGCTGGCGTGCATGGCTCGACACCGTGTCGCTCGATGCCGCGACGCCCGATCAGCTGGCCGTGCTCGAAGCGAGCCACCCGCAAGCAAAGACGTCCGACTATTACCTGCTGCTCGTCCATCTTCCCGAGATCCTGCGGCAGCGCTCGGGCGTATTCAACGCAATCATGTACGGCTCCGGCGGACTGTCGCGCGCGGAGCGCGAACTGGCGAGCACGGCCGTGTCGCGCGTGAACGGCTGCGTGTACTGCGCGTCCGTGCATGCGCAGCGCTTTACCCAGCTCGCGAAGCGCACCGACGCGATCGAGCAGGTGTTCGACGATCCGGCGACGGCCGGCACGACGGCGCGCGAACGGGCGATCATTCGCTATGCGATTGCGCTGACGGAGCGGCCCGATGCGGTCGATGCAAGCGATATCGCCGCACTGGAAGCCGAAGGGCTGACGCATGAGGAGATTCTCGACCTGTCGCACGCGGTCGCGATCTTCGCGTGGGCGAACCGGTTGATGCTGACGCTGGGCGAACCGGTGTTTCCGGAGCCGGCGGCCGGCGCCTGACCATTCCGGGCAGTTGGCCTGACGTGAACCGGCGTGCAAGGCTGCGCCGGGTCTCACGCTCGGGCGCGTCACCTAGGGTCGGGAGTGGGGAGCTTTCGGCATGCCCGTCAGAACACGCCCGGAATCAGTCGATATCGAACCTGCGACTTGTACGCACGATAATCTTCGTCGTCCGACAGCACACGTTCCTCCAGCACGATTCTCCCGATCTGCAACAGCATCCAGGTGCCGATCATGACCAGGTTTCGGGTACTGAAGTTGGTGAGCAGGAAACCGATTTCAGACAGCAGGTAACCGGCATAGATCGGGTGGCGCATGAAGCGGTACGCACCGGACGACACGACCCCGCGGTTGGCCGGCAGCAGACCGAACGAGCGGCCCAGCGACAGCTTTGCGAACAAGTGCCACGCAATCCCGACGATTTGAATGCCGCCCCCGGCCCACTCCGGAATCAGGTGGGTACTGGCGGTCAGTTGGTAGGCGAGGTAATAGAACGTGCCGCCGATAGAAAAGCACACCGCGACGGGATGCCAGTCGCGTCGCCTCGGCAATTTTGCAAAAGCCGAGAATCCGACGGTCAGTACGGCTGAAACCAGCAGCAGGATCAGCGTGATCCGGCCCGGATTCATTCGCCACTGCAGATAGATCGAATAGGCAAACAGGCCCAGCACCGTCACCGAACACACTCGAGCGCCGAGCTCGATCAGACTGATCGGCTCCGATTCCTCGCCTGTAGCCGTAGCGTGCACCGCCGGCGTACCTGGCGTGCGCGTTCCCCGACCACTTGCATCCTGTATCGCCTGTGCCATGTTATTGATCTGTAGTTTTATAAAGAACTTTTTGCATTACATCGTATTGCCGTTTCAGACTAGCACGCCCGATCGACTACAGAGTGGCGAAGTTTTGACTTTCTGACATTAATTAGCGTAATTCCCGAGCGATTGGTCAGACCCGTATGCCGAAGCCGGACAGCGCGCTGCCTGCCCGGCGGTTCACGGCTCCTGTAGTGCGTCGCGCGGCAAACGATTGCTGGTACGCCAGGTGAAGCCGGCCCGCCTTCAATTCGCCATGGCGCGATCGAAATGGATATCGGACAACGGCGCGACGCGGCGCATTTCGTGCCGACCGCCTTGATTCGCAACCGCTGCGTGGCCAATCCATCCGCGGCCGGGCGCTTTGGCAGCCACGCAGTCAGGTCGCCCCGCGCCCGCGTCACGCCTTGTGCGTCGACAGCAAAATACTCGTCTCGGTATTCGCGATCCCGTCGATCAGACGAATCGCGCCGAGCACGCGATCGAAGTGCTCGAGCGAATCGGCATGCAGCTCGGCGACGAGATCCCAGCGCCCGTTGGTGCTGTGGATCGACGCGACGTTCGGATGCCCGCGCAGCACTTTCACCACTTCCGCGCCGCGATTGCCCTGCACGGCGATCGACATCAGCGCGCGGATCCGGTGCCGTTCGGCCGCCGGCTTGAGCCGCACCGTATAGCCGACGATCACGCCGTGCTTCTCCAGCCGCGTCAGCCGGTTCTGCACGGTCGCGCGCGCGACGCGCAATTCCTTCGCCAGCGCGACGACGGGCAGTCGCGCGTTGTCGCGCAGCAGCGCGATGAGCTGCCGGTCGACGTCGTCGAGCGTGATCATGAACGAGCCTTCCTGTTGAACGTGAACCGGCCGCAGCGTGCCGGAACCTTTGCATTCCGATGCATGCAACCTGGTCAAATTGCCAAATCTGTCCAGCAATTTGCCAAGTCTATCGATAAATCTGCCACTTTTGCCGCCTTTTTGTTGGCTCGACTCGCGGAAATAATGACTCTATCGACCGGCGCGACAGGCCGAGCGGCCGCTTTCCAGGAAGCCAGGACGCGCGCCCAGGCACCGCCCGGTCGACCAGAACGCCAGGGACACCCGTACCGGCACTGAGAATTTGCAAAGCATGGGACCCGAGTAAGCGCTAAAGCGCTAACTCGGGTCGACAGGAGACAGACGCATGACCCGCTTCCTCGACGTTCCCGCCACCGCCCGACTGATCGCCAAAACCGGCGTCACGACCTTCCTCAGCGAGCTCGTCGACACGCTGCGCGCCGATTACCTGCAGTGGGCCGATTTCGACAAGTCGCCGCGCGTCGCGTGCCACTCGCGCGACGGCGTGATCGAACTGATGCCCGTCGCGAACGCGTCGCTGTTCGCGTTCAAGTACGTGAACGGCCACCCCGTCAACGCCGCGCGCGGGATGCACACGGTGATGGCGTTCGGCGCGCTCGCCGAAGTCGATACCGGCTACCCGCTGCTGCTCGCCGAACTCACGCTGACCACCGCGCTGCGCACGGCCGCCACGTCGGTGCTCGCCGCGCAAGCCCTCGCCCGCCCCGATTCGCGCACGATGGCGCTGATCGGCAACGGCGCGCAGAGCGAATTCCAGGCGATCGCGTTCCACACGCTGCTCGGCATCGACGAAATCCGCGTGTTCGACGTCGATCCGCGCGCGACCGACAAGCTCGTGCAGAACCTCGCCGCGTACCCCACGTTGCGCGTGGTGCGCGCCGCGTCGACCGCCGACGCCGTGCGCGGCGCCGACATCGTGACGACCGTCACCGCCGACAAGGCGTACGCGACGATCGTCACGGCCGACATGATCGAACCCGGCATGCACCTGAACGCCGTGGGCGGCGATTGCCCGGGCAAGACCGAACTCGAGGCGGGCGTGCTGCAGGCGGGCCGCGTGTTCGTCGAATTCGAGCCGCAATCGCGCATCGAGGGCGAGATCCAGCAGATGCCGGCCGACTTCCCCGTCACCGAGCTGTGGCGCGTGCTGCAGGGCGAGACGACCGGCCGCGAACGCGCGGACGAAGTCACGGTGTTCGACTCGGTCGGCTTCGCGCTCGAGGATTACTCGGCGCTGCGCTACCTGTATGCGCTCGCGCAGCAGCACAACGCGGGCGTCGAGATCGCGCTGATTCCGCCGGCCGTCGACCCGAAGAACCTGTTCGCGCTGATCGACGACCCGGCCGCGATCGCGCTGGGTCACGCGGCGTACGCGACCGAAGCCGTCGCCGCGCTCGCACGCTGACCGTCATCCCCGGGCGGCCCGTGTGCCGCCCGGCCCCGTTGCCTTTCGCTCCTGCCTTCCATGAATCTCGTATCGATCCAGGCGCCGGCCTCCGTCGTGATGATCCGGCCGCACCGCTTCCTGCCGAACCCGCAGACCGCGGCCGACAACGCGTTCCAGCGCACGTCCGCCGCTGAAGGCGCGCACGGCGCGGCATCCGTGTCCGCGGCCGCGCGCGACGAAGTCACGGCCGCCGCGCAGGCGCTCGCCGATGCAGGCGTGCGCGTGCACGTGTTCGACGACCACGGCGAGCGTGACACGCCCGACTCCGTGTTCCCGAACAACTGGTTCTCGACGCACCCGGGCGGCCACGTCGCGCTGTATCCGATGTTCAGCGCGAACCGGCGTCGCGAGCGGCGCGCCGACATCGTCGAGATGCTGAAGGCCGAATATCGCGTGCAGGACGTGATCGACTACTCGGGCCTCGAATACGACGACGTGTTCCTCGAAGGCACCGGCGCGATGGTGCTCGACCACGTCGCGCGGATCGCGTACACCGCGCGTTCGCGCCGTGCCGATCCGGTCGCGCTCGAACGCTTCTGCACGAACTTCAATTTCGAGCCGATCTGCTTCGATACGGCCGACACCGACGGGCGGCCGATCTATCACACGAACGTGATGATGAGCGTCGCGACCGAGTTCGCGATGGTCGGCCTCGAACTCATTGCCGACAGCCGCCGTCGTGAAGAAATCGCGCAACGGCTCGCCGAAACGGGTCGCACCGTGATCGCGCTCGATGCATCGCAGATTGCGAATTTTGCGGGCAACACGCTGGAATTGTCAGGCAAGGCAGGGCGTGTGCTCGCGCTGTCGCGGCGCGCGTACGACTGTCTCACGCCGGTGCAGCGCGCGACGATCGAGCGATCGGCACGGCTGCTGCCGCTCGACGTGCCGACGATCGAACTGGCCGGCGGCTCGGTGCGCTGCATGCTCGCGGGGATTCATCTCGCGCGGCGGGCGGCCGCGCGCGATGTATCGGAAATCGAATCGATGGAGCGGCAGCGCGAAGCGGTTTCGCCTGCCTGAAGGAAACGGCGGTCACGCCGCGCATTGACCGACACAACCGGATGCTTCGTCCTGCGAACGAGGCAGAAGCATCCGTTGCGTGACTTCCGTCACCCGGCGAGCAGCTTCAACCCCGCCGGCAGCGTTTCGCCGAACACGCGCACCGTGTCGGCTTCGTCGAACGCAATCGCCTCGCGCACCATGTCGATCCACGCGGCCGATGCATTCGCAGCCGACAGGCGCTTGATCACGGCCTCGCGTGTATCGTCCGGCAGATCGCGCGAACGGTCTCCGGTCATCCGGGCAATCTGGGCAGCCGCGAACGCCGCCGGTTCGACCTGTTTCCAGTCGAGCGCGAACAGCGCGTCGAGCCAGCCGTTGGCGATTTCCGCTGGCACGACGCTGTGCGCGCTGCCGTAGAACGGCCGACGCGCGCCGATGCGCCCAAGCGCCCACGCACACAGTGCCCGCTCGCCCGGCTTCTGCAATTGCGCAATCAGCCGCTCCGCCAGCTCGACCTTGCGTTCGACGGGCAGTCGCTCGAGCGACGCGGACAGCCGCGTCATATCCGCCGGCCCGACCTTGCCCGGATCGAACGGCAGCTTGCGCCGCTTGTCGTCGGTCGGTTCGAGGAATGCGATCGCGTCACGCACCTGCGTCTGCGCATCGTCGTCGAGGCCGCCGGCCACGCGCCGCCACAACGTCCACCACTCGGACCACACCTGAGCGTCGGTCACATACTGGATGCCGTCGTCGAACAGCGGCCACAGCTGCTCGATGCGCCATGCATCGAGCGGATGCCCGAACCCCGGGCGCAGACAATAGCCGGCGAGATTCAGCCACGCACGCTCGTGATCGGCCGAGCGCCGGCGGCGGCGTGCACGCGCGAGCAACGCATCGAACAATTCACGCGCGAGCGCGACGTCCCACTCTTCCCGAGCGCCGAGCACCTGTTCGAGCTGCGCGCGCAACCGGCGCGTGTCTTTCGGCGTGACGCCGGCGGCCTTGCTGCCGAACGAGCGCTCGATCAGTTCGAGCGCCTGGTCGAGCCGCGGATGCCGCGCGGGCGCAGCGTCGTCGCCCTGCGCGGGCGCATCGCCGCGGAGCTGGAATTCGAGCCGCCAGCGGCGCGACGCATCGTCGGTCGCGATGCAGTGCATTTCGAGCGTGCCGACCTCGGTCAGCGACGCGGTGAGCTTCACCGGCGTTTCGCGCGCGTCACCGCCTGCCTTCGCGTCGACGACCGTCGCGATCGGCGGCAGCCGCACGAAATCGCCGCTGTCGAGATCGACGAGATCGCCGGGCCGGTAAGCGGTGTCAGCCACCGTCGACACGAGGTGGAAACGCACCGGCTGCCCGAGCTGCAGCGCGAACGTGCGATCGTCGAGCCGGATCTCGTGGCCCTCCTCCGCGCCGCGCGGCAGCAGGCACACGCCGCGCGCGGCCGCGCCTTCGGCGCCATCGTCTAGCACGAGGAAATAGCTGCGCGCGGAACCGCCGCCGATACGCGGCGCATGCCCGGCGCGCGCGAGCCCGTAGGCCACCGCGCCGCGCGCAACCGCCACGTCCGGATGCGCGTTGTGCAGCACGTCGAGCGGCGCGCCGCGCCACGCGCCGAGCGTCTGCGCGAGACGGCCGGCGAGCGCGCCCGCACGGAACACGCCACCGTTGAGCAGCAGCGTGTCGGGCAGCGGACCTTCCGCATGCCGGTTCAGGAACGCGGCAACGTGCCGCGTGACGGCCGCGTCGCTCGCATAGGGCAGCCCGAATTCGACGATCGCGGCGCGCGCACGGCGCGGCAGTTCGCCGGCTTCGACCTGCGGAAAGAACCCGTCGACGACGATCTGCTCGACTTCCTGCCGCGTCAGCTCGGCAGAGCGCGCGCCGCCGACGAGCTTGCTGCCCGCGCCGAGCAGCGTGACGTTGACGGAGTCAGGCGCATCGTCGCCGAGCAGCCGCTCCTTCGCGGCCCGGCAACGCTCGACGAGCTGCGACAGGCTCGCGGCGGACAGCCGCGTGCCGGGCTCGGTCAGCCGCGACTCGACCAGGCGCGCGAGCGCGAGGTCCATGTTGTCGCCGCCGAGCATCAGGTGATTGCCGACGCCGACGCGCGTGAACGTCGGCTCGCCGTCGTCGCCCGGCGCGACATCGACGAGCGTGAGGTCGGTCGTACCGCCGCCGACGTCGCAGATCAGCACGCGGCGAGCGGCGGCGAACGACTCGCGCAGCGTGTCGCGCTGGCCGTACAGCCAGTCGTAGAACGCGGCCTGCGGCTCTTCGAGCAGCCGCAGCGCCGGCAGCTTCGCGCGCTTCGCGGCCTCGACCGTCAATGCGCGCGCGCCGTCGTCGAACGACGCGGGCACCGTCAGGATCACGTCCTGTTTCGCAAGCGGTGCATCGGGAAAACGCGCGTCCCACGCGTCGCGCACATGCGCGAGATAGCTCGCGCTCGCATCGACCGGCGACACCTTGTCGACGCCGTCGGCCGCGCCCCACGGCAGGATCGCCGCGAGCCGGTCGACCGACGCGTGCGACAGCCAGCTCTTCGCGCTCGTCACGAGCCGGCCCGGCACCTGCGCGCCGAGCGTGCGCGCGTAGCGGCCGATCACGGCCGGCGCCGCACAGAGCCGCGCTCGCTTTCGCGTGGGCCGCCCACGGCAGCCGCAGCGTATCCGGCGGCAGCTCGCCCGCCGCCGGGTGATAGCGCACCGACGGCAGCAGCGGCTGCGCGGCCACCGCGCCGGGGCCGACCAGTTGCTCGACGTCGAACACGCGGATCGCGTCGGAACCGGCCTCGACGTAGGCGACGACCGTATTGCTGGTGCCGAGGTCGATCCCGACCGTATAGCGCTTCATCGCGCTCAGGCGGCGCCGCGCACGTCGAACTCGACCTTCCAGCGCTCGTTCGTGCCGCTCGGGATCGCCTCGAGTTCGAGCGTGCCGGCTTCGGTCACGCGCGCATGCAGCTTCACGGGCACGACTTCACCGACCGTGCGCCCTTCGGCGGGCAGCGTCGCCTGGATCTCTTCCAGTTCCTGCAACTCTTCCGGCGACCAGTAGTCGAGCAGCGTGCCGACCTGGTCCTGGCGGCGCACCGACGAACCGAAGAAGCGGAACTGCACCGGTTCGCCGACGACAAGGCCGAACTCCTGCGGCGGCAGCGCCGCGTCCGAGCCTTCCTCCATCCCGAACGGCGCGACGCACAGCGCCTGCACCGGCGGCTCCAGCCCCGGCACCGCGGGCATCGCCGATTCGATCGCGACGTAGTACGCACGCGCCGTGCCGCCGCGAATGCGCACGCCTCGGCCGCGCTTCACGTAGCCGTAATAAGCCGCGCCGCGCGCGACCGCCAGATCGAGATCCGCGCCTTCGAGCAGGCGCGCGGGCGGCGCGCCTTCGGCGGCGAGCCAGCTGTTGAGCGTATCGAGCACGCGCTGCGTGAGCAGCGCCGACTTGAACACGCCGCCGTTGAACAGCACGGCGGTCGGATGCAGGAACGTCGCGCCCTGCGGCAGCGTGCGCTGCACGCCTTCGAGCGAGTCGAGCGCCGCGACCTGGCGGCCGAGGAACGCCGCGAGATGGCGCGTGATGCCCGCGTCCTGCGCATACGGCAGGCCGAGCTGCGTCAGGCCGACGCGCGCGCGGCTCACCGGGCGCGCGGCTGCATCGACTTGCGGGAAGAAGCCTTCGAGGATTGTCTGCGTGAGTTCGGCGCGCGTCAGCTCGGTGCGGATCGAGCCGCCGATCAGCTTCGAGCCGCGGCTCGGCACGACGAGCGGCACCGCGTCGGTCGTCGGGTCGGACAGCAGCGTTTCCTTCGCGGAACGGCATGCGTACGTGAGCGCGCGCAGTTGCCACGGATCGGCCTGCGTGCCCTGCTGCGCGAGCTTGCGCGCGACGATATGCGCAAGCGCGAGGTCCATGTTGTCGCCGCCGAGCAGGATGTGCTCGCCGACCGCCACGCGATGCAGTTCGAGATTGCCTTCACGCTCGACCACCGCGATCAGCGACAGGTCGGTCGTGCCGCCGCCGACGTCGACGCACAGGATCAGGTCGCCGACCTGCACCTGCTTGCGCCAGCCGCCCTGGCTCTTCTGGATCCAGCTGTACAGCGCCGCCTGCGGCTCTTCGAGCAGCGTCATGCGCGAGTAGCCGGCGGCGCGGGCGGCCTCGGCCGTCAGTTCGCGCGCGGCCGGGTCGAACGATGCAGGGATCGTGACCGTCACGTCCTGGTCGGCGAACGGCGCGTCGGGATGCGTGTGGTCCCACGCTTCGCGCAGGTGCGTCAGGTAGCGGATCGAGCTTTCCAGCGGCGACACGCGCGACACTTCCGGCGGCGCATCGCTCGGCAGGATCGCCGCGCGGCGATCGACGCCCGGGTGGCACAGCCAGCTCTTCGCGCTCGACACGAGGCGGATCGGCGTGCCGGCGCCGCGCGTGCGGGCCATTTCGCCGACCGCGAAGCCGCGCGAGGCCGTCCACGGCAGCGTCAGGTCGCCCTGCGTGAGTTCGCTTTCATGCGGCAGGTAAAGGAACGACGGCAGCAGGTCGCGCGACTCCAGCGCGCCGGGCGCGGTGAGCTGCGCGATCGGCAGCACCTGCTGCGTGATGGTTTCGCCGTCGCTCGCGGCGCTGTCGACGTACGACAGCGCGCAATGGGTCGTCCCGAGATCGATACCGATCGAATAGCGCGGATCGCTCACAGTTCCACCTCCGCCGGTGCGACGACCGAGGCGTCGTGGCTGCCCGTCAGCTTCGGCAGGCGCACGTCGGTGACCCGCCAGCCGCGATGGCTGACGGTGCCCGTGAACGGCGCGGCGCCGACCACGTTGCCCGTCACGCGCACGGCCGTCGCGTCGAAGCCGGCCGGCAGCGTCACGCGGCTGCCTTCGGCTTCGTCGCGCACCGGCATGATCGTGAAGTGTTCGCGCAGCGCGGCACGGCAGCCGTCGTGCACGAGGCGCGCGGCCGCGCCGATGTCGGCGTCCGCGTAGCCGGCGATGTCTTCCTCGACGAAGTCGATGAAGCGCGCATCGCGCTGCAGCAGGCCGAGCAGTTGCAGGGCGGCCTGCGGGCTCGCTTCGCGCAGCTCGGGCGCCGGCGCCTTCACGGGCGCGGCGGCGGGTGCCGGGGCCGGAGCCGGGGCTGCGGCAGGCACCGGCGCGACCGCTGCCGGGGCGCCATCGCGCACGCGCAGCACGCCGGCCGCGAACTCGCGGTTGCCGAGCACGGAGAAGAACGTGCCGACGGCCAGCGACAGCCGGCCGAAGAAGGACAGGTTGGATTCGGGCATGGGGTCTGGACTCCTGTGGGCTCGCGACATGGCGAGCGTTTCTTGCCTGGGCGCCGGGCGGCGGCGTGCGGACTGCGCACTGCCGCCGCCCGGCGCGTGATTCGGTCGCGCCCTCGCGGGTGCGGAAAACCCGTATTTTGCCCTGTGGCGGGCGAACCGGGCAGAAGTGGGGGACAGACCATCGCGGCGCGACGGTTTCGGCCGCGTCGGCGCGCGCGTACTGCGGCCGTGCTGCGCTGCGTCAGCGCGGCTTGCGCAGCCGCGCCGCCTTCGCTTCGAACTCGCGCGACAGCATGCCGAGCGCGGCTGCGGGCTCGTCAAACAGCGCGCTTTTGTCGACGTGATCGGCAACGCATCCCGTTCAAATCTCCGGATGCTCGCGCACGAAATGTTTCAGCATGGGCAAGAAGAAATCGTGTCCACCGATCAGCGCGATTTCTTTTTCAATATGAGATAGAAATCACATTCATCGAGAACCTGCGGCTCGGCGCACGCTGGGGCGTCAGCGTACTGCATTGCCGTACTGCCACGGGTATGAAGTGAGCGTCCAGCGGCTCGGCGTGCTCGCCATGCATCCGCTGTCGGTGCCACGTCGATGGCTTCTCCGCGCAATGTGCGGTTTAATGCTCGGCACATCCAGCATTAAGAGACATGAAATGCTCGACCTCGACGACCTTCGAATCGTCCGCGCGATCGGCACGTCGCGCTCGCTGGCCTCGGCCGCGCGGCTGCTCGATCTCACGCCGCCCGCCGTCACGATTCGCCTGCAGCGGATGGAAGCGCGCTTGAACGCACGGCTCGCCGTGCGGCAGTCGAAAGGAATCGCGTTGACCGACGAAGGGCAGCGGCTGTACCAGGAAGCCGTCGACATCCTCGAGCGCGTGGAGGCGCTGCCGGTCAGCATTGCAGGCGACCACGGCGACGTGCAGGGCACGCTGCGCGTCGTCGCCCCGCTCGGCTTCGGCAGAAAGTACGTCGCCCGGATCGTGCGCGACCTGCAATGCGCGCATCCGAAACTGGAAATATCGCTCCATCTGTCGGAGAGCCCGTTGACCAGCGCGTCGGGCGCCGACGTGGTCGTTCATGTCGGCAGCCTCAAGTCGTCGTCGTGGATCGGGTATCCGCTCGCGCCCAACGAACGCTTCCTGTGCGCAAGCCCCGCCTACGCACGCCGAATCAAGGAACTGAACCATCCGTCCGACCTGGCCCGCTACGACTGCCTGTGCCTGCGCGAGAACGACGAGGACATCCCGCGCTGGCGCTTCTCGCAAGGCGGCGACGTCAAGGGCGAACCGCGCCGCTCCGCCGTGATCCGCGTGAGCGGCGCGCTGTCGTCGAACGACGGCACCGTCATCACGGAATGGGCGCTGGACGGGCTCGGGATCGTCGAGCGCTCCGAGTGGGACGTCGCACCGCTGCTGGCGAACGGCAAGCTCGTGCGGTTGCTGCCCGACTGGCACCTGCCGCCCGCGCCGGTGACGGCGCTGCTGCAGTCGCGCACCGGCCGTTCCGCGCGGCAACGGGTGTTTCTCGAAGCCGCGACGCGCTTTCTCAGCCCGCCGCCATGGCGCGGCAACGCATGAGCCGCACTGCGCATCCCCGCGATCCAGTCGATTAAACTGCATTTAATGCCGGATTAGCCACGCGTTAAACATGTAGTCCATCGACGCCTCTACGATGCTCACATCGGCAACCTTCCGAGGCAACGCATCGTGGACCTTCACACTCTCAACACCCCGGCCGCCCTGATCGACGTCGGCCGCATGCAGCACAACATCGGCCGCATGCAGGCGCATCTGGACGCGCTCGGCGTCAGGTTCCGGCCGCACGTCAAGACCACCAAAAGCACGCAAGTCGTCGATGCCCAGATCGCGGCAGGCGCGCAGGGCATCACGGTGTCGACGCTCAAGGAAGCCGAACAGTTTTTCGCGCACGGTATCCGCGACATCGTCTACGCCGTCGGCATGGTGCCCTCAAAGCTGGGCCAGGCGCTCGCGCTGCGCCGGCAGGGTTGCGACCTGAAACTCGTCGCCGACAGCCTGCCGGCCGCGCACGCGATCGCCGAATTCGGGCGCGCACACGGCGAGCGCTTCGAAGTGTGGATCGAGGTCGACGTCGACGGCCACCGCTCGGGGATTCCGCCCGACGCCGACCTGCTGATCGACGTGGGCCGCGCGCTGGCCGACGGCGGGATGGTGCTCGGCGGAGTGCTCGCGCACGCGGGCTCCAGCTACGAATACAGCACGCCCGACGCGCTGGCGGCGATCGCAGAACAGGAACGCAGCCGCACCGTGCGGGCGGCGGAGCGCCTTCGGGCGGCCGGGCTGCCCTGCCCGGTCGTGAGCATCGGTTCGACACCCACTGCCCTCGCGGCGGAACATCTCGAGGGCGTCACCGAAGTGCGCGCCGGCGTGTACGTGATGTTCGACCTCGTGATGCACAACATCGGCGTGTGCGACCTGTCCGACATCGCGCTGTCGGTGCTGACCACCGTCATCGGGCACCAGGAAGAGAAAGGCTGGGCGATCGTCGACGCAGGCTGGATGGCGATGAGCCGCGACCGCGGCACGCAGCGCCAGGCGCACGACTTCGGCTACGGGCAGGTTTGCACCGAACACGGCGACGTGCTCGGCGACTACCTGATGAGCGCCGCCAACCAGGAGCACGGGATCGTATCGCGCGCGGGCACGCCCGACGCCGGCATCGCGCAGCAGTTTCCGATCGGCACCCGCCTGCGCATCCTGCCGAATCACGCGTGCGCCACCGGGGCGCAGCATCCCGAGTATCAGGCGATCGGCGAAGACGGCGGCGCGCAGACGTGGCCGCGCTTCTACGGGTGGTGAGCAAAACCGCGCCCCCGCGCCGCCCCGTCGATTCATTGACTATTTGTCCAAATCTGGACAAAATTTAAATCACCCCGATTTGCCTGGCGCCGAGCGCGCTTGCCCGAACATGCCGACAGACGACCGACTCCTGCTTCTCGACCGCGATGCCGTCGCGCCCGCCCTCCAGGCCGCGCAAGTGACGGCGGCCGTTCGCGAAGCCTTCGTGCTGCATAGCCAACGGGCCGGACGCGTGTTCCCGGTGGTGCGCGAGAAGCTGCACACCGGCGGCGTGTTCGGCATCAAGTCGGGCGATGTCGCGAATCAGGACCTGCTCGGTTTCAAGGCGGCCGGATTCTGGCCCGGCAACCGCGGGCTCGGCGGCGAACCGCATCAGGCCACCGTCGCGCTGTTCGACCCGGCCACGGGCCGGCCGCTGTGCATCATGGACGGCAATGCGATCACCACCGCGCGAACCGGCGCCGCCGGGGGCCTCGGGCTGCAACTGCTCGCGCGTCGCGACAGCGCGCGAATCTGCGTGTTCGGCACCGGCGTGCAGGCGCGCGTCCAGCTCGACTACGCGCTCGGGCTGCTGCCGCAACGGTGCACCGTGCAGTACGTGACCGTCAGCGGCGAGCCCGACCCGCTGTTCGAACCCGCCTTCCGGGAACGATGCACGATCGGCGTGGCGCGCGACCGGAACGACGCGGTGGCCAACAGCGACGTGGTCATCACGGCAACGCCCGGCGGCGGCCCGCTGTTCGATGCGGATGCGGTCAGGCCGGGCACCCACCTGACCTGCGTGGGCACCGATACCGCCGGCAAGCGCGAGCTGCCGGCAGGCGTGCTGGAGCGCGCGCGCATCGTCGTGGACGATCACGACCAGGCGCGCAGCATCGGCGAGTGCCAGTGGGCGCCGGATTTGCCACGCACGGAAATCGGTGACATCCTCGCGGGAACCGCGACGGTCGACCGCGCGCCGCACGAGATCACCGTCTTCGACATGACCGGGCTCGCGCTGCAGGACCTGACCGTCGCACGCTTCCTGTATCGGCAGGCCCTCGAAAACGGCACCGGAATCTCCATTCCGTGGCCCTGGTAAACGAAATTCCCCGTCAACCTCCATGCGTCTCACCCAAGTTTCCGCGCTCTCGTTCGACCTGGACGACACCCTGTGGCCGTTCGGACCGTCCGTCGTACGGGCCGAAGGGGAGCTGCGCACGTGGCTGATCGAGCACGCGCCCGGGACCGAGCACGTGCTGCCCACGCAGCAGGCGCTCAGCGACTTGCGTGAGGAATACGAACGATTGTGCCCCGACCTCGCCGGCGACTTCCGTGCGATGAGAATCGGCTCGATCCGGCTTGCGCTGGAGCGGGCGAACGAAGATGTCGCGCTCACCGACCGGGCGTACGCGGCCTTCTATGCCGCACGCAACCGGGTCGAATTCTATGACGATGCGTTGCCGGCGCTTGCGTGGTTGAGCGCGCGGTTTCCGTTGATCGCGGTGACCAACGGCAACGCGGATCTGCGGCTGACCGGCGGCGGCGAATTCTTTCGTGCGACGCTCAGCGCGCAGGCGTTCGGCGTCGCGAAGCCGGAGCCCGGCATCTTCCATGCGGCGGCGCAGGCGCTCGACGTGCAGCCGGCGGAACTGCTACATGTCGGCGACGATTACCACCTCGATATCGTCGGCGCATTGAATGCGGGGCTTCAGGCGGCGTGGGTGGTGCGCGATACGCATCCGGAAGCGGAGCGCGTGCAGCAGCAGGCCGCGACACCGCACGTCACGCTCAGCGACCTGTCGATGCTGTGCCGCATGCTCGGCGGGCCTGACGGCGTGGCGTGAGCACTTGCGTGCGCCGCGCTCGCGACGCACGCTTCACCATCCTGAAGCGCGGCCCGACTGCTGCTCGCCGAGCGCACCACCGTAACGGTCTGCCATGCCGATGCAACGCATGACCGGCCGCCGCCCGTTCACGCCGCCTTGCGCGCGTCCGCGATCCGCTGCGGCGCCTTCGGCCGCGCATACAGCCGTTCGAGATACGCACGCAACTGCGGAAACGATTCGATCAGGTTGCACTCGCCGGCCCAGTCGATCAGGTAAGCCGTCACGCAATCGGCCACCGTCAGCGTGTCGCCGACGATGAATTCGCGGCCTTCGAGATGCTTGTCGAGGATCGCGGCCATCGTCCTGAAATCCTCGCGCGCCAGCTCGATATCGGCCGGCGAGCGCTTCTCCGGCGGATAGATGAACGAGTGTCGCGTGATCCGCCACAGCGGCTGCTCGAGCTCCGTCACCGCGAACATGACCCACCGGTAAGCCTCCGCCCGCAGCGCCGGATCGACCGGCAGCAGCGCCTTCTGCGGGTACTTGTCCGCGAGATACAGCACGATCGCGGCCGACTCGGGAATCACGAGGTCGCCGTCCACCAGCACGGGCACCTTGCCGGCCGGATTGAGGCGCAGGAATTCGGGCCGCTTGTGTTCGCCCTGGAGCAGGTTCACCGAGATGAACTCGAAATCGGCATCCAGTTCCTTCAGCCCCCACAGCGCGCGTTGCGAGCGGGTGCCGGCAAATCCGTAAAGCTTCATCGCCAGTCTCCATCCAGAATGTCGGGAAAGCTTCCGCCTGCAGGCCACGGCGCATCGCCGATACACGACGCGTGGCCGCGCCCGTCGCTCACGCGCCGGGAATCGCCAGCACCGGCATCACGTCGACCGCCACCCCCGGGAACAGCGTGAAATGCGGATGACCTTCGAACAGCGCGGCCGCGGCTTCGTGCGAGGCTGCCCGCACGACGGTAAAGCCGCTCATCGCGTTCGCCGTGTCCTTGATGCCGGCGGCATCGATGGTCTTCGTCTTGCCGAGCGGCCCGCCCATCTCGACGATCGCGTCGCGATGCCGGTCGACCCACGCATGCCATGCGGCGATGCCGTCGCGCTCGCGCGTGCGCCGCTCCTCGTCCGGCAGCGCGATCCACGCTTTCATGGCCGGGCTGTCCTTGGTCCCGAGAAATACCGCGAGATACAACTGCTGTTGAGCACTCATGCTGTCTCCTCCGGTGACGGGCGCGACGGGCTGCCGTGCCTCGACCTTGACACGATAGGTTGATATCAACACAATTGCAACATGGCACGAAAAGAAAAGCTCCCTTTCGAAACGACGCTGATGGTGCGCGATTGCTGCCTGTGCCTGCACATGCAGCGCGCGGCGCGTAACCTTGCGCGGATCTTCGACGATGTGCTGCGCCCGCTGGATCTCACCAACGGCCAGTTTTCGCTGCTGATGTCGCTGAACCGGCCCCGGCCGGCGCCGATGAAATCGGTCGCGTCGCTGCTCGCGATGGACCGCACGACGCTCACGGCCGCGCTCAAGCCGCTCGAGCGGCGCGGCCTGGTCACGATCGTCCAGGATCCGGACGACCGGCGCAGCCGCCTGCTCGAACTCACGCAGGCCGGCCACGACCTGCTGGCCGAAGCGTTTCCGCTGTGGCAGCAGACGCATGCCGAGATCGAACGGCCGTTCGCGCCGGGGGAAGTCGATCAGTTGCGCGGCCAGTTGCGCGCGCTGTCGGTCGATCCGGCCGCCCGCGATTGAACCGGGCCGGCGCGCGGATCGCTGCGGCCAGGCGGCTTACTTCCGGCCCTTCTTCGGCAACAGCAGTTGCGCGAATTCCTGCAGGAAGGCCACGGGCCCATGCGCATGCAGCGCCTGCCCGCTGCTCAGCGCGCCGTCGATCACGGTCGCGAGCCGCAGTGCGAAGGTCTCCGGCTCGTCGACGCCGACCGCCCCCGCCAGCTCGGCCAGCCGGCGCCGGAGTTCCTGCTTGTGCGCGACGGCCACCTTGCGGGCCGGATGGTTGCCGTCCGCGTATTCGGCGGCGATGTTGATCTGCGGGCAGCCGCGATAGCCGGGGCGCGCAATGCGCTCGCCGATCCATTGCAGCTGCGCATCCAGTTCCTCGCGCGGCGTGCGCCGGTACTGCGCGGCCACCGCATCCCAATGCGCCCAGAAATCGGCGTCCTCGCGCAGCAGGAACGCTTCGATCAGGTCGTCCTTCGTCGCGAAGTGACGATAGAGGCTCGTCTTCGCCACGCCGGCCTGCGCGACGATCAGGTCCACGCCGACCGCGCGCGTACCCTCCCGATAGAACAGCTCGCTGGCCGTTTGCAGAATGCGTTCGCGCGTATCGGGCGCGCTCCCTGGTGACCCTGTTTCCTTTTTCATCCCGACCCGGCCTTGCCGGCCGCCCACTCCCGCAACAGTGAAGCGATCATAGCACCGCGTGCTTGACGACGCTACAGGTCTGTACTATAAAACAGACCGTTCTGTAGCGGAGTGGATCATGGATGATCGAATGACGGTTGCAGTCTATGGCGCCACGGGCCATACCGGGCGATTCGTCGTCGCGGAGCTGGCGCGGCGGGGCCTGCAGGCGATCCGCATCGGGCGCGATGCCGCGCGGCTCGCGAAGGACGGCAGCGACGCGACGCTCGCGCGCGTCGCCGCGATCGACGATCCGGCCGCGCTCGACGCCGCGTTGCGCGGCGCGGCGGCGGTGATCAACTGCGCGGGCCCGTACCTCGATACCGCGTTGCCGCTGGCCGATGCCGCGCTGCGGGCCGGCATCCCCTATCTCGACCTGACGGCCGAGCAACCGTCGGTGCTGGCGCTGGCCGAACACTGCGATGCGCGGGCGCGCGCCGCGGGCGTGACGCTCGTGCCGGCCGCGGCGTTCTACGGCGGCCTGGCAGACCTGCTCGTCACGGCCGTCGTCGCCCCGAACCGGCCGATCGAGCGCGTCGATATCGCGACCGGGCTCGACAGCTGGCACCCGACGCACGGCACGCGCGTGACGGGCGAACGCAATCGCGCGGTGCGGCTCGTGCAGAAGGACGGCAAGCCGGCACCGGTGCCGTCGCCCGCACGCGAACGCGCATGGCCGTTCCCGCCGCCGATCGGCCGCGTCGGCGTGACGCTGCTGCCGTTTTCGGAAGTGATGACATTGTCGCGTCACCTGCGCATCGATACGATCGAATCGTGGCTCGCCACCGTCGTGCTGCGCGACGTGCGCGATGCCGCCACGCCGCCGCCCGAGCCGACCGACGAAATGGGCCGCTCGGCGCAGCAGTTCGCGATGGACGCGATCGCCGTGCAGGGCGGCACGACGCACCGCGCGACGGCGCTCGGGCGCGACATCTACGCGGTCAGCGCACCGATCATCGTCGAGGCAGCCGTACGCCTGATATCCGGCCACACCGTGGCGCCGGGCGGTGTGCGCAGTCTC
This sequence comes from Burkholderia contaminans, assembly GCF_029633825.1. Taxonomy (NCBI): domain Bacteria; kingdom Pseudomonadati; phylum Pseudomonadota; class Betaproteobacteria; order Burkholderiales; family Burkholderiaceae; genus Burkholderia; species Burkholderia contaminans. The sequence continues at coordinate 2,354,947 of NZ_CP090641.1, read as the reverse complement.
GGCGAGCTGTTCGATGCGCGCGATTTTCTCGCGGCGCTCGATACGGTGGCAGTATCGTTCGACACGACAACCGATCCGGTTTTCCACAAGGAGACGCAAGCATGAGCAGCAATGAGAAGGGCGCGTATTTCCGTTCGCTTCACCGCGCGGGCCACCCGCTGGCGCTGTTCAACGTGTGGGACGCCGGCAGCGCGCGCACGGCGGCCGACGCGGGCGCCGTCGCACTGGCGACCGGCAGCTGGTCGGTCGCGGCGGCCAACGGTTTCGGCGATGGCGAGCAGATGCCGCGCGCGCTGATGATGGAGGTGCTCGAGCGGATCACGCGAGCGACGGACCTGCCCGTCACCGTCGATCTCGAAAGCGGGTACGGCGAGCGGCCGGAAGATGTCGCCGAAACGATCGCGCTCAGCATCAAGGCCGGCGCGATCGGCTGCAATCTCGAAGACAGCTTCCCGGCGACCGGTGAATTGCGTGACGTCGACGCAGCGGCGGCCCGTCTCGCGGCAGCACGGCAGGCCGCCGATCGCGCGGGCGCCGACTACTTCATCAACGCGCGTACCGACGTGTTCTTCAACGCGCCGGCCGACACGCACGACGAGCGCCTGCTCGACGCCACGCTGGCCCGCGCACGCGCGTATGCCGCGGCCGGTGCCGACGGGCTGTTCGTGCCGGGCCTGAGCTCGCCGGCACTCATTCGCGCGTTGACAGCCGCGTCGCCGCTGCCGGTGAACGTGATGCGCGTCACGGAGACGCCGACGCTCGCCGACTTCGCGGAATACGGCGTGGCCCGCATCAGCCACGGGCCGTATCCGTACCTGCAGGCGATGAAGACGCTGGCGGAGATGGTCAGGCAAGGCGGCTGAGAGATTTGCAGGACGGACGGCGTCACGCGCGCACCGGACGATTACATCCCATGTAATTGGCGCACGACACGGCCGCTCCTACGCTTCGGGTGTCGCGCCGCCATTCCGGCGGCGCTCATCCCCCGGAGACATCATGTCCGCCTATCCGCTTCATACGATCGACTCGGCGCCGGCCGCATCCCGGCCCGTCCTCCAGCAGCTCCAGCAAACCTTCGGCATCGTCCCGAACATCGCAGCGGCCATGGCCGCTTCCCCGGTGCTGATCAACGGCTTCATCGGCCTGTTCGAGCGCGTGCACGCCAGCAGCCTCACCGAGCCGCAGATCCAGACGCTCCTGCTCACCAACGCGGTCACGAACGCGAGCGAATGGCCGGTCGCCTTCCATACCGCGCTTGCGCTGAAACAGGGTGTGACCCACGCCGACGTCGACGCGACCCGCCGCGGCGCCCTGCCCGGCGACGCGACACTGGCCGCGCTGTCGGCCACGGCACGCAAGCTGATCGACACCCGCGGCCGCCTGACCGACGCCGACCGGCAGTCGTTCCTCGACGCCGGCTTCAGCGACGAACAGTTGCTGGAAGTGATCGCGGTGGTCGCCGCATCGACGATCACGAACTACGTCGGCAGCGTGACGAAGCCCGCGCTCGAAGCGCCGTTCGACGCCTTCGCGTGGCATGCGAACGCCGCGTGAGTCCGATATAGTCGATCGCGTCCTTCACGGAACGCCCTGGGAGGCACGATGAACGCCAGCCGCCGCGAACCGCACGCGCCGCCGCACGAACTCGGCCAGTTGCTGCGCTACTGGCGCGACGTGCGCGGCGTGAGCCAGCTCGACCTGTCGCTCGACGCGGGTATCTCGCAGCGCCAGATCAGCTTCATCGAAAGCGGACGCAGCGTGCCGGGCCGCGACACGCTGCTGACGCTCGCGCAAACGCTGGACGTGCCGCTGCGCGAGCGCAACGCGCTGTTGCTCGCGGCCGGCTATGCGCCGGTGTATTCGGAAGCGTCGTGGGATGCGCAGGAGATGCAGGGCGTGATCGGCGCGCTCGAACGGGTCGTGCGCCAGCACGATCCGTTTCCGGCGATCGTGATGGATCGCCACTGGAACGTGCTGATGACCAACGACGCGGCGCCGCGCTTCTTCAGCTGCTTCATCGACATGGCCGCGCGCGACGGCCCGCGCAACCTGCTGCGCCTGATGTTCGATCCGCACGGCATGCGGCCGTTCGTGGCCGACTGGGAGACGGTGTCGCGCAGCCTGCTGCAACGCGTGCATCGCGAAGCGGTCGGCCGCGTGATCGATGACGACACACGGCAGTTGCTCGACGACCTGCTCGCGAGCCCCGATGCGCCGCACGACTGGAAAACGCCGCCGGTGCCGGCCGCCGCCCCGTCGCTGCCGGTCATCCCGATCGGCTTCGTGCACGAAGGTGTCGTGCTGCGTTACTTCTCGCTGGTCACGACGGTCGGGACGCCGCAAAGCGCCGCCGCGCAGGAGTTGCGCATGGAATGCATGTTCCCCGCCGACGATGCGACCGAAACGCGCCACCGGCAGTTGCTCGACGCGCACGCACCGGTGCGCTGAGCGGCGGGCCGGGCGGCCCGCCGGTACTACGTCATTCCGCCAGCGCGGACACCACGCCGACGCGCTTCGGCACGCCGGTCACGATCGTCGCGACCGCAACGGCCAGCACAACGGCTGCCGCGACGAAGACGCCGGCTGCCCCGTTCGCGTCGAACACGACGCCGCCGGCTGCCGCGCCCGTCGCGATTGCAAGCTGGATCGCCGCGACGATCAGCCCGCCCGCGCTCTCGGCCTCATCGGGCACGGTGCGCGTGACCCACGTCGACCACGCGACGGGCACGCCGCCGAACGCCATCCCCCACAACGCGACGAGTACCGCGTCGATCATCGGCGCGCGGCCGAGCGCGACGAGCGCCACGCCGAGCACGACCATCAGCGCGGGCATCCCGATCAGCATCGGCCGCAACCGGTGTTCGAGCACACGGCCGGCAAGCGACGTGCCGACGAAGTTCGCGATGCCGTAGCCGAGCAGGATCGCCGACAGCCCGTTCACGCCGACGCCCGCGACCTGCTCGAGGAACGGCCGCAGGTACGTGAAGAACGCGAAGTGTCCGGTGAACACGAGGATCGTCGCGAACATGCCGAGGCCGACGGTCGGCCGGCGCAGCACGTCGATCAGCGTGCGCAGCCGCGTCGTGCCGCTCGGCGGCATCGACGGCAGCGTGAGGATCTGCGACACGAACGCGATGCCGCCGAGCGCGGCCGCGATCAGGAACACGTTGCGCCAGCCGATCAGGTGACCGAAGTAGCTGCCCATCGGCGCGGACGCGATCGTCGCGACCGCCACGCCGCTGAAGATGATCGACAGCGCACGCGGCACCATCGCGGTCGGCACGAGCCGCATCGCGGTGGCCGTCGCCATCGTCCAGAAGCCGCCGAGCGCGATGCCGAGCACGACGCGGCCGATCAGCAGCATTGCCAGGTTCGGCGCGAACGCGACCGCCAGGTTCGACACAACGAGCAGCACCGAGAACACGAGCAGCACGCGCCGCCGGTCGATCGTGCGCGTCAGCGCCGAGATCAGCAGGCTCGTGACCAGCGCGACCGTCGCGGTGGCCGTGACGGCCTGCCCGGCCACGCCTTCGGTCACGCCGAGGCTGTCGGCCATCGGCGTCAGCAGGCTGGCCGGCAGGAATTCGGCCGTGACGAGCCCGAACACGCCGAGCGTCATCGCGAATACCGCGCCCCAGGCCGGTTCGCGGGGGGCCGCCGTCGAGGCGGCCGTGGAGGTTCCGGGATTCATGCGTGGTTCCGTGTCGGTTAGGGAAAGTACTGATGAGGGCGTATCGTAAGGAACCACGTCAGGACGGTCTATGACATACAATCCGTTCTTGTTGATCGTTCGTCCGAATCTCGATATGTCCGAGCCCCTGCTTCCGCCCATCCCCGATGCGCACGACCTCGTCAGCGAGCTGCTGCTGGGGATGCGCCTGAGCGGCGTGCAGTACCGCCGCATCCAGGTCGCGCGGCCGTTCGGGCTGAATTTTGGCCACGGGACGGGGCGCGCGCAGTTCCATTTCGTCGGGCGCGGGCCCGTGTTGCTGCGCGACGCGTCGGGCGCCACGATGCGGCTCGAAGCCGGCGACGCGATCCTGCTGCCGCGCGGCGGCATGCACGCGCTGCTGTCGGACCCCGATGCACCGTGCCGCGAGATCAACGGCTTCGAGGTCGCGAAGATCTGCGATACGGTCGCGTCGGTGGCGTCGGCCGGCGTGTCGCCCGCCCGTTGCGCGACGGCCGAGCCGGGCGCCGGCGATGCGCTGATCTTCAGCGCGTGCATGGAGCTCGATCTCGGCGGCATGCAGCCGCTCGTCGGCACGATGCCCGAGTTCATGCACGTCGGCACGCTGCTCGCGCGCTACCCGGAAATCCGCCCGATGCTCGACGCGATGGAGCGCGAAGCGTGCTCGGCGCGCGCGGGTTTCGCGGGCATCCTCGCGCGGCTCGCCGATGTGGTCGCGGCGTTCATCGTGCGCGGCTGGGTCGAATGCGGATGCGGCGATGCGACGGGCTGGGTGCAGGCGCTGCGCGAGCCGAAGCTCGGCCGCGCGATCGTCGCGCTGCATCGCGACCCGGGCCGCAACTGGAGCGTGGCGGAACTCGCGACCGAAGCGGGCGTGTCGCGTTCGGTATTCGCCGAACGCTTTCTCGCGGCCACCGGGATGACGCCGGTGCGCTACCTGACCGAGCTGCGGATGCGGCTCGCCGCGCAGTGGATCACGCGCGACCACGAGACGATCGAGGCCGTCGCGTACCGGCTCGGCTACGGCTCGCTCGCCGCGTTCAGCCGCGCGTTCAAGCGCGTGGTGGGCAAGCCGCCGGGCGCCGTGCGCGCGGACGGCGACGTGCGGGTCGAAGCGTAATGCGTGACGTGGCGCGCGTCACGCTTCATGCGTGATGCCGGCCGCGGCCGCCACGCGTCGCCCCGATTGCCGTCACGCGTGACGGCAGCGCTCAGTCGCTGCGCGCGTCCAGCCTGTCGACCAGCGCCGTCGCGCACTGCACGGCAAGCGCCGCGCACTGCTCAGCATCGACGACCACGCCGCTCGTCACGGTGCCTTGCACGATCCGGCCCAGCAATTCCTTCGAGAGATCGGCGATCTCGTGATCCCGTTCCGTCATGATGTCCCTCCTGCGCGTCGAGCGATCGCCTCGATGCGCTCACGTTCCCTGCCCGTTCAACGCCCTTTCGCCCGCACGACGATCTGCGCCTGCGTGTCGCGTTCGATGCGTTCGAGCGACGCGCGCAGCGCCGTGAATTCGTCCGCCGAACACACCTGACGGCCGAAATCCGCGGTCATTCGCCGCGTGACCTGCACGACGCGCGCGGCCGCGTCGAATACGTAATGCGACGTGAAGTCGACGAAGCGGTCGTGCACGGTCGTATCGGCCGGCAGGTCGGTCACCGCGACGTCCGCCGGCAGCGCGATCTGGCCGGTCTCGTCGAACGTGCCGCCGATGCAGCCCCACGGCTGCGTGCGCGCGGGCTCGGCGAGCCAGTTCTCGACCTGCGTCGCGATGCCGCCCGTGAGGCTCGACAGCGCGGGCACCGCGGTCGTGCCGTCAGGCCACACGAAATGATCGAGCGTGCCCGACATCGTCACGTCGAACGGTCCGTCGGTCACGCGCCGGTCGCTGGTCGACAGTTGCGCGCGGCCGCGCAGGCCGCTTTGCCGCAGCCGGTTGTTCGCGAGCTGGGCGACGGAGTCGGGCGTCGCGCGGCGAAACAGGTTGCGCTCGAGCTCGGCCGTCCAGCCGTCGTCCTCGACGTACGCATGAAAACGCGTCGCGCCCGCCCCGGCCGCATCGATCTCGACCCGCGCAAGGCGGCCGCGCGGCTGCGTGGCCGGCGTGCGCGACAGCACGCCGGTGTCGACCAGCAGCGCGGGACGGTCCATCACGATCGGCGGCAGATAGCCGAATGCGATGCCGGCCGTCGTCGTGTCCGCATAACGCGCGAGATCGGGCAGCCACGTGATCGCGTGGTTGATCGCGCCGCCGCCGTAGCCGGGCACCGACGGCAGCGCGTAGACGGACCCGAGATTGAGCAGCACCGGCTCGCTGCGGATGCCGACCGCCGCGAGCAGCGCGCCGAACAGCGCGACATGATCCTTGCAGTCGCCGTAGCGGTTGCGCAGGATGTCCGTCACGCGATGCGGCGCGGCGGCCGTTTCGCCGAGAAACAGCCCGACGTAGCGGATGTTCGCCTGCACCCAGTCGTACAGGATGCGCGCCTTGTCGCGCGGATCGGCGGCGCCCGCGGTGAGCGTGCGCGCCAGCTGTGCCACGGCCGGATCGTCGGCGCCCGGATCGACGGCCGCGTTGCGATAGCGCGCGGCGAACGCCGCGTAGTCGGGCAGCGTCGACACGACGAGCCGGTCGCCGTAGGTCGCGTAGCCGACCGCGCCGCTTTCGATGCGGTCGTACGGGCCGTGCCGGTAGTCGAATTCGTAGCGCGTGCGGCCGTTCGCAGTGACCGGCGGCAGCGCGACGTAGCCGCGCGCATCCGCGTACAGCGGCATGTCGGCCGGCACGTCGAAGATCAGCCGCTGGCTGTCGACCGGCTCCCGCGACGGCTCCACGGTATAGCCGAAGTAGCCGCGGTTGACCGGCTTCGTGCGGGTCTTGCGGAACGCCACGCGCGTGCTCGATCCGGCTTCGACGCCGGGAAACACGACCGTGCGCAGCAGCCCGTCCTGGAACGTCGGCGCGCCGGCCGAGCGCGGTTCCTGCACGTCGCGGATACCGTCCGCGCCGACCGGATGCGCGACCCCGTCGCGGTCGATCGTCTCGGCCGCGACCAGTTCCACCTTCTCGAGATTCCTGTCGAACCACACATAGCGCTGCGCGATGGCATCGATGCCGTTCGCGTCGTTCGCGCGCAGCGTCGAATCGTCGTGCTCGTCGAGCGAGCCGTCGTGCTGGATCACGAATTCGTGGACGTCGCTGACGATCGTGACGGGCGCGCCGCCGCCCGTGTCGACGGGAATGTCCGCGCGCTGCGATGCGCCGGGCGGTGCGGCATGCGCGTCCGGCAGGCCGAGCGCGAGCGCGCCGGCAAGCGTCCAGCCGAACACTCGGGGATAAAAGGGCACCACATCGCACCTCGTCGCGCCATGCTTGAAAACGCGGCCGCGCAACCCGGACCGGCGCGGCACGCACGCGTGCCGGCCAGTTTGTGCGCCCCGTGCGCGAGCGTCAAGCGACGGTCTGCGCGGCGGCTTCTACAATGAAAACGTCTTCACGGGCGACGGCTGGCGTGCGACGCAGCGGCCGCCCATGCGGCCGGAGGCGATATGGCAAACGGAATCGTGCAACTCGTCATGCTGCTGGCGTTCGCTGCGCTGCTGGGGCTGTTCTTCTACGCGCGGCGGCGGCGCGAGCGGCTGCGGGCAACGTATCGCCACGCGCACGTGCGGCGGCCGCATCGCGCGCGCAAGCGCGACCATCCGTGACGGCCCGGCCGACGGTCGCCGGCACGATGGGCTCGCCCGTGTCAGCGCGTCATTTGCAGTCGCCCGTGCGCTTGCCGCGATCGTTTTCATCAGCCGGGTGAGCCGTTTCGCCCGCCGCTAGCCGACGTTCATCGGCAGCAGCACCATCTGCTTGCCCTCGACGTGCAGCCGCGCCTGCAGCTCGACGGGCGTCTGGTTGTGCAGCCAGGCCGTGAGGAAATTCACGCGCCGGAAGATCAGCTTGCTCGCGAAGCACACGGCGTTCGGGTATTCGTCGAGCGTCGACGAAGCAAGGTTCATGAATTCGACGACGGGATTCGTGCCGAACGCGATCCGGTAATCGGCCGCGATGCCGTTGCGGCGGCAGTGCGCGACATAGTAGTCGAGCGATTCGGTGATCGCGTGGCGCAGCCGTTCGAGATGCTCGTGACCGTCGTACGCCTTCGCGTCGACTTCGCCGACCGCGAGGAAGATCACGTTGCGAAAGTGCCCGGGAAACAGCCGGTTGACCCACAGCAGCGCGTGCATGCTCGCGCCGCGATGCTTGCCGACCAGCAGCACGGCCGTCGGCTGCGACGGGTCGGGCTTGCCCGGCGCGCTCGCCTCGTCGACTTCGGGGGCCTTCCCCGAGAACAGCGCGTCTTCCTTCGCGAGCTGCGCACGCGTATAGGCGTAGTGCCGGTTGATCATGAAGCACAGCGCGATCACCGCGCTCGTCACGAGCACCGTGAGCCAGCCGCCCGCCGTGAACTTCTCGATCAGCGTGATGACGAGCACGGTCGCCGTCACGCTCAGCCCGAGCGCCGACAGGAAGAAGTGCTTGGCCCAGCCCTGCTGGCTGCGATGACGCCACCAGTACGTGCACAGCCCGAGCAGCGACAGGCTGAACGTGAGGAACACGTTGATGCTGTACAGCACGACGAGCACGTCGACGCTGCCGTGCGTCCACAGGAGGATCAGCAGGCTCGACAGCCCGACGACGATGATGCCGTTCTGCCGCACGAGGCGCCCCGACAGGTCGCGGAAATGGCGCGGCACCCATGAATCGGACGCCATGTTCGACAGCACGGCCGGGCCGTCGAGGAAGCCCGTCTGCGCGCCGACCATCAGCAGCCCGGCCTCGAACGCGAGCACGGCCGCGAGCAATGCGTGGCGCGCGAATGCCGAGCCGAGCCCGAGATGATCGATCACGCTGCCGAACACCACCGCGTTGAGCGTCTGGCCTTCGACGGGCCGCGCATGCCACAGCATGTACAGCAGGATGATGCCGCCGGCCGTGAACGCGAGCGACGTCGACATGTACCACATCGTCACCTTGCCGTTCGGCACGCGCGGGTCGGCGAGCATGTTCACGTTGTTCGACACGGCCTCGAGGCCCGTGTAGGTGCCGCCGCCGAGCGAGAACGCGCGCATCAGCAGCGCGAGCAGCACGAACAGGCCGAGCGACTGCGACATGCCGTGCGCTTCGTGCACGGCGTCGGGCACCACCATCGCGAGGCTGCTGCCGTGCACGGCGACGCCATACACGATCAGCGCGAAGTGCAGGACCACGAAGCCGATGAAGATCGGCAGCAGCACCATGATCGATTCGCGCATCCCGCGGAAATTGAGCCCCGTCATCAGCAGGATCAGCACGATCTCGGTCGTGAGCTTGAACGCCTGCGCGCTCACCGGCAGCAGGCTGAAGAACGCGTCGACGCCGCTCGCGAGCGACGTCGCGACGGTCAGCACGTAGTCGACCAGCAGCGCGGCGCCGGATACCAGCCCCGGCTTCGAGCCGAGCAGAGACGTCGCGACGCGGTACCCGCCGCCGCCCGTCGGGAACAGCTCGATCACCTGGTTGTAGCCGAGCGCGATGATGAACACGGTCGCCGCCGTCGCGAGTGCGAGGAACAGCGCGAGCGCATGGTGCTGGCCGAGCGCGAGAAACGCTTCTTCCGGGCCGTAGCACGACGACGACAGCCCGTCGGCGCCGAGCCCGACCCAGGCGAGCAGCGGCGTCACGGCGATCGCATGCCGCGTGCGCGGATCGAGCGGGTCGAGCGGCTTTCCGACGAGCAACTGCCACACTTTCTGGAACGTGGTCATGGTCCCCTCCCGGCGCGCCCGATGGCACGCGCTGCGTGATCCTTTAAAGCTAATCGACGCACGGGCGCAGCGCCAGTCCGCATCTTCCATAGGGGCCGCACGGCGGCCCGGCAGCGCTTTCAGCATGTAAGCGGACGCCGCCGGCGGCCACGCGCCGGATCGGCCGTTTACACGCATTCGCGCAACACGGCGAACCTGCCCGGCTACCTTTCCGGCCGCCGTCACACGCGTGGCGGCCCCGTCCGACGCGCCGCCCACCTTCTCCCGATACCGGCCCCGCCCCGCGCGCCGCCACCTTTCCCGCGCGCACCGATGCGGCCGCCACCCGCGTCCCGGTCGTGCGTGGTTCCTCGCAATTCGACTTTTGTGCGCGCGCAACAATGGCGGTGCCTCGCGCCCGGCGCCTTGCGGGACACTCGCCTCCCGCTCGGCACCGGGCGCGACGGTCTTCGAAAACCACATCTCACGAGGACATACCATGCAACTCCAATCCCATCCCGCGTGCCGCCCGTTTTATGAAGCCGGCGAACTCACGCAACTGACTGCCTTTTATGAAGAGGGACGTAATGTCATGTGGATGATGCTGCGATCGGAGCCGCGGCCGTGCTTCAACCAGCAACTCGTTACCGACATCATCCATCTCGCGCGCGTCGCACGCGATTCGGGCCTGCCGTTCGACTTCTGGGTGACGGGCTCGCTCGTCCCCGAGCTGTTCAACGTCGGCGGCGACCTGAGCTTTTTCGTCGACGCGATCCGCAGCGGCAAGCGTGACCTGCTGATGGCCTATGCGCGCTCGTGCATCGACGGCGTGTACGAGATCTACACGGGCTTCGGCACCGGGGCGATCTCGATCGCGATGGTCGAGGGCAGCGCGCTCGGCGGTGGTTTCGAGGCCGCGCTCGCGCATCACTACGTGCTCGCGCAGAAGGGCGTGAAGCTCGGGTTTCCCGAGATCGCGTTCAACCTGTTCCCGGGCATGGGCGGCTATTCGCTCGTCGCGCGCAAGGCCGATCGGGGCGTTGCGGAGCAACTGATCTCGACGGGCGAAGCGCACGCCTCCGAGTGGTACGAGGATCGCGGGCTGGTCGACCAGACGTTCGACGCGGGTGACGCGTATCTCGCGACACGCACCTTCATCGACGTGACGAAGCCGAAGCTGAACGGCGTGCGTGCGATGCTGCGTGCGCGCGAGCGGGTGTTCCAGCTGACGCGCTCCGAGCTGATGGACATCACGGAAGCGTGGGTGCATGCGGCGTTCACGATCGAGCCGAAGGATCTCGCGTACATGGAACGCCTCGTGATGCTGCAGAACCGGCGCGTGTCGAAGCTGCGCACGGTGTAATGCGACGGGCGCCGCCGCTCGCCGGCGGCGCCCGTTCGTGAACGAAGCTCAGGCGATCAGCCTGAGCTTTCTCGTCTCCGCGAGCCATGCCTCGAATGCCTGGGCCGGCATCGGGCGCGCGTAGTAGTAGCCCTGCGCGTGATCGACGTCGAGCTGCTTGAGGAATTCGGCTTCCGCACGCGTTTCGACGCCTTCGGCGACCACCGCGAAATTCAGCGCCTTCGCGAGCGACACGACCGAGCGCACCAGCGCCTGCGAGCGCGGATTGCGGTCGATGCCCGTGATGAAGCTGCGGTCGAGCTTGATCGCATCGAGCGGCAGGCGCGACAACTGCGACAGCGACGAATAGCCGGTGCCGAAATCGTCGAGATGGATCTGCGCGCCGAGCTGGCGGAACTGCCGCATCAGCCCGTTGGCCGCATCCTCGTCCTCGATGAAGCAGCTCTCGGTCAGCTCGATGTCGAGCAGGCCGGGCTTGAGCCCCGCGGCGTCGAGGATCGACGCCATCTGGTGCACGATGTTCATGTCCTGCAATTGCCGCGCGGACACGTTCACCGCGATCCGGATGCCGAGCCCCTTCGCCTTCCACGCAGCGGCCTGCGCGGCCGCGGTACGCATCACCCAGCGCCCGAGCGGCGCGATCAGGCCCGACTCCTCCGCGAACCGGATGAACTCGACCGGCGCGACGAGCCCGCGATCGGGCGACTGCCAGCGGATCAGCGCCTCGACGCCGTGCACGTCGCCGGTCGCGATATCGACGACCGGCTGGTAGTGCAGCACGAACTGCTCGTCTTCGAGCGCCTTGCGCAGGTTCGTGTCGAGCCACATGTACTTCGCGACCTTCTGGTTCATCTCCAACGAGAACACGCGGTACGTATGCTTGCCCTCTTCCTTCGCGACGTACATCGCGGTATCCGCGCTGCGGATCAGCGTCTCGAGCGAGTCGCCGTGCTGCGGATGCATCGCGATGCCGATCGAGCAGCTCGTGTAGACCTCCATCAGCCCGAGATGGATCGGCGTGCGCAGCCGTTCGAGAATGATCTGCGCGGTCGCTTCGAGCAGCGGCCGCGTGCCGTGCTCGAACAGCACGAGGAATTCGTCGCCGCCGAGCCGCGCGAGCGTCGCGCCGGACGGCAGGCAGCCGCTGATGATCGCCGACACGTCCTGCAGCAGCCGGTCGCCGGTGATGTGCCCGTAGTGATCGTTGACGCGCTTGAAGTTGTCGAGATCGAGGAACAGGATGCCGACCTGCCCGCGCGTCGCGGCGGTCTCGGCGGCGATCGCCGCGTGGATGCGCTCGCTGATCGCGTGGCGGTTCGGCAGGCCGGTCAGCACGTCGGTGTTCGCGAGTTCGATGAGCCGCTGCTGCGCGCTGCGCTCCTCGGTGATGTCGATGCCCGAGCAGATCAGGAACTGCTCGTCGACGCCGCTGCCGCTCTGCACGAACTTGTTGCGGAACTGGAACAGGCGCGGCCCGTTGACCGTGTTGATGTAGCGCTCGACCGCGAACGAATGGTTGCTCGCGAAAAAGCCCGTGATGTTGCTGCGCGACTGCGCGCCCTGCTCCGGGCTCATGAACAGCTCGAACGCGCTGCGGCCGATCACGTCGACCTCGCGCTTGCCCGTCACTTCCTCGCACAGGCGGTTGAAGCGCTGCACCATCCCGTTGCGATCGAGGATCACGACGAGCGAATTCACTTCGGACACGACCTGCTCGGCGAACGCGAGCCCGTGCGCGAGATCGCACGCGACGGATTCGGCATCGGAATAGGCGGACGCCGTGCCGGCCCAGTTGGTCGTGTCGACCTTGCGGCCGACGAGATGGAGGCGAACCGGCTCGCCGAACAGCGTGATGTCGAGCACGAGGTGCGACGTGACACCGGTCAGCGCGCGGATGCGCTCGGCCTGTTCGCCCGTCAGCGCGACGGCGACGTTGGTCAGGCCGCGAACGGCCGCCAGTTCGAGTGCATTGCTGTCGCTGCCGAGACGCCAGCAGGGGCTGCGCGTACCGACGTGCGCCTCGAGCACCGCGCTATCGTTTTCGTCATCCATGGAGACGCCCCGATCCAGAAAAAACGCACAGTGTAGACGGAGGCGAGCCGGCCGACCGCCCTGCCGGGCCGCGCGTGATGCGCGCCCGGAAAGGCGGCCGTGATTGCCGTGATGATGGGCCTCGTCCCGTACTTGTTTCCCGCTAATGCGACCCGGCGTTCGCGCGTCATGCGCGCAGGTGCTGCCTAACGAATGATGAGACCAATCTTATCAAATGACGATCAGGATTGGCACTCACATTTAGAGCAGAGTGTCAAGGAATTGGGACTCGATTGGCAAGCCGGACTTTTCATGATGGGCAGCCGGATCAATCGGAGTTGCGGCGCTGCGCAACGGGTTCGGCGAATGGGCTGAGCGCCCCGCCAGGCGGGCGTTTGCGGCTGGTTCCAGCGGTCAGCGAGCGTGCGGTGACGCGACCGCGTCGACAGGGTCGGATCGCCGTTCGGCGACCCGATTTTTCGTCGATTTTGATTCCTTTTGTGCGTTAATGCGCGGATTTATTCCACAGTCCGTTGCAATGTCGTTCGCGCACCGGCGGCACGGCTCAGCCCGCCGCGCCGTATCCGCCGCCGCCCGGCGTTTCGACGACGAAGACATCGCCCGGCGCCATCTGCGCGCGGCCGATATGGTCGAGCGCCTCGACCGTGCCGTCCGCGCGCTCGATCGTGTTGCGGCCGAGCGCGCCGGCCTCGCCGCCCGCCGCACCGAACGGCGCATGAATCCGGTTGTTAGACAGGATCGACGCGGTCATCGGCGCCAGGAAGCGGATCCGCCGCACCGCACCGTCGCCGCCGCGCCAGCGCCCGCCGCCGCCCGACCCGGCGCGGATCCGGTGCGAATCGAGCCGCACCGGGTAGCGCCATTCGAGCACCTCCGGATCGGTGAGCCGCGAGTTCGTCATGTGCGTCTGCACCGCGCCGACGCCGGCGAAACCGTCGCCGGCACCGCTGCCGCCCGCGATCGTCTCGTAGTACTGGTACTGATCGTTGCCGAATGTGAAGTTATTCATCGTTCCCTGGCTCGACGCGACGCAGCCGAGCGCGCCGTACAGCGCATTGGTGATGGCCGACGACGTCTCGACGTTGCCCGACACGACCGCCGCCGGATACTCGGGGTTCAGCATCGAGCGCGCGGGCACGATCACCGTGAGCGGCTTCAGGCAGCCGGCGTTCAGCGGGATGTCGTCGCCGACCAGCGTGCGGAACACGTACAGCACGGCGGCCATGCAGACGGCCTTCGGCGCGTTGAAGTTGTTGTCGAGCTGCGCGGACGTGCCCGTGAAATCGATTTCCGCGCGCCGCGCCGCGCGGTCGACGCGAATCGCGACGCGGATCTCCGCGCCGTTGTCGAGCGGATAGCGGTACGCGCCGTCCTGCAGCGCGCCGATCACGCGCCGCACGGCTTCTTCCGCGTTGTCCTGCACGTGCCCCATGAACGCGAGCACGACGTCGCGGCCGAACTGCGCGACCATCCGGCGCAGCTCGTCGACGCCCTTCTGGTTCGCGGCGACCTGCGCGCGCAGGTCGGCCATGTTCTGCTCGACGTTGCGCGCCGGGTAGCGGCCCGACGCGAGCAGCGCGCGGGTTTGCGCATCGCGCAGCGTGCCGGCCGACACGAGCTGCCAGTTGTCGATCAGCACGCCCTCCTCGTCGATGTGGGTCGAATCGGGCGGCATCGAGCCCGGCGTCGTGCCGCCGATGTCCGCGTGGTGGCCGCGCGAGCCGACGTAGAACAGCGGCGCGTCCGAACCGTCCGCGAACACCGGCGTGATGACCGTCACGTCCGGCAGGTGCGTGCCGCCGTGATACGGGTCGTTCAGCATGAACACGTCGCCGTCGCGCATGCGGCCGCGGTTGCGCTCGATCACCGTGCGGATGCTCTCGCCCATCGAGCCGAGGTGCACGGGCATGTGCGGCGCGTTCGCGATCAGGTTGCCGTCGCCGTCGAAGATCGCACACGAGAAGTCGAGCCGCTCCTTGATGTTCACCGAGTACGCGGTGTTCTGCAGCCGCAGCCCCATCTGCTCGGCGATCGACATGAACAGGTTGTTGAAGATCTCGAGCCGCACCGGGTCGGCGTCCGTGCCGAGCGAGCGGCGCGTCGGCAGCGGCGTGGTGCGCGTCAGCACGAGGTTGCCCTGCGCGGTCATCTGCGCACGCCAGCCGGGCTCGACGACGGTCGTGCCGTTCTGCTCCGCGACGATCGCCGGGCCGTCGATCGCGTCGCCGGCCAGCAGCGTGTCGCGCACGTAGAGCGCCGCGTCGTGCCATCGGCCGCCGGAGTAGAAGCGCACCGCGGAATGGGCGCGCAGCGCGGCCTCGTCGCCCTCGTTGCGCGGCGCGAGCGGTGCAATCTCCACCGGCGCGTCGGAGCGGCCGATCGCCTCGACCGACGCGAGTTCGGCGACGAGCGGCGTGCCCGGCATCAGGAACGCGTAGCGCTGCCGGTAGGCGGCTTCGAACGCCTGCTGCATCGCCTCGACGCTGCCGGCCGGCACGTCGAGCGTCGAATCGGTGCCCTGGTAGCGCAGGTGCACGCGCCGCTCGGTCGCGATCCGCTCCGGCGGCACGCCCTGTTCGAGCAGCGCGCCGGCGGCCTCGTCGGCCAGCCGGTCGAGCGCGGCATTCAGCACCGGCAATGAATCGTCGGACAACACGGCCTCGACCGCGCGCTCGCGCATCGCGGTCTGGTCGGCGAGGCCCATCCCGTATGCCGACAGCACGCCCGCCAGCGGATGCGCGAACACCTGCGTCATGCCGAGCGCATCGGCCACGCCGCACGCGTGCTGGCCGCCCGCGCCGCCGAACGTCGTCAGCACGTAGCGCGACACGTCGTGGCCGCGCTGCACGGAAATCTTCTTGATCGCGTTCGCCATGCTGCCGATCGCGATTTCCAGGAAGCCTTCGGCGAGCGCCTCGGGCGTCTCGCGCCGCCCGGTGGCCGCGTGGATCTCGTCGGCGAGCGCCGCGAACTTCGCGACCACGCCGTCGCGGTCGAGCGGTTCGTCCGCGTGCGGGCCGAACACGCGCGGGAAATGATCGGGCTGGATCTTGCCGAGCATCACGTTGCAGTCGGTCACCGTCAGCGGGCCGCCACGCCGGTAGGCGGCCGGCCCCGGGTTCGCGCCGGCCGACTCGGGCCCGACGCGCAGCCGCGCGCCGTCGAAGCCGAGCACCGAGCCGCCGCCCGCGGCCACCGTATGGATGCTCATCATCGGCGCACGCATCCGCACGCCGGCCACCTGCGTCTCGAACACGCGCTCGAACTCGCCGTGGTAGTGCGACACGTCGGTCGACGTGCCGCCCATGTCGAAGCCGATCACGCGCTCGAAGCCGGCCGCCTGCGCGGCGCGCACCATCCCGACGATGCCGCCGGCCGGGCCCGACAGGATCGCGTCCTTGCCCTGGAACGCATCGGCGCGCGTCAGCCCGCCGCTGCTCTGCATGAACTGCAGGTTCACGCCGGGCATCTCGTGCGCGACCTGCTCGACATAGCGGCGCAGGATCGGCGACAGGTACGCATCGACCACGGTCGTATCGCCACGCGACACCATCTTCATCAGCGGCGACACCTCGTGCGACACCGACACCTGCGTGAAGCCGATCCGGCGCGCGAGTTCGGCCAGCATGCGTTCGTGTGCGGTGTAGCGATAGCCGTGGATCAGCACGATCGCGAGCGCACGCACGCCCGAGTCGAACACGCGGCGCAACGACGCTTCGGCACCCTGAACGTCGAGCGGCACGACCACCTCGCCGTGCGCGCCGACGCGCTCGTCGATCTCGACGACGGTCTCGTACAGCGCATCGGGCAGCACGATGTCGAGGTCGAACAGGCGCGGCCGGTTCTGGTACGCGATGCGCAGCACGTCGCGAAAGCCGCGCGTCGTCGCGAGCGCGGTGCGTTCGCCCTTGCGTTCGAGCAGCGCGTTGGTCGCGACCGTCGTGCCCATCTTCACCATGTCGACGCGCTCGGGCGTGATCGGCTCGCCGGCCGCGAGGCCGAGCAGGTGGCGGATGCCGGCCACGGCCGCGTCGCGGTATTGCTCCGGGTTCTCCGACAGCAGCTTGTGCGTGACGAGCGTGCCGTCGGGCCGGCGCGCGACGATGTCGGTGAACGTGCCGCCGCGGTCGATCCAGAATTGCCAGCGCGCGGCGTCGGAGGGAACGGGGGAAAGGTGTCGGTCAGTCATGATGTCGGGTCGATGCGTCGTGGAATCGAGGGACGAGCGCCGCCGCACGGCGCGCGGCGCGCGCCGTGTCACGGAGTCGATCAAGGGGAATGAAAACGAAGGGCCGGCCGCCCTTGCCGCTTACGCGGCGTCGAGTTCGCGGCCGCGGGTCTCGGGCAGCGTCAGCGCGGCGACGATCACCACGCCGTACGCGGCGACCGCGAAGATGCCGATGCTCGTGCCGAGCCCGTATTGTTTGGACAGCGCGCCGATCAGGAACGGGAACAGCGCACCGATCGCGCGGCCCACGTTGTAGCAGAAGCCCTGGCCGGAGCCGCGCACACGGGTCGGGAACAGCTCGGTGAGGAACGCGCCCATCCCCGAGAAGATGCCCGACGCGAAGAAACCGAGCGGGAAGCCGAGCCACAGCATCGACGCGTTGGTCAGGTGCAGCGACGTGTACGCGAACGCGATCACCATCGAGCCGACCGCGAACAGGATGAAGTTCGGCTTGCGGCCCAGGCGGTCAGTCAGGTACGCGCTCGTCAGGTAGCCGACCCACGAGCCGAAGATGATCATCGCGAGATAGCCGCCGGTGCCCATCACCGTGAGGTGCCGCTCGGTCTTCAGGAAGGTCGGCAGCCACGTCGTGATCGCGTAGTAGCCGCCCTGCGCGCCCGTCGTCAGCAGCGCCGCGCGCAGCGTCGTCGTGATCAGCTTCGGCGCGAAGATCTCGGTGAGGCGCGGCGCATCGGCCACTTTCGCCTGCGCGGCCTTCTCCTTCTCGTAGACGTCCGGCTCCTTCACGTAGCGGCGAATCGCGACGACCAGCAGCGCGGGCGCGAGGCCGACGAGGAACAGCGCGCGCCACGCCTCATCGGCCGGCAGCACCGAGAACAGCAGCGCATACAGCAGCGCGCAGAGCCCCCAGCCGATCGCCCAGCCCGACTGCACGAGGCCGACCGCCTTGCCGCGGTCGCGCGCACGGATCACCTCGCCGATCAGCACCGCACCGGCCGTCCATTCGCCGCCGAAGCCGAAGCCCATCAGCGCGCGCGCCGCGAGCAGCTGGTGGTAGTTCTGCGCGAGCCCGCACAGCGCGGTGAACACGGCAAACCACAGCACGGTGAGCTGCAGCGTGCGCACGCGGCCGATCCGGTCGGACAGGATGCCGGCGATCCAGCCGCCGGCCGCCGACGCGAGCAGCGTGATCGTGCCGATGAAGCCCGCATCCGCGAGCGAAATG
This sequence comes from Burkholderia contaminans, assembly GCF_029633825.1. Taxonomy (NCBI): domain Bacteria; kingdom Pseudomonadati; phylum Pseudomonadota; class Betaproteobacteria; order Burkholderiales; family Burkholderiaceae; genus Burkholderia; species Burkholderia contaminans. The sequence continues at coordinate 2,336,648 of NZ_CP090641.1, read as the reverse complement.
CCCCAGGTCGCGACGAGCGTCGGGATCACGAACGACAGCATCTGCGTGTCCATCCCGTCGAGCATGTAGCCGACCTTGCAGCTCCAGAACGCGCGGCGCTCGCGCGGCTGCGCGTCCCCGTACCACGAGAACAGGCCGCCGCTCTCGGGGCTCGCGGGCTCCGCGGTGTTCGCCGCGAGGGTCTTGCTTTCCATGGTGGTGCTCCTGTCGTTGTGCGCCGTCAAATGGCGATCGTGCGTGCGGGGGGGTGTCGTGCGTGTGTGTCGTGCGTGTGTGTCGTGCGTGTGTGTCGTGCGTGTGTGTCGTGCGTGTCGTCGCCGCGCGTCAGAACACGGCCAGCGACGCGTTCGTGATGTCGGTCATCAGCATGTGGCCGGGCGTGTGCGCGATCGCGATCGGCAGCTTCGCGTCCATCAGCGCGGTTTGCGGCGTCACGCCGCACGCCCAGAACACCGGCAGCTCGCCGTCGCGGATCGTCACCGCGTCGCCGAATTCGGGGGCGTTCAGGTCGGCGATGCCCAGCTCGCGCGGATCGCCGAGATGGATCGGCGCGCCGTGCACGCCCGGAAACCGGCTCGTGATCTGCACCGCGCGGATCGCGTCGGCGCCGCGCATCGGCCGCATCGACACGACGAGCTGGCCGCCGAAGATCCCCGCACGGCGATTCGGAATCGACGTGCGGTACATCGGCACGTTGCGCCCCTCCTCGACGTGGCGCAGGCCGATTCCTTCGCGGGCCAGCATGTCCTCGAACGAGAACGAGCAGCCGATCGCGAATACGACGAAATCGTCGCGCCACAGCGCTTCGAGCGACTCGACGCTTTCGGTCAGGCGGCCGTCGCGGTACACGTTGTAGCTCGGCACGTCGGTGCGGATGTCGAGATCCTCGCCGAGCGCATCGACCCGGAACGCGCCCGGTTCGCCGACGCCCAGCAGCGGGCAGGCTTTCGGGTTCGCCTGGCAGAAGCGCAGGAAATCGTGCGCGACCGCCTCGGGCAGGATCGCGAGGTTCGCTTGCGCGTACGGGCCGCAGTGGCCGGCGGTCGGGCCGCGGAACGCGCCGTGGCGCACGGACTGGCGGAATTCGGAAGGCGTCATGAGGTCGTGTCGCAGATCGGTATGTCGTCGGGATGACGGTGCCGTGTCATCGGATACGGCGAAGAATAGAAAAGAAAAAATTTTGTCGCCAACGAGTTTTTCTGCGCTTCGTGTATAGAATTTCTTAACGGATCTCGGGGTTTTCCCCGGCTCCGTTCACTTTTCCTCACCGGCAAAGTGCGCGCTCACCCTCCGTCCGACCGCCATGAACACGCGTTTTCTCGAAACCTTCGTCACGCTCGCGAAGCTGCGCAATTTCCGCACGACGGCCGCCGCGCTGCATGCGACGCCGGCCGCGATCTCGCAGCGCCTGAAGGCGCTCGAGGACGAACTGCAGACGGTACTCGTCGACCGCGACGGCCGCGAATTCCGGCTCACGCCGAACGGCGAATACCTGCTCGGCTATGCGAAGGCCGTGGTCGAGGCGACCCAGGAGCTGCAAGCCGCGGCATCCGGCGAGAGCGCGCTGCGCGGCAAGCTGCGGCTCGGCGTGATCGAGACCGTCGTGCACAGCTGGCTGCCGCACTATATGCGGCGGCTGGCGGCCGACTATCCGCAGCTCGAGATCGACCTGACCGTCGACGTCAGCGTCGTGCTGCAGCGCCGGCTGATGGCCGGCGAACTCGACCTGATCATCCGCGTGGAAGGCAGCGACGAAGCGTCGGTCGTGTGCGATGCGCTCGCGAACTACCCGGTGCGCTGGATCGCGCGCGCGGGGCTGTTGCCGAACACGCGCGCAGGGCTCGCCAGGCAGGTGCTGCGGCAGCCGATTCTCACCTACGGGCGCGGTACGGCGCCGCATCGTGCGCTGGAGGACATCGTCCGCACGCTCGCGCATGCGCACGGCGTGCCGCTGTCGGACACGCGCATCACCGGGTCGCCGTCGATCTCGGTGATCGTGCAGCTCGTGCGCGACGGGTTTGGCGTGGCGGCGATTCCGGTGCTGTTCGTCGATGCGTTGATCGAAAGCGGTGAAGTCGTGGAGTTGCCGCTGCAGCCGTCGCCGCCGTCGATCGTCGTGTCGATGTCGCGGCGGGCCGATGCGCCGCGGTTCGTGCACGGCGCATCGATCGCGGCGCGGGCGGCTTGTCACGAGTATTGCGAGAAGAGCAAGCGGTTGCTGGTTGAGGCGCTGTGATGCGGTGTGGGCCGGCGGGGGGCGAGGCCTGGCATCCGGCACGCATTCGACATCGCCGCGTACATCGCCCACCATCGCCGGCGACGCGTGCGTGTCACCACCACGTTGAAAGGCACGGCCACGGAAACGCGTGGCCGTGCCTGTGTCACCCGGCATCAGCCAGCCGGGCGCTCATCTTCTTTAGTGCCACCGCCCCGTATCCGTCCCCGGCGCGAACTCGATCCCCCGCAGCACTTCCGCAAACTTCGCAGTCCGCAGCACCGTGAATTGCTCATGCGCCGCCGTCGTCGCGCTCGTGTTCTTCAACACGTCACGCACCGCAACCAGCCGGTTCGGATCCGCACCGACGTCGCCGTTGCCGCTGACGGTCGACGTAATCGCCCAGATCGTCACCGTGCCGTCGCGCTCGACGCGGCCCGTCAGGTTGCGCAGGCCGGCCGTCGCCGGTGCCCACGGCAGGCCCGTCGCCGAATTGTTGCCCGCCGGATAACCGGCGACCGAATACGGCTGGCCGAGGTTCAACCCGTTCTGCAGCGTGTACGCGAGCTTCCACTGCTTCGCACCCGCGTCGTAAACCCACTTCTGCAGCCCCGCCGTCTTCTGCGCGGCAGCATGCGTGTACAGGTCCGCACCGCCCGTGTAACCGTCGCCTTCGTCCGCGACATACAGCGTGTTCGCGTCGGCGAACCAGATCCCGAACGGATAGGAGAGCGTCGTCGCGGTCTTGTTCGGCGTGCTCGGGAAGCCGGCCAGCACGCACATGTTGCTCGGCAGGCCGGCCGTCTGCAGCGTGGCCGCGTTGTACGCGAGCGGCGCCGTCGGCAGCACGGCCTTCGGCGACGGCACGCCGACGCCCGACGGGCACGCGGTGCCGGTCGTATCGACGAAGTACACGGTGTTCACGCCGTTGCCGCCGCTGCCCTTCGTGTAGTACACGACGTTGTCGTGCACCGCGATGCCGCGGAAGTTGTCGTCCTTGCCGATCTTGTCGGCCTTCGCGCCGAGTTCCGTGACCGAGAAGCTCGCGAGCGGCGTCGGCACGCCCGGATCCTGCTGCGCTTCATGATGCTTCGCACCGTCGATGAGCTGCGCGCCCGCGCCGAGAATCACGTTGTCCGGCTGTGGGTTCGCGCCGTTGCCGGCGTTGCCCGACGTGTAGTAGATCTCGCGGCCGTCGCGATCGTTCAGGATCGCCGCGCGGCCGTTGTTGCCGCTGTACGCATTCGTCTCGGTGAAGCGGAAGTGCCCGTGGCGATCGACGCGCGCGATCGCGCGATAGACGTTCTGCCCGTCCGGGTTCGTCGTATCGACCGCGAGCGGCGTGTTCGAGTTCGACACGTCGATCGCGTTAACCGGCGCGACGTAGCCCATGAACGTCAGGTAGCTGCCGTCGAGCGACAGGTGCAGGCCGAGCTCCGACTTCGAGCTGAAGCTCGTCACCATCTGGTCGTGCGCGAAGCCCTTCTGCAGGCTGTTCGGCACTTCGAGCGTGCTGACGACACCGCCGGCCGGCGTGATCTGGTCGAGGAAGATGCGCGACGTGATGCCGAAGCTGCCGTCGTAGCGGTCGTTGTTCCACACGTACGGATAGGTGCCGTCGTTCGGCGCGCCGGATGCCGCGCCGCAACCGCCGGTGGTCTTCGCGCAGTTCGGCGGCAGGATCGCGCCGGGCTGGACGTTGCCCGACACGTTGTCGTACACGCTGCGGCTGAGGACCAGGAAACCCGGCACGAAACCCGGCGCAAAACGGCTGTCACCGTCGTTGTCATGCGGGGCAGCGTGTGCGCCGATGCTCGCGGCGATCAGCGTGAGTGCGAAGACGGGAACGGCACGATCGCGCAGCGCGCGGCGGCGCTTCGCGGACAAGGCGAAATTCGGCATGGACAAGGCTCCGTACGACATCGAGTGAGGACGTTGTTGGTGGACGGACTGACGACGTGAAGCCCAGCCACCTTAGCCATGCTTGATGAAGAATTGATTGCACGCGATGTCGCGGAAACCCGCGTACGCATGCGGGTTTCCCGGTGCAGCGCCTTGTTATTGATCCGTAATGCGAAAGAAATGGATCAGACAGCCATTCAGGCGGATTGGCCCGCATGCGGCTGCGTGAGCTTGCCGTCGCCATACTCGCGCAACACTTTCGAAATCACGACCCGATAGCCGTCCAGCCAGCGCGCCTGTTTCGTCTTTGCCTCGAGATGCGCCGGGTGCTGCATCAGTTGCTGCAGCGCCGCCTCCGATTCCCAGTAATAGACGTTCTGGATCAGCCCCGATTCGGCGTTCTCCCACGTCTCCTCGCCCAGGTAGCCGGGCGTTGCGCGCGCCATGTCGGCGATCTGCCGGTCGAGCCGGTGGAATTCGTCGTCGTATTGCCCGGCCCGGAAAATGAAGGTCGACGCGTACATGCCCGCTCCATCGAAAGCGATTGAGAGAGCGCCGATTGTAAGGCAGGTACGGCAGGCCGCCGTCGTCACGCGGCGAGCGTATCGACGTCGGGCCGGTCGGCGAGCCACGCGTCGATGCGCGCTGCGTCCTCACGAATGCCGGCCGCGGGCGCCGGCATCGCCGCCAGTGCGTGCCGTGCCCGTTCGAGCGCCTGCGCGAAACCGCGCAACTCGCGTGTCGCGGGCCGGTCGTCGGCATGCCGGCGCGTGAGTGCCGTTTCAATGTTCATACCGATCAACGCGAGTTGCGCGTCGATGAACTCGATGCAGCTTGTACGGCAATACGCGGACACCTGTGCGACGGCCAGCAGCACCGGCACGATCGACACGGTCAGGTAGCCGGCGGGCGCAAGCCGCGACAGTGCGTGGCGCACGTCCTGCCCGCCATCGGTCAACGAGGCGAACACGGCATCCCGCCACACCGCGCGCTCGAATACCAGCGCATCGCGATGTGCGTCGAGCGCCGCGCGGTCCGCGACCTGCCCGGCCGCCACCAGCGGAATGGGAAATGAGGACTCGACGGCAGCGTGTGGTGCCCCTGCTTCGACGATGCAGTTCGCGCCGAGCCATCCCGCATCGTCGCGCCGCGCGGCCAGCACGCGCGACTGCAAGCGGTCGGGCAGCATCGGATCGAGCGGCACTGCGCTGCAGATCGACGGCTTGTCCGCATGCACGCTGCAGCGCCCGTCGTCGGCCAGCGCCGCGCAACGGCCGAGCGACGGATAGTCGTAGCCCTGCAGCGTCAGCGCGATCCATTCGCTCCCCGCACCGCCGGTGCGATGAAACAACCGCGCCGACAGCGCATCGGAAGCCGCGACGTCTTCCGCGTCGAGCGCGTACTCGCGGCCGCCCGCGCGCCAGCGCTCACCCGTTCGCCGCTTCGGCACGCGGCCGATCGTCAGCGCACCGACGAAGCGATGCCGATGCCGGAACAGTTCGCGCAACGACAGCGTCGGTGCGCTGTTGCAGCAGCGTCCGCAAGCGTTGCACGCGAGCAGCCAGGTATCTACCACGGCCGCCGCACCGAATCCTGGTAGCGCGTGAGGATGAAGCGCGCGACATCGTCCGAGTGATACGCGGCGACGAGTTGCGCGACCCACGGCTTCGTGCGATCGGCATCGCGCACCGTCAGCACGTTCGCATACGGCGAGCGCGCATCCTCGATGCTGATGCTGTCGCGTGCGGGTTGCAGCCCGACGCGCGCGGCATCGTCGCTGTCGATCGCGACGAACGCGGCCGTGTCGAGCGCGGCATGAAGACGATCGCGCCGCAGCGCGACGAGCTTCAGCCCGAGCCGGTTGCCGGTCACGTCGCGCAGCGTTGCATGCAGGCCGGCCCGCTCGCGCAGCGTCACCAGCGTGTCGTTCTGCAGCAGCACGAGCGCGCGTGCCATCCCGCGCGGATCGGCGGGAATCGCGACCGTCGCACCGGGCTGCAGTTCGTTCAGGTTCTTCAGTTTGCGCGAGTAGAGCGCCATCGGCAGCGTGACGGTCGGCGCGACTTCGGTCAGCGCGTAGCGTTTCTGCGCGCGCGTCGCGGCAAGCTGATGTGCATCCTCGAAGCTGGCAGCGTCGATGCGGCCGTCGGCCAGCGCCGCGTCGATGCGCGATGCATCGTCGAATTCGACGACGTCGATGCCGAATCCTCGCGATGCGGCGACCCGCTTCACTTCGTCCAGGATCTGCGCATGCACGCCGCGCGTCACGCCGACACGCACCGCCGGTGCGGCCGGTGCGGTCGATTCGGCGGCCACGGTCAAACCCGAATGAACGACCGCGCACGCCGCCATCAGCCACGCGCCCACGCAAACCACGACGCGCTTCATGACGCATCCCTCAGAATCGTGCGAAACCCGATGTGCGACGCGCCGAGATCGGCTTCCTGCTGTTCGCGCGACGACGCGCGATAGCGCACGCAGTAGTCTCGCGAGCACAGGAACGAGCCGCCCTTGATGACCATCGGCGTATCGTGCCGGCGCGTCGGCGGCGCGACGGCCGCCGTGTCGCCGTTCGTATGCGACTGGTGCGGGCCCGTGTACGCGTCCTTGGTCCATTCCCATGCATTGCCGATCATGTCGTAGAGCCGGAACCCGTTCGCCGCATAGCAGCCGACCGGCGCGAGCCCCGCATGGCCGTCCTCGGCCGTGTCGAGCACCGGGAACACGCCCTGCCAGTAGTTCGCGGCCGGCTTGCCCCGCGCATCGCGCGGCGCCGCGTCGAGCGATGCGTCGTCGCGGCCGGCCTTGCCCGCGTATTCCCACTCGGCTTCGGTCGGCAAGTCGCGGCCGAGCCAGCGCGCATACGCGAGCGCATCGCGCTGCGTGACGAGCGTGACGGGCAGGTTGCCGAGCCCGTCGACATGGCTGCCCGGCCCGCGCGGATGACGCCACGAGGCGCCCTTCACCCACGACCACCATGCCAGGTCGCGCGCGTTCATCTCGTCGCGCGTCGGCACATGAAACACGGCCGCCCCATCCTGCTGCTCGGCCTCGGTCACGTAGCCGGTCGCCTGCACGAACGCGGCGAACTGCGCGATCGTCACGTCGGTCTGGTCGATCCAGAACCCGCCGACACGCGTGCGGCCGTCGCCGGCCGGGCGTTCGTCCGCGTAGCCGCGCGTGCTGCCGAACACGAACGCGCCGCCGCGCAGGTGCACCATCCCGGCCTTCGGGTCGTCGCGCCATCCGGCCGGCAGCCCCGAATAGCGCGCGCACTGTTGCTCCGAGCCGAGCGGCGCGAGCGCGCGGCCGCGATTCGCGTCGTCGAACGCGCCGCCCGCCGGTGCGACGGGGTTCGCATAGCCGGCCGCGAACGCGGCGGCGAACAGCGTGGCGGCCAGCGCCGCGCCGATCGTCCAGAACCGGACCCGCATCGTGTCGCTCCCGGGTTCAGTAGTAGCCGCGCGGACGCAGCGGCTCGACACCGCCGACGTTGCTCATGTAGGTCTTCCACTGGTCGACGAGCGTGCTGATCACCGACGGGTTCTGCGCGGACACGTCGGTCGTCTCGCCGCGATCCGCCGCGAGGTCGTACAGCTGCCAGTGGCCGTCGAGCGGCCCGAGCGGCGGCTCGGTCCACAACGCCTTCCAGCGGCCGTCGGCGCTGCGCAGGTACGCGCGGCCGTACGCTTCGTCGCCGAACGGCGCGGTATGCACCTCGCCCGTCGCCGTGCCCGTCAGCACCGGCAGCAGCGACTGGCCCGTGACCGGATACACGTAGCGGTTGTTGTAAATCACCTTGCCCTTGTTCTGGTCGACGCCCGTCAGCGTGTTGACGAGCGGCGGCGCCGGCTGCGACGGCGGCGTGACGCCCGCGACCGCGAGGAACGTCGCCGTGTTGTCGGTCACGTGCGTGAAGGCGCGCAGCGTCGGCAGCTGCTGCGTCTGGCCCGGCAAGCGCACGATCGTCGGCGTCGATACGCCGCCTTCGGCCGAATAGCCCTTCGTGAGCCGGAACGGCGACGCGCTCACTTCGGCCCAGCGCAACCCGTACTGCAGGCGCTGCGCGTTCTGCTTGCCGTTGTCGGTGCCGAGCGTCGAATAGATCGGGTCCTGCCCGTTCGCGGTATCGGTCGCCGTCGGGTCGGCGCCTGAATCGATCGGCCAGCCTTCCGCGCCGTTGTCCGACTGGAACATGATGAACGTGTTGTCGTATTCGCCGATGTCCTTCAGGTGCTGGATCAGCAGGCCGATGTTGTAGTCGAGGTTCTCGACCATCCCCGCATAGATCTCCATGTAGCGCGCCTGAGCCTTGCGCTCGGCCGGCGACAGGCTCGACCACAGCTTGTCGACCTTGCCGGGGCCGTAGTCGCTGTAGCCGTCCGCGGCCGTGTGCACCGCGCTGATGTATTTCGCGCCGGCCGCGCCGTTGTTCGCGGTCGCGGGCGACGCGGCCGTGGTTTCAGGCAAGCCGTCGAACGGCTTGAAATCGGCGGGGATCAGGCCGAGCGCCTTCTGCCGCGCGATCCGCGCGTTGCGGATCGCGTCGTAGCCGGCGTCGTACACGCCCGCGTACTTGTGCAGCCACGGATCGGGCACCTGCAGCGGCCAGTGCGGCGACGTGTAGGCCGCGTACGCGAAGAACGGCTTGCCGTCCTGCTTGTTCGCATCGATGTACGAGATCAGCTTCTGCGTATAGAAATCGGTCGAATAGAACACGGCCGGGCTGCCGCCCGTGCCGCCCGGCTGCCCGGGCTGGCCAGGCTGCACGTAGCGGCCGTCTTCCGTGTAGTTCGACGAGCCGGCCGGCTCGTGCGCGAAGTGGTTCGTCGCCGCGCCGCCGAGCAGTACGTAGCTGCGCTCGAAGCCCCACTGGTCGGGCGTCTGCCCGCTGCCCGTCGCGCTGCCGACGATCCCCGAGCCGATGTGCCACTTGCCCGCGATGTACGTGTGGTAGCCGGCGTCCTTCAATAGTTGTGCGAACGACAATGCACGGTCGTTCAGGTAGCCCTCGTAGCCGGGCAGCCCGCGCCGCTCGTCAGTCGGTACGCCCATCGTGCCTTCGCCGACGAGATGGTGGTCGGTGCCGGACACCAGCATCGCGCGCGTGATCGCACAGACGGTGCCCGTGTGATGGTTCGACAGGATGCGGCCCGACGCGACGAGCGCGTCGAGGTTCGGCGTGTTGATCTCGCCGCCGAATGCATGGATGTCGGAATAGCCGAGATCGTCGGCCATGATGTACAGGATGTTCGGGCGTTTCGCGGCCAGCGGCGGCGTGGTGTTCGTCGGCGGCGACGGCGTATCGCTGTCGACGCCGCCGCACGATGCGAGCGACATCGCGCCGGCAATCGCGGCGCAGACGACACGGAAACGAAAGGCATGTAACGGCGACGCTGACTTTTTCATTGTTCTGAACGCTCGATCTACGGGATCGGCGATCTTAGCGTCGCGTGCGCGGCACCCAAAGTCCGATTCGTCACATGCTAACGGGGTGGCGGAATATGCGCGCAAGCAGAATACCGGGCATCAGCGCGCACACATGTGCGCGCCCGCGATGCGCGCCGAAACGCGCCGCCGCCGGGCGCCGCGCCCATGGCGCCCGATGCGTCGGCGTTGGCGTCAACTACGCCCGCCGAGACTGCCGCCGCCGTCCACGGCCAGCACCTGCCCGGTGACGAAGCCGGCCTCGTCCGACAGGAAGAATGCAATCGCCGCGGCCACGTCGTCGGGCGTGCCGAGCCGGCGTGCGGGAATCGTCGCGAGCACCTTGCGTTCGGCTTCGCTGCCGACGGGCCGCGTCTGCCGGAACAGTTCCGTCTCGATCGGACCCGGCGCCACCGCGTTGACGGTCACGCCATGTTCGGCGAGTTCGAGCGCCCACGTGTGCGTGCAGCCGACGAGCGCGCTCTTCGCGGCGGAATACGCGGTGCGATCGAGGCTGCCGAAAATCGCGCGGCTGCAGATGTTGACGATGCGCCCGTGGCCGCGTGCCTTCATCGCCTCCGCAAAGTGTTGCGTCACCTGGACAGCGGCCCGCACGTTGAGATCGAACACGGTCTGCAGCGACTGGAAATCGATCTGCCCGAGCGGTTGCGGCAACACGATGCCCGCGTTGTTCACGATGCCGTCGACATCGTGCTGCTCGCTGATGCGTGCAAGAACGGCCGCCGTCTGTTCGAGGTCGGCGAGATCGCATGCGCGCAACTCGCCGGGGAAGTCGATGCCCTGCGCGTGACGCGCAAGGCCGATGACGCGATGGCCGCGCCGTGCGAGCAACGTGCTGATCGCGAGGCCGATGCCGCGCGATGCGCCGGTGACGAGATAGGTGCGAGATGACATGTGTGCTCCCGAAGTCCGTTCACGTGAGTAGCGTGGAGAGAGGTTGCCGGCGCACAAGCCCGGAACCCGCGCTTTCGTCGGACGATTCTACGTGCGTAACGGGACGTTACGTCGTGTCGTTACGAGCGAACCCGTAGCAACACGTTACGTTTTCTCCGCATCAGCATCGCCAGGAATTTCCAAATCACGATTTTCCGAAAATATCGTCTGATTAAATTGTAATGCTCTATTTATAAAAGAAAGACTGTTAATGAATATCCAACTCGCAAACGTTTTACGTGACGGAAATATGCATCCGAAAAATTAGACGAATTACGACTTAAAAAAGTAAACCGTTTAAAACAACGGCAGGCATGCCTCTTGCTCACTCCCCCCACCATGTGCCGCGTTCGACCAGGAACGAATAACCCGAAAAACGGGCGGCGCCATATTTCGTAAAAGTTGATCCGGGGGTCGGGGAAATGGTTTCGAGCGCAAGCAGGCGATTGGCCTGGGCGGCCGTGACGTGCCTGTCGCTATTCGCGACGGCACGCGCGCAGGCCCAGGATACCGTCGACGCGCCGCCTTCCGCTGCGGCGAACGGCGGTCCGATTGCGCCGCCCTCGACGCTGCTGAACGCCGAACGCGTGCTCGAAGCACCGAAGCCCGCGCCCGGCGCGGGCCCGGCCGCGGCGAGGCCGGCCACCGGCGCCGCGCCGGCCGGTGCCCGGGCCGACGCCCGCCATGCCCTTCCGGAAGACCAGCTGGGCGGCACGGTCACGACCGATGCCGTGACGCTCGCCGGCCGCGATTTCTATACCTACTTCTCGCAAACGTGGTCGGAAATCCCGCTGAGCGAGCGCTACATGGTCGCCATTCACGAACGCCCGTCCGGGCGTTACGGCAGCCTGATCTGGGTCGAGTTCCAGCAAAAGCGCGTATTCCAGACCTTCCTGCCGATTGCGCGGGCAAACGTCAAAGCCGTGGCCGAAAGCGCCGCCGGTATCTCCTTTCAAACCGTCATTCAGGACGATCTGTCGAATTTGCTGTTTCCCGATTCGGATCTGGCCAAAGACGAGATTTAGTCGATTAATCAAAAAAACAGGGGTGGGAGAAAATGAATCGAATCAGATTGAGCTTGATCGCCCTGGTCGCGATGACCGCGGTGTCGCCTTATGCGTGGTCGTCGACGCTGGTTTATCAGCCGAACAACCCGAACTTCGGCGGCAACCCGGCAAACGGCCCCAACCTGCTCAACGAGGCCAACGCGCAGAACAAGCACACCGATCCGTCGCTGTCGGCCTTTTCGTCGCCGACGTCCACGTCGTCGCTCGACCAGTTCAATGCGCAGCTGCAGCAGGCGATCCTGTCGCGCGTTGCCGGCTCGGTGACGAACTCGATCGTCGGTACCAACGGCGAGCTCAAGCCGGGGACGATCAGCACGGGCAATTTCACGATCGTCGTGAGTGCGGCCGGCAACGGCAACCTGCAGGTGACGACCACCGACAAGACGACGGGTGCGACCTCGACGTTCATCGTCAGCAACGGCCAATAAATCAAAAAACGACTGAGCGAATCATGAAAAACAATGCTGAACGCACACGCTTCAACACGGGGATGACACGGGTCGCCATGGGCGCGGTGTTGCTGCTGTCGCTGGCCGGCTGCGTCACGCGGCCGATGCCGGCATTGAGCAACGCGACGCTGACGCCGCCGACGCGCACCACGCGCGACCTCACGCACCTGCCGCCGCCGAAGGGCAAGATCGTCGCGGCCGTGTACGGCTTTCGCGACCTGACGGGGCAGTACAAGGCATCGCCGGACAGCTCGTTCTCGTCGCAGGTCACGCAGGGCGGCGCGTCGTTCCTCGTCAAGGCGATGCGCGACTCCGGCTGGTTCACGCCGGTGGAACGCGAGAACCTGCAGGACCTGCTGACCGAACGCAAGATCATGCGCGCCACCGACGGCGCGGATGCGAAGAAGGCGCAGAACGATGCGATGGCGCCGCTGATGCCCGCGAACATCGTGCTCGAGGGCGGCATCGTCGGCTACGACACGAACGTCCGGACCGGCGGGGCCGGCGTCGCTTACCTCGGGATCAGCGGGTCGACGCAATACCGGATCGACCAGGTCACCGTCAACCTGCGCGCGATCGACATCCGCACGGGCCAGGTGCTCAACAGCGTGTCGACGACCAAGACCGTCTACTCCTATCAGGTCGACACGGGCATCTATCGCTTCGTCGGCTTCAAGGACCTGCTGCAGGCGGAAGCCGGGCTGACGCGCAACGAACCCGCGCAGATCTGCGTGAACGAAGCGATCGAATCGGCGCTCACGCACCTGATCGTCCAGGGGGTCGCGAACCAGACCTGGGCGCTGAAGAACGACCAGGACTGGTACGACCCGACGATGCAGCGGTATCTGCAGGAAGACCGGAAATACGCGCAGGACATGGAGGACGCGAACACCGCGTACGACCCGCAGAAGATCGATCGCCAGGGCGCGTCCACTCATTAACCGGCAGCAGGCCGGCCAGCGGAGAAAACATGATGAATCGACAGCGTGACCGGAACGGGCGCGCCCGCGCGGCGCGGCGGGTGCTCGCAACCGTGTGGGCAGCGGCAACGATGCAGGCTGCGGCGGCAGCACCCGTGCCGCTCAACGATCTCGGCCCGCCCGAACCGGCGTTCGACTACAGCGGCAACATCGTCGCGGTCCGGCAGGCCGGTATCGGCAATGCCACGTCGCTCGACCAGGCGGGCCACAACGGTGCGCTGGTCTGGCAGGCCGGCGACGGCAACGCGATCGTCGCGCGGCAGACCGGTGCGCAGAACTGGATCGCGGCGTCGCAGGTCGGCGTCGGCAATACGTTGAATGCGACGCAGCGCGGCAACGGCAACACGTTGCAGGTGCAACAGAACGGCGTCGGCAACTCGGTCGAGTCGACGCAGGTCGGCACGTCGCTGTCGGCGCGCGTCACGCAGAACGGCAGCAACAACGCGGTGAACATCGTGCAGGGCGGATCGAACACCGGCATCCAGGTGATCCAGAGCGGCAACGGTGCGCACGCCACGGTGCTGACGCGGTAACGGTTATGCAGTGTGCAAGTGCTTGGCTTCAAGTGGTGTGACGTGTGGGACGTGAGAGCGTCCTCAATTGGCGGGGGTGCCGGCAAAAGATCGACTTTTCCGGCGAATTTTCTTTCGAATCAGGAGCAAGAAATGAAGGTGACCAAGTCTGCAATCGCAATCGCAGTGCTGATGCTCGCATCGGCTGCCGCACAGGCCGATTCGTCGAACAACACGGTGAACGTCCAGCAATACGGCGGCTTCAACGCAGCAACCGTCGAACAGACCGCGACGAGCGGGGATTCGGTGGCGATTACCCAATCGGCGTCCGGCAACGATCCCCGCTACGGGTTCGTCGCCAACGTGACGACCCAGAGCGGCAGCGGCGATACGACCGTGATCCAGCAATACTCCGGGTGGGCGCAGCCGTATTCGAGCGTGAACGTGACGCAGACGGGCACGTCGAACGAGCAGAACTACGTGAACCAGTTCGGCGGCGGCGACTTCTCGGCGAGCATCACGCAGACGATCTCGGCCAACACGGGGCTCGGTGCGAAAAACGACGTCAACACCATCAACCAGTACAGCGCCATCGACAGCGCGTCGATCTCGCAGCAAGGCGGCGGCGGGAACGTCGTGACGATCAACCAGGGCACGGCGAGCCAGAGCGCATCGTTCAACAACGCAACGGTCACGCAAGCGGATTCGAACGGCAACACCATCGGCATCACGCAGACCGGCAACAACGGTACCGCGACCGTCCAGACGACGTCGGCCACGGCCAACACGACGTCGATCACGCAAACGGGCGGCGTGACCAACGCCAGCGTGACGCAGCTCTTCGAAGGCGGCGACCAGGTCACGACGACCCAGAGCGGCACCGAAACCGCCACCGTGAATTCGTCGTTCGGCGGCGCCAACACGACGACGATTTCGCAATCGGGCGGAGTGATCGGCAACAACGCGACGGTGCACCAGTTCGTCGCGGCCGGCAACACGACGTCGATCACGCAGACGGCGGACGGCAACAACGCATCGGTCACCCAGGCGTTCGAGTTCGGCGACAACGCGACGATCAGCCAGACGGCCGTCCTGAACAACGCGTCGATCTCGCAGCAGTTCGGCTACGGCAACAACGCGTCGATCTCGCAATCCGCCGCGTTCAACACGGCGTCGATCTCGCAAAGCAACTCGGCGGGTTCGACGGCGTCCATTACGCAGGCTTCGGCGGACAACCAGGCGATCGTGACGCAATCGGCAACGTCGGGCTCGTCGGCCACGGTGAGCCAGTCGGGTGACATCGGCAACTACGCCAATGCATCGCAGACGGGTGCGGATGACGCGCTGAGCCTCACGCAAGTCGGCGGCTTCAACATCATCAACGCATCGCAGGTGTCCGGCACGGGCAACCAGGGCTTCGTGACGCAGATCGGCTACAGCAACAACGCCACGCTGGTCCAGCAAGGCAACGCGAACTACGCGAGCATCAACCAGATCGGCTACAACAACACCGCATCGATCAAGCAGCACTGAGCACCGCCGGTGTAACGAAAAGGCCGGACGGTTGCCCGTTCGGCCTTTTTTTCATTCGACAGGGGACGATCATGGTTGGCATTCACGATCTCAACGCCTATTTCGACATCGCCGCCAGTGCCGGCGGCGTGAACATCGTGCCGCACGTGCGGGCGGCCGCGCCGGTCGACGTGTCGTACAGCCTGCGCATCACCAAGACCGGCGGCGCCGGCTCGGCCTCGCTGACACGCTCCGGCGAATCGCGACTCGCCGGCGGCGAGGATCGGCCGCTCGCGACGCTGCGGCTGAGCGTCGATTCGAGCGACATCTGCCAGGCGACGCTGGTACTGCGCGTCAATGGCGAGCACGCGGAATATTCGGTGGACTGCAATCCGCATCGGGCCGCCAATTGAGCCGGTGCGGCGCGGGCCCGGCGCGATCGCCACATCGCCCCCGCGTCAATCGTCCGATGCCAGCATGCGCGGTATCTCGTCGACGAGCGCATCGATGACGACACGCACCTTCGACGGCACCTGGCGCGAGGCCGGCCGCACCGCGAACACTTCGGCGCCCGACACACTGTTGCTGTCCATCACGAGCGCGAGGCGGCCGTCGCGCAGGTAAGGCGCCATCAGCCAGCACGGCAGCCACGCGAGGCCCGCGCCGGCGGCGGCCGCATCGGCGATCGCCTGCAGGTCGTCGAGCCGCAGGCGGCCGGCCGGGCGATGGTCGTGCACCGCGCCGTCCGCGCCGACGACCCGCCACGGCGTCGGTTGCCCGCCGCGCGAATACGCGATGCCGACGTGCGACGCGAGTGCGTCGAGCCCCGCCGGCCGGCCATGACGGTCGAGATACGCGGGCGACGCACAGATGCCCATGCGTTGCACGCCGAGCTTGCGGCCGACCAGCGCACTCGTATCGGCCAGCTCGCCGATACGCACCGCGATGTCGAAGCCGTCGTTGACCAGGTCGGCCACGCGGTCGCTGAACGACACGTCGATCTCGAGCCGCGGATGGCGCTCGACGAGGCGCCGCATGACGGGCGCCACGCATTGCCGCCCGAACAGCACGGGCACGCTGACGCGCAGCCGCCCTGCCGGCTCGCGCTGCCCCGCGTCGAGCGCGGCCTCCGTCTCGCCGAGTTCGGCCAGCAGCCGCCGGCATTGCTCGTAGTAGACGAGCCCCTCATCTGTCAGGCCGAGCTGGCGGGTCGTGCGCTGCAGGAGCCGCGCGCCGAGGCGGCGTTCCAGCCGCGCGACGACCTTCGCGACGGCCGAGCGCGTGACGCCGAGCCGCAGCGCCGCCGCCGCGAAGCTGCCCGACTCCACCACGTCGACAAATTCGGCCACGCCTCTCAGCCGCTCGTCCATGCCATTCCACTCCGGTTGGGTCACAGGGTTGTGTCCACACAGGCGACAGTCATCGGCCGAATTCTCGCCAATGCGTCCCCGTGCGCAACACTATGATAGTCCGCTCTATCTCGAAAAGGAGTCGACATGAACGCATGGCAAGTGAAACCGGGCGACGGCGTGGCCGGGCTTCAGCGCATCGACGCGACACGCCGCGCGGTCGGGCCGACCGACGTCGTCGTGAAAATCCACTCGGCCGGCCTGAACTACCGCGACCTGATGTTCGCGCGCGGCGACTATCTCGGCATCGGCACGGATGCGTTGATCCCGGTGGCCGACGGCGCCGGCGAAGTCATCGAAACCGGCCGCGACGTCACGCGCTTCAAGCCGGGCGATCGCGTGATCAACACGTACTTTCCGCACTGGATCGACGGGCCGCCCACGCCGCAGAAGGTCTCGGGGTCGCCCGGCGCGCAATTCGACGGCGTGCTGGCCGAGCATTTCGTCTCCGATGAAGCCGCGCTGGTCGCGATTCCCGCGCATCTGAACTACGACGAGGCGGCGACGCTGTCGTGCGCGGGCACCACCGCGTGGAACGCGCTGTTCGCCGACGGTGGCCTCGAGCCCGGCGCGACCGTCGTGCTGCTCGGCACCGGCGGCGTGTCGATCATCGCGCTGCAGCTCGCGCATGCGGCGGGGCTGCGGACCATCGTCACGTCATCGAGCGATGCGAAGCTCGAGCGCGCCCGCGCGCTCGGTGCGGACGCAACCATCAACTATCGCGCGACGCCCGAATGGCAAGACGAGGTGCTGCGGCTCACCGGCGGCGCGGGGGCGGACCTGGTCGTGGAAGTGGGCGGCAAGGATACGCTGCCGCGCTCGGTCGCCGCGACGAAGATGGGCGGCATCGTGTCGGTGATCGGCGGCCTCAGCAGCTTCGCCGGCCCCGAACTCGGGCTGCTGTCGCTGATCGGCGGAATCCGGCAGCTGCACGGGATCATGGTCGGCAGCCGCGCGATGCTCGACGATGTCGTGCGGCTCGTCGACGCGAAGCAGATCAGGCCGGTGGTCGATCGCGTGTTCGGCTTCGACGAAGCACCGCAGGCGTTTGCGTACCTGCAGTCGGGTCAACACTTCGGCAAGGTCGTGATCCGCGTCGCGCAGTAAGCGCGTCGAGGCGGCGGGTCGCTCGGCCCGCCGCCTCTTCCGTCATCGCGCACTCAGAACTTGTGACGGATCCCCGCGTGAACCATCAGCTGCTTCGAGGTCGACGACAGGTCCGCCGCGCCGGGAATGTAAGCCTGGTCGAGCGACGAGCCCGTCGCATCGCCCGCGATCCGCTGGTACGCGCCCATCAGGTACACGTCCGTGCGCTTCGACAGGCTGTAATCGGCCATCAGCCCGAGCGAATGGATCTTCGGCTTCGCGCTGCCCGTCGTCGCGTCGTAGCGCACCGTCGTGTACACGTACTGCGCACCGACGAACAGCGCCGGCGTGAGCTGGTATTTGCCGTTCACCTCGACGTTCTGGTACCTGATCGACGACACCGCGCCCCCCGCGAGCGGGCCGGTCACCGGCTGGATCGTTTCGTCGCCGAACAGGTAGCCGACGTTCGCGGTCGGCCGCGTGACGTTGCTGTTCGTGTACGCGAGCCCGACCGTCGCGGGCCCCGCCGTATAGTTGATGCCCGCACCGAAGATCCGCAGCCGCGCCGACGCAAAGTTCGCATCGGCACCGACCGGCCCCGAGCCCGCGATCGCGCCGCCCGACGTCGCGCCCGGGTTGTCCGCATTCAGGAAGGCCGCGCCGATCAGCAAGCCGCCCTGCTCGTACTGCGCGCCGACGCTCCACTGCCGGTTGTTCGCAAAGCCCGTGTCGTTGCTGAAACTGTACGTGCCGCCGAACGAGAAGCCGGCGAAATCCGGGCTCGCGTACTTCACCGTGTTGTTCACGCGAAACGTGTTGCCGGTGTTGTCGTTGTCGAGCGGATGCGAGAACGGATAGACGCCCCAGCTGCCGTTCGCGGTCGTCGGCGCGAGATAGTCGACCACCGCATCGTATTGCCGGCCGAGCGTCAGCGTGCCGAACCGCGCGCTGCCGAGCCCGACGTACGCGTGCCGCCCGAACATGCGGCTGCCCTGCGCGAGCGTGCCGCTGTTCACGTTGAAGCCGCTCTCGAGCTGGAACAGCGCGCTGTAGCCGCCGCCCAGGTCCTCGGTGCCCTTCAGCCCCCAGCGGCTGCCTTGCGCGAAGCCGCTTGCCATCTGCCACGCACCGTGGCCGCCGACGTTGTTCGTGTAGTCGATGCCGGCATCGACGAGGCCGTACAACGTGACGCTGCCTTGCGCGAACGCGAACGCGGGCGCTGCACACAGCGCCGGGGCCGCGACGAAAGCCAATCTCCAGTTCATTCGTTTTCCTTATTTATCGTGTCGTGAATGCCGCCTTCCGGGCGTCGCCGCTTACTTCGCGCCGTAGATGTCGAAGTCGAAATACTTGTTGTTGATGCGCTGGTACGTGCCGTTCGCGAGGATCGCCGCAAGCGCGCGGTTGAAGGCGTCACGCAGGTCGTTGTCCTGCTTGCGCAGCCCGAGCCCGTCGCCCTGCCCGAAATACTTCACGTCGTCGATTGCCGCACCGACGAACGCGAAATCCTTGCCCTGCGGTTTCTTCAGGAACCCGTCGCTCGCCGCGATCGACGCCTGGAACGCCGCATCGAGCCGGCCCGTCACGAGATCGGCATACACCTGATCCTGGTTCGGGTACGACACGATCTGCACGCCGGCCCGCTGCCAGTTCGCGATCGCATAGTCAGCCTGCGCGGAACCCTGCTCGACGCCCACGCGCTTGCCCTTCAGCGCGTCGGCCGTCGGCAGCAGCGGCGAGCCCTTGCGCGCGACGAGGCGCGCCGGCGCATTCGAGATCCGGTTCGTGAATGCGATCTGCTGCTGCCGCTTCGGCGTGATCGTCATCGACGACGCAATCACGTCGAACTTGCGCGCGAGCAGCCCCGGAATCATCCCGTCGAAGCTCGACTCGACCCACACGCAGCGCGCATGCAGCTCCGCGCACAACGCGTTCGTGATGTCGATCCCGAAACCCGCCAGCGTGCCGTCGGGCAGCTTGTATTCGAGCGGCGGGTAAGTCGGATCGACCGCGAGGCGGATCTCCTTGCCGGCCCAGTCGCCCGCATGCGCCGCCCCTGCCGCCAGCGCCACCGCGAGCGCCGCCATCCGTTTCCACTGCTTCATTGCCAGTCTCCCTCCTTGTGTGAATCGTCAGTCAAAATCGTGCGGGCCCATCACGCGAGGTAGCGCTCCGCCAGTGCAATCCAGTAGCTCGCGCCGGTGGCGAGGCACGCGTCGTTGAAGTCGTAGCCGGGGTGGTGCAGCCCGCATCCGGCGGCGCCGTCGCCGTTGCCGATCGACAGGTAGCTGCCGGGGCACGCGTTCAGCATGAACGCGAAGTCCTCGCTGGCCGCGATCGGACGCAGATGCGGGATCAGCGCGCCATCGCCGCCCCATTCGCGGGCGACGTCGCGTGCGAACGCGGTCTCCGCTGCGTGATTGACGAGCACCGGGTACTCGTGCCGGTAGTCGATCTCCGCGGTCGCACCATAGCTCGCGGCCTGCCCGTGCACGATCTCGCGAATTCGCCGTTCGAGCAGCGCCCGCACGTCCGGCGAAAGCGCACGCACGCTGAGCGCCAGATCCGCGTGCGACGGAATCACGTTCGACGCGGTGCCCGCATGGATCGAACCGGCCGTCACGATCGCCAGCTCCTGCGGGTTCACGTTGCGCGACACGACGGTCTGCAGCGCCATCACGATCGACGCGCACACGACCACCGGATCGATCGTCGTATGCGGCGCCGCGCCATGCCCGCCGCGCCCGGTCACGCGCACGCGCACCTCGTCGGCCGAGGCCATCGCCGGGCCGTCGCAGAAACCGAGCACGCCGGCCGGCAGCCCCGGCACGTTGTGCATCGCGAACACCGCATCGCACGGAAACTGCGCGAACAGCCCGTCGTCGATCATCCGCTTCGCGCCGCCGAGCCCTTCCTCGGCCGGCTGGAAAATCAGGTTCAGTGTGCCCGTGAAGCGTTCGCGCTCGGCCAGGCAGCGCGCCGCCGCGAGCAGCATCGCCGTGTGACCGTCGTGGCCGCACGCATGCATCACGCCATCGCACCGGCTCGCGTGCGGCAGCCCGGTCGTCTCGCGGATCGGCAGCGCATCCATGTCCGCTCGCAGCCCGAGCCGCTTTCCGGGGCCGCGCGTCAAGGTGCCGACCACGCCCGTGCCGCCGAGCCCGAGCGTCACCCGATAACCCCACGTTGTCAGGAAGCCGGCCACGAGGTCGCTCGTCGCGTGCTCCTCGAAGCCAAGCTCCGGATGTGCGTGCAGCCGGCGGCGCAGCGCGATCATTTCCGCCTCGATGGCCGCCATTTCCGGCTGGATGTGTTTGTGGTCCACCCCGATTCTCCTCGATGCGTTCCGGTTATCGATCGCCCGAATGACCGATCGTGGCCGCATCGTAGGCAGCGAAAATCCCGGCGAACAGCCGCGGTTTCGTTATGATGACAACCTTTCGTTGTCGGGTATCGCACCATGAGCACGATCAAGCTGCATCAGCTGCAGGCGCTCGTCGCGAGCGCGGAGGCCGGGAGCATCCGCGGTGCGGCGCGCACGCTCGGGCTGTCGCAGGCGGCCGTCACGCGCGCGCTGCGCGAGCTGGAGGCGAGCGAACGCCTGCCGCTGCTGGTCCGCGCGCCGGAGGGAATTGGCTTCACCGAATACGGCAAGACGCTGCTCACGCACGCGAAGCTCGTGCTGAAGCAGCTCGAGCACGCGCAGAGCGATCTCGAGCGCATGCGCGGCCGCGTCGAGGGCCGGCTGAGCATCGGCGTCACACCGTGGCTGACGATGACCTTCCTCGCGGAAGCGGTGCTGCGTTTTCGCGCACAAATGCCCGAGGTGCGCCTCGAACTCTACGAAGCGCTGATGGCCGTCGCGCAGCCGCTGTTGCGCGACGGCAGCATGGATTTCGCGCTCGGGCACGTGCAACCGGGCGGCACGCAGGAATTCGCGTTCGAGCCGATGCTGCGCTACGAGACAGCGGTGATGGTGCGCGCCGGCCACCCGCTCGAGCACGCGCGGTCGATCCACGACCTGGTCGACCACGACTGGGTATTGAATTTCGCGGCCGACGGGCAAGCTGCGCTCGTCGATTACCTGTTCACGCGTCACGGCGCCCACATCGACGAACGGCGCATCGTGCGTGCGCAGTCGGTGGCGATGCTGCAGACGATGCTCGAGCAGGCCGACATGTGCACGTGGTGTCCGACGATCCTCGCGGCCGTGCCGTCGTTCGGCGAACGGATGCGCGCATTGAAGTTGCAAGAGACCTTCGAGCCGCGCGACCTCGGGATCGTCACGCGGCGCAGCAGCACGCTCGGCGACGCGGCGCGCTGCTTCATCGACTGCCTGCTGCACGTGATCCGCCGGCATGCGCGATCGGCACGCAAGGCGGATCTCGCGCTGTTCAGGACGCTGTCGCTGCTGATCTGACGCACGGCGAGCGCGGCCCTTTGCCGCGCCGCCGCACACGTCTCGTGCCGCCCGTCAGATCTTCGCGGTCAGCGTGATCCCGACCGTGCGCGGATCGCCATACAGCACCGGATACGCGCCATACGACGGCAGCAGCTCGAGCTTCTTGTAGACCTTGTTGGTCAGGTTCGTCACGTAGCCCGTCACGATGTACTTCTGGTCCGGTGTCGTGTAGGACACGTGCGCGTTCAGCACCGTGTAGCCGCCCTGCCAGAGCTGCGGCATCGTCTGCCGCGTCGCGCTGAAGTACTCGCGGCTGCGGTAGTTCACGTCGCCGCCGGCCGTCAGCGTGCCGAACGACACCGGCACGCGATAGTCGAAGCCCGCATTGATCGTCGTATGCGGCGAGCGCGCGAACGAATTGCCGACGGCGGTCGGCACATAGCGGAACTCCGTGTAGCGCGTGTTCAGCATCCCGAGGTTCGCGAACAGGTAGAGGCTGTTGACCGGCTGCGCCTTCAGCTCCAGCTCGAAGCCGTCCGCGCGCCCCTGCCCCGCGTTCGACAGCGTCGACACCGGCGGGCCGCCGAACGGGTTCGGCGCCAGCGCGAACACCTGGATGTCGCGATAGTCGTAGTGGAACACGCTCGCGTTGACGATCAGCCGCTTGTCGAACCACTCGCTCTTGATGCCGGCTTCGTAGTCGGTCAGGTACTCCGGCGATACGGTCGACACCGTGCTCTGCGTATACGCGTTGCCGTTGTAGCCGCCCGAGCGGAAGCCGCGCGCATAGCGGAAATACGCGCGCACGTTGTTGCTGAGCGCATATTCGGGCGTGAGGTCCCAGGTCGGCGCGCGCCACGTGTTCGTCTGGTTCTGTCGCGCGCTGACCGCGAGCGGCGACGACACCGACGACGGATCCCACCAGCTGCCCGGATTGCTGAACGTCACGTTGCCGGTGCCCTGCAGCCCGGTCAGGTTGATGTTCTTGCGCTCGATCGTGTAACGCAGCCCGCCCGTCACGTTGAAGCGGTCGGTGAACCGGTACTTCACGCTGCCGAAAATCGCCGCGCTCTGCGTGTGCTGCGTGAGGTCGGTCAGGTGGTAGAACGCGGGCGACGGCGAGCCCGGCAGGCCGCCGCCGGCGCCCTGTTCGGCCAGTTGCTCGGTGAACAGGTGCGTGCCGACGAGCCAGCTGAACCGGTCGTTCTGCGGCGATTCGAGGCGGAATTCCTGCGAGAACTGGCGGCTCGACAGGCGATCGTGCGAACGCGCGGCGTCGAACGCGGAATAGTCCTCGTCGTCCTGGTACCAGCGGTGCAGCCCTTCGAACGCGGTGATCGACGTCAGCGTCACCGCCGGGTTGATGCGCCAGTGCGCGGTGAGCGACGTGCCCCACGTCGAGATGTGATCGCTCGACGGCGCATTGAGCGACACCGTGTACGGATCGCTCGACCCGACGAAGCCGAACTGGTTCGCGCCGCCCGGCCCCGCGCCCTGCGCGTGCCACGCGTTGCCGCCGCCCGTGTAGTTGCGGCCGTGGATGTTGAACAGGAAGTCGGTGTCCGAAGTCGGCACGGCCAGCACCTGAAAGCGCACCGCATTGTCGTGGAAGCCGCCGAAGCGCCCTTGCTGCACGGTGTTCGTGTAGAAACTGTCGGCGTTCTCGTGATACACCGACACGCGCGCGGCCAGCACGTCGTTCTTGCCGATCGGCCCGCCGATCGCGGCTTCCGCGAGCCGGCTGTTGTACTGGCCAAGCCCGATCTTGCCGTAGCCGCTCACGTCGAAAATCGGCTTCTGCGACGTGATGCTGAGCGCGCCGCCGACGGTATTCTTGCCCCACAGCGTGCCCTGCGGGCCGCGCAGCACTTCGATGCGGTCGAGGTCGAACAGCGGGAAGCCCTGCCCGAACACGCTGTTGATGTAGACGTCGTCGAAGTACACGCCGATCGGGCTCAGCGACAGGTCCGACGGATCGTTGCTGCCGACGCCGCGCAGGAACCAGCGCGGCCGCTCGCGGCCTTCGGTCGACTGGCCGGTGAAGTTCGGCACATACTTCGTGACGTCGTTCACCACGCGCAACTCGTTGTTCCTGATCGTGTCGCCGCTCAGCGCGCTCACCGCGACCGGCACGTCCTGGATGCTCTCCTTGCGCCGGCGCGCGGTCACCGTCACCGTGCCGAGATTCGTTTCGCGTACGGCCTTGCCTTGGTTCACGCGGGCTGCCTTCGGTGCGGCCGCGGCTGCATCGTCCGCGCCCGGTTGCGCCGGCTTCGCGTCCGGCGCCGCCGTCACCGCGCCATCTTCCGCCCATGCGGGCAACGATACGGTGCCGCCCGTCAGCAGTCCCCCCAGCGCGGTGACGATTAGTTTTTTCCTGAACATCGATGAGTCATCCTGTTTGATCGGTTGAACGCACGTGCGTGCGCGACGCACGGGTTACCTATTGCAATTCGGATGCCAGCATCGAGAAGCCCGTCGCACGGGGCTTCCGGCATGCGCGCGGTGCCGGTGTTGCTGCATGCGCATCTGTGACGGGAAGCAAACTGCTTGTCACGCAACACCGCGCGGATTCCGCAACACCCGGGTCGACGGTCGTCAGGACAGCTTCGCAGTCGCGGACTGCGATGCCTCGCGCCGCGCCGTCGAGACGCGCAGCGCGAACGCAACCAGCACGACGACCGGCAACCAGCACAAAAACACGCGCGGCAACCCGACGACCGGCACGAGCGCGCTGCCGGCCAGCGGGCCGCAGAACGCGCCCGTCATCGACGCGAGGTTGTAGAGGCTCGACACCTGGCTCTTGTCGGCCGGGTGGCGGCCGAGGCGCTGCATGTTGACGAGATGCAGCAGCGACGACCCGGCGCACAGCGCGGCGAGTCCCGCGCCGACGATCCATACGTCACGCGCAAGACCCAGCGCGAGCAAGCCGGCCACGCCACCGGCAAGACTGAGCGCCTGGCAACGGCGCGCGGTCATCCGCTGCGCGACATGCCCGAGCCCGAACAGCGCGACCACCGCGACGACGCCCTGCAGCGTCAGCAGCGCGACGGCTTTGGTTTGCGACAGCCCGAGCGACTGAATCGCCAGCACCACCGTATACGCGCCGGCGAGCGAACGTGTCGCGCTGTTCACGGCTTCCAGCACGAGCTGCTCGCGCACGTCGTGACTCCACGCGAGCGCCAGCAATGCGCGCAGGCCGCCGGTTTCCGGTTGTGTACGAGGTGCCGGAGGCTGCGCGTCGCCGAGCAGCGTCCGGCTGAACAGCGCCATGCCCGCGAAGCTCGCCGATGCCGCGCAGAACGTCGCGACCGCGCCATGCGCGCCGATCAGCCCGCTCGCGAGCCACGGCCCGACCATGCCGGTGCCGACCGACATCGCCGCACGGTACCAGCCGGCGCGCGCGAGGCCGATCTGCGCGAGACGCGCGAGGAACACGCCGTTGATCGACACGATCCGGAACGGGATGCACAGCCCGATCAACACTTGCGTGAGCGCGATCAGCGGCCAGGCGCCGGCAAACGGCACGACGAGATTGAGCAGCATCGGCCCCATGCTCGCGACGAAGTACACGCGCCGCGCGCCGTAGCGCGCGACGAGCAGCCCGGCCGGCAGCGTCATCAACGCGATGCCGAGCGGCTCCATCGCCGCGATGATGCCGAGCCGCGCGCTGTCGACGCCGAGCGCGAGCGCGTACAGCGTCGTCGCGAGCTGCGCCATGCTGATCGTCGTGCCGCTCGCGAGCGCCAGCAGCATGAAGCCGCGGGTGAAGCGCTCGCGCCGCCATGCGTCGGCGACGCGTGCCGGCGCGCTCACCGCGCGGCGCCGCGAGACAGCGTCGCGATGCCGTCGAGTGCGCGCCGGTCGATCCACGCACGCACGTCGAAGTCGGCCGGCAGGAATCGCCACTCGACGAGGAAGCGCTTGAAATCGTCGAGCGCGGCGATCGACGCTTCGTCGAGATCCGTGCGCAGCCGCCGGTGCACGTCCGCGCCGTACGCGAGCCTCAGCCAGTCATGGCCCGATCCCGTCTCGCGGCCGAGATAGCCGAGCACTTCCTGCTCGTGATCGCGCGCCCAGCCTTCGACGTCGGTCACGCGCGCGAGGAAGCGGCTGACGATGTCGGGATGGCGTTCGAGCGTCGACGCATTGACGGTCAGCGGCCGCGGCGAGCCGTTGTTGATACGGATCTGCGGATCGGGATGAAAGCCGATGTCGACGACCGGCTGCGCGCCGATCAGGTGCGCGGTTTCGAGCCCGAGCGACCCCTTCACGTAGATCGCGTCGACGTCGCCGCGCACGAGCGCGGCCGCTTCGGCCGCATAGAGCCGGCGGCTCGACAGGCTCGCGGGATGGCTGAATGCCGCGTCGCGCGTCGCCGGAGTCGACACCGATGCGCGCAGGTTCGACGCGGGCACGTCGATCCATTCGACGTCGGCGGGGCCGAGCCCGTCGAGCGACAGCGCGCTGACGAAGCCGCGCAGCGCCGCCGCACGAAAGATGTCGATACGCTCGCCGTCGCGGCGCGGCAGGCCGATGCGGCGCCCGCGCAGGTCCTTCGGCCGCGTCAGGCCGCTTTCCGGCAGCGCGACGATCGCCTGCGCCTCGTCGACCCAGGTCAGCGCGACCACGCGCGTATCGGCGCCGGCCGCGCGCGCCCACAGCGCGGGAATGCTGCCGCCCTGCCGGAATGCGTTGTCGAGCGAGTGATCGACGTGCGCGTGATGCAGCGCCGCGTGCTGGGTCTCCTGCAGCGCGCGCACGGTGATGCCGTCGCCGGCGAATTCGCTGTCGAGCCAGCCGAGATGCGCGGCGATGCCGAGCGGCGTCGGCACCGGACAGCGCGTGTACCAGATCGACTGGACGTTGGAGGAAGCCGTGATGCTCATGGATGCGTTCGTAGAGGGAGTCGTGAACCGCGCGTCAGCCGCGCGGCGCGGTGAGCACCGACAGCCGCGTGATGCCCGCATGCTCGATCGCGGCCATCAGCTTCGCGACGGTGCCGTACGGCACGTGCTCGTCGGCCTGCAGGTCGAGCGCGACGTCGGGCCGGCCGGCCTTCAGCGCGGCCAGCTCGGCCGGCACGGCGGCCAGTGCGACCGCGCGCTTGTCGAGATACACGACGCCCTTGTCGTCGACGCTCACGGTGACGTTCGGCTTGCGATCGGCCGGCGCCGTGGCGACGGTGTTCGGCAGATTCACGTGCACCGCGTTGTTGAGCAGCGGCGCCGTGACGATGAAGGCGACGAGCAGCACGAGCATCACGTCGACGAGCGGCGTGATGTTGATTTCGCTGAGCACGTCGTCGTTGTCGGAGGAAGAGGAGAAGGCCATTATGCGAACGCCTCCTGGCGGGTGTCGTCGGCACGGCGTGCCGGCGCGGGCGCGGCGGCGGCGGCCGGCACGCGGAAGCCGGCCTTCTGCGCGAGCGTGACGAAATCGGTGGCGAACGCATCGAGATCGGCCGACGCGGCCTTCACGCGACGCACGAAGAAGTTGTACGCGAGCACGGCCGGCACGGCGACCGCGATGCCGATCCCGGTCGCGACGAGCGCCTCGCCGATCGGCCCGGCCACGACGTCGATGCTCGCCGACGCGCTGTGCGTGATCGCGGTCAGCGCATGGATGATGCCGAACACGGTGCCGAACAGGCCGACGAACGGCGCGGTGCTGCCGATCGACGCGAGCACCGCCAGCCCCGCCTCCTCACGCCGGCGCGCATTGTGGATCTGCTGGCGCAGATGGCGTTCGAGCAGGTCGTGGCGGCTCCAGCTGTGTTCGAGATCGTGCGCGCTGCTCTCGTCGGCGCGCCGCAGCGCGTCGAAGCCCGTCGTGGCGAGTTCGCCCACCGGGCTGTTCGCGCCGTCGAGCGCGGCGGCCTCGTGGAAGCTGTTCGCCGCCCAGAACGCGCTGACGTAACGCCGGTTGCGCGCACTCGCCCGCAGGCTCTGGATCGCCTTCACGACGATCAGCGTCCACGTGACGACGGAGAAGACGACGAGCAGCCAGAGCGCGCCCTGGACGATGAAGGTGGTCGGGATACCGTTCATGATGTGAGTTCCTTTGAAAATGTGGCGGGCCGCCCGGCGGGTCAGCCCAGCTTGAAATCGATCGGCACGTTGACCCAGCCGTCGACCGCTTCGTCGCCGCGCTTCGCGGGCACGAACGTCCAGCGCTTCACGGCGGCCACCGCCGCGGTGTCGAGCATGCGGCGGCCGCTGCTCGTGCGGACCTCGACGGAATCGGGCGAGCCGTTCGCGAGCACGTGCACGCGCAGCACGACGCGCCCTTCCCAGCCCTGGTCCTGCGCGAACGCCGGATAGTCGGGCGCCGGGTTGCGCAGGTAGGCCGCGTCGCCGATCGGGGCGGTTTCGCGCACGGGTGCGGCAGGCGCGGCCGGCGCGGGAGCCGGCGTGGCGACGGCGGGCGCCGCCGGTGCGGGGCCGCCTCGCGGGTGGCCTGCGGCGCGGCGGCCGGCACCGGCACCGGCGCCGGATGCGCGACGGCCGCATGCGGCTTCGGCGGAGTCGGCGCCTGCTTCAGCGGCTTCGGCGGCACCGCCGGTGGTGGCGGATGCGCGGCCTGCGGCAACGGTTCGGGCGGCCGCGTCAGCTCGACCGTCATCGGCAGCGGCCGCGGCGGCTGCACGGGCGGCGCGGCAGGCGCGCGCGCGGCCAGCAGCGCGACGCCCGCATGCAACGCCGCGACCGCGAGCGCAATCGCCCCCGTGACGCGCCACGCGCCCGGCTTCGCCTTCGTCTCGTTCGGCCGTGCCGAAGGTGCCGCTGACGGCGGACGCGTCACGGCCGCCGCCCGGCCGCCACCGCGTTCGCACCCGCACGCGGCGCAGCACGCGCCGCGTGCCGACGTGCGGGCGGCACGCCGTATTCGATCGTCAGACCTGTCATGCTCGACTCCTTGCAATGACGCGCCGCGGCGCGCTACGCGACCCACGCATGGCGTTGCCGGTCGATGCGCGTGAACGGCGCCGGATCGATCCACGCACGCGCATCGAAATCCTGTTCGAGAAAACCCCATTCGACGAGGAAGTCCTTGAACGCGACCAGCCCGTCGATCGACGTCTGCGCGAGCCCCGTCTCCAGATGGCGGTGCACGTCCGCGCCGTACGCATAGCGCACCCATTCGTCGGATGCGCGCGTCTCGCGGCCGATATAGGCGACCGTCTCCGCCGGATGGCGCGCGGCCCAGTCGCCCGCCCCCACCACCACCGACAGGAAGCGGCTCACGAGATCGGGGCGCGCGTCGATCAGCGCACGGTCGACGGTCAACGTGCGCGGCGTGCCGTTGCCGATCCGCACGAGCGGATCGGGGTGCGCGCCGAGATCGATGACGACCTGCGCGTCGATCAGATGCACGGTTTCAAGCCCCTCGACGCCTTTCACGAACACCGCGTCCACCTCGCCGCGCACGAGCGCCGCGATCTCGATCCCGTACTCGTGCGGGCCGCGCGTAAACGATGCGGGCCCCGTGCGACGTTCGCGTTCGTCGGGCAGGTCGACCCACTCGGCGTCGCCGTGCCCGAGCCCTTCGAGTTCGAGCGCGCTCAGGAAGCCTTTCAGTGCGGCCGCCCGCCAGAAGTCGATGCTGATCGGATGGCGCGGCAACCCGAGCCGCCGGCCGCGCAGATCGCGCACCGAGCGGATGCCGCGATCGGGCAGCGTGACGATCGCCTGGAATTCGTTGGTCCACGACAGGCCGATCACGCGCGTATCGGCGCCGCGTGCCCGTGCCCACAGCGCGGGGATGTTGCCGCCCTGCCGGAACGAGTGCGGCAGGCTGTGATCGAAATGCGATTCGCGCTTGCCGGCGTCCGCCGTCTCCTGCAGCGAATTCAGCGTGATGCCGTCCGGCCCGAACTCCTCGTCGAACCAGCCGCGGTGCACGGCGATGCCGAGCGCGGTCGGCACCGGGCAGCGCGTGTACCAGAGTGCGTCGCAGGCCGTGGCCTGCGCAGCGAGTGTCGTCATGGTGAATGTCCTTGTCGATGTCGTTGGGTGCCGCGGGAAAGCCGTCGCGCTCATGCGCCGGCCACGCGCAGCGCGGCCTGCGTGCCGCGCGCGTTCAGCGCGCCGTCGACGAGCGGCAGCACTTCCTCGCCCACGCGGTACGCCTCCTCGAGATGCGGATTGCTGGCGAGAATGAACGTCGACACGCCGATGTCGACGTACTCCGCGAGCCGCTCGGCCACCTGCTCGTGGCTGCCGACGATCACGCAGCCGGGGCCGCCGCGAATCTGCGACATCCCCGCCCACAGGTTCGGGCCGACGATCAGGTCGTCGAAGTGCTGCGTGTTGCCCTGGTGCAGCGCGAACTGGCGTTTCGCGCCGACCGACTCCGACGATTCGCCGCGCCCGCCGAAGCCGTTGCGCGTCGCGTCGCTCACCGTCGCGAACATCTGCCGCAACTCGGCCCACGCCTGCTCCTCGGTCTCGCGCGCCAGGATGTCGATGCGCATGCCGAAGCGCAGGTCGCGCTCCGCGTTCTGGCGATCGAGCGCGCGCCGCGCCGCATCGATCACCTCCTTCTGTTTCGCGAGCGGCTCGCCCCAGCTCAGGTGCACGTCGCCGTGCTTCGCGGCGACCGCGAGCGCGGCGTCGCTCGCGCCGGCCAGGTAGATGCGCGGCGGCTTCTGGCCGCTCAGCGGCGGCAGCAGGCCGCCGGCTTCGACGCGGTAGAAGCGGCCGTCGAACGTGTACGGCGCGCCGGCCGCGACGCCCTTCACGACATCGAGGAATTCGTCGGTGCGCGCATAGCGGCTGTCGTGGTCGATGAAGTCGCCGTAGGCACGCTGGTCGGGGCCGCCGCCGCCCGTGACGACGTTCCACTCGACACGCCCGCGGCTGATCCGCTGCAGGCTCGCGGCCATCTGCGCCGCATAGACCGGATGCACGAAATGCGGCTGCAGCGCGATCAGCAGCCGCAACCGGCGCGTCTCGCGCGCCAGTGCGGCCGCCACGACCCACGGTTCCTCGGTAAAACGAAAGATCGGAATCAGCGCGCCGTGGAAGCCGGCGATATCGGCCGCGCGCGCGACCTGCGACAGATAGTCGATGTAGCCGAAATCGTCGTCATCGACTTTCGGCGCGACGCGCGATGCGCGCTGGCGGTTCCATTCGCCGCGCGTATGCAGGTCGTGTGCGCGCCTGCCGTCACCGTGCATCGGCAGGCGCCACAAAAATTCAACAGCCATCGGAGTTCTCCTGGTCGGGCCATTCGGATTGCGTGCGGCATCGGCGTGCCGCGCGTGTGCTGCGCTGTAAAGCACGCGGTGTGCCAACGCGCTCGCCTCGGCGCGTGCGTGGCTGCCGGCGAACCTGCCCGGTGCCTTGCACACCGGCCATCAGCGGCAATCGGATCGCATCCGCCCGCGCTCGCCCATGCCGCGGCGACACGCCCGTACCGCCGTGCTGCACCGGCCGCACCGCTGCTGCGCGCGCAACAGCGGCCGTCGCGACTGTTGCTGGCGCAACAGGCCATGCGTCGGCGCGCGCACCACCTCTCCCGCGCGATGCCCGCGCCGCGTGCGGCCGCGCCGTTTCCGTTCACTGGCCCGGAACTTGCAACGTTGACCGGCCCGCGCGTGCGACACCGACACCGTGCGCGACCGGGCTTCAACCATGCTTACGCAGAGAGGGAATCTCACCCATGACAGACAGGCCCGATTCGTCATCGGACAAGCAACAGACGTTCTGGTACGCCCGCTCGCCCGTGCCGACGCCGCTCGGCATCGCCGTGCATCTCGGCTGGCTCAACGGCGAAACGTCGGCCGATGGCGTCGCGATCCGCTCGCCGCGCGGCGACACGCGGCACGACGTGTCGTCGATCAGCGATCACACGCTCGCGCAGTCGTTCCGCCAGGGCGGCAGCATCCCCGCGATGTGGGCGCGCTCGAACGGCGCGAATACGCGTGTGATCGGGCTGTCGTGGGTCGACGAATCGCAGTTGATCCTCGCGCGGCCCGAATCGGGCATCCGCTCGGTGAAGGCATTGCGCGGGCGCCGCATCGCGATTCCGAGCCGCCCCGACGACCGCATCGACATCTTTCGCGCGTCGGCGCTGCGCGGCTTCGTCAACGCGTTGAGCCTCGACGGGCTGACCACGCGCGACGTCGAACTCGTCGACGTGCGCGCACGCACGCTTCAGGCCGTCGGACCGGCGCGCGCGGCGAACCTGTTCGCGTCGCCGCAAGGCTTTTCGAGCCGCGCGCTGTACGCGGCCGAAGCCGGCGCGCTGCTGCGCGGCGAGGTCGACGCGATCTACGTGAAGGGGTCGACCGGCCTCGAGATCGCGCAACTGATCGGCGCGCACGTGGTGATCGACATCGGCTTTCATCCGGAGCGCGCGATCCGCAACAACAACGGCACGCCGCGCCCGCTGACCGTCAACGCGGACGTGCTCGCGAACCATCCCGACATCGTCGCCGGCTTCCTGAAACTCGTGGTCGCCGCCGGCGAATGGGCCGGCACGCATCCCGACGAAACCGCGCACTACGTGGCCGGCGAAACCGCGTCGTCGATCGACTGGGTCCGCGCCGCGTACGGCAACCAGCTGCACCGGCATCTCGGCGTCAACCTCGACGACGAATCGATCGCCGCGCTCGACGACTTCAAGACGTTCCTGCACGACCACGGCTTTCTGGAAGCCGACTTCGACGTCGCCGACTGGATCGATCCTCGGCCGCTCGCCGACGTGCTGCGGCCGTCACTGCAGAAACGTGCGTGAGCCCCTTTTCCGTTCACTGTTCGGAACCATCATGAAACCCATACTCTCCCTCACGTCGCTGCGCCGCCCGCTGCGCGCGCTGCTCGCCGCGCTGCCGTTGGCCGTCGCGTCGCTCACAGCACCCGCCGCTCACGCTGAAGACGCGCCCAAGGTCGTGCGGATCGCCGTCGTCGCCTATTCGAGCGGCGGCAAGACGCAATACGCGGGCGCCTCCGCGTTGATCGACGCCGACAAGTCGCTCGAGAAGGCGCTCGCCGCGCGACACGTGACGCTGCAATGGGTGCCGGTGTCGACCGCGGCGGTCGGCACGCTCGTGAACGAAGCGTTCACGAACGGCAGCATCGATTTCGCCGGCTACGGCGACCTGCCGTCGGTCGTCGTCAACGCATCGGGCACGCATACGCGCCTGATCGTGCCGGGCGGTGTCGGCAGCAACACGTATCTCGTCGTGCCGGCCGGCTCGACTGCGAAGTCGATCGTCGATCTGAAGGGCAAGCGCATCGCGCTCAATCGCGGCCGGCCGTGGGAAGTCACGTTCAGCAAGCTGCTCGCCGAGAACGGGCTGAAGCTGTCCGACTTCAGGATCTACAACCTCGACCCGCAGGCCGGCGCGGCGGCCGTCGCGGCCGGCCGCGTCGACGGCTTCTTCACGCTGTCCGACGCGTATTCGCTCGTCGACAAGAACGTCGGCAAGATCATCTGGTCGACCAAGACCGCGCCCGACGACTGGAAGATGCGCGCGGAACTGTGGGCGTCCGACGATTTCGTGCGGCGCTACCCCGACATCACGCAGCTCGTCGCGACGGCCTACGTGCGCGCCGCGCACTGGATCTCGCAGCCGCAGAACCGCGACGCGTACGTGAAGATCCCGAGCGCGTCCGGCCAGCCGGAAAGCGTCGTGCGCCGCGAATACGCGGATGAGGCGACACCGTGGAAGGAGCAATGGACGCCGCTCTTCACGCCCGCGCTGACCGGCCACTACCGCGACGTCATCGCGTACAGCCGCCAGGCCGGCCTGACGTCCGCGCCGGTCGACGTGAACGCGCTGCTCGCGCCGACGTTCGTGTCGACCGCGCTCAAGCAGCTCGGGCTCGACGGCTACTGGCGCGCGGACGCGGCGCACGTCGCGAGCCGCTGATGCCAATGCATGCCCTCGCGTCGAACGGCACACGCGCGCTGCGCCTGCCCGGACCCGCACGGCTCGGCGGCATCGCGCTGTGGTGGGCCACGCCCGTCGCGTTCGTCGCGCTGTGGTGGCTTGCGAGCGCGCAGCGCTGGTTCCCGCCTCAGCTCGTCGTGCCGCCGGATCGGCTCGCGGCAACGCTGCGCACGCTGCTCGACACGGGCGAATTGCGCGACAACCTGCTGATCACGCTGCATCGCCTCGCGCTCGGCTTCGTGATCGGTGCGACCGGCGGTGCGGCATTCGGCATCCTGCTTGCGCGCAGCCGGCTGTTCGCCGATTACCTGCGGCCGACGTTCGACCTGCTGCGGCAGGTGCCGACGCTCACGCTGATTCCGCTGCTGATCCTGTTGATCGGCGTCGACGAGCCGCTGAAGCTGGTCGTCGTCGGCAAGGCCGTGTTCTTTCCGGTCGCGCTGGCCGCGTACACGGGCGTGCACGACGCGCCGCGCGATCTCGTCGAGATGGCGCGGCACTACGGGCTCGGCCGCTTCGCGCTGCTGTGCGACGTGCTGCTGCCCGCCGCGTTGCCGCCGCTGCTCACCGGCGTGCGGATCGCACTCGCGCGCGCGTGGCTCGCGCTCGTCGCGGTCGAACTGCTCAGCGCCGACAGCGGGATCGGCCAGATGATGGAACTGGCGCGGCAGATGCTGCGCCTCGACGTCGTGCTCATCGACGTCGCGGTGATCGGGCTGATCGGCTTCGCGATCGACCGGTCGATCGCGCTCGTGCAACGCTACGCATTGCGCTGGCAGACGCCCGCGCGCTGAACGAACAGGTTTCCGAATGATCCTCGCCAAGCCCCCCTTCACGTTCGCGGCGCTGCGCCGCCGTGCGCGCGGCCTCGTCGTGCCGGCCCTGCTGGTCGCCGCATGGCAATACGCTTCGTCAGGCGACGCGGCGCATCAATACGCATTCGTACCGTTGCAGCAGGTTGGCGCCGCGCTCGTCGAACTCGCACGCAGCGGCGAACTCGCAACCGATCTCGGCGCGAGCCTGCGCCGCACGACGCTCGGCCTCGTGGCCGGTGTCGCGGTCGGGCTCGTGTTCGGCGCGGCGATGGCGCGCTCGACGCTTGCGCGCAAGCTCGGCGAGCCGGCGTTCCAGGCGCTGCGCTACGTGCCGGTGCTCGGACTGATTCCGCTGCTGAGCCTGTGGGCCGGCACCGGCGAATTCGCTAAGGTGTTCAT
The DNA here is from genome assembly GCF_029633825.1 of Burkholderia contaminans. Taxonomy (NCBI): domain Bacteria; kingdom Pseudomonadati; phylum Pseudomonadota; class Betaproteobacteria; order Burkholderiales; family Burkholderiaceae; genus Burkholderia; species Burkholderia contaminans. The sequence goes on along the minus strand of NZ_CP090641.1, from coordinate 2,301,617 downwards.
CATCGCGCTCGCCGCGTTCTACCCGATGACGACCGCCAGCTTCGACGGGCTGCGCCGCGTCGATCCGCGCTATGTCGAACTCGCGCAGTCGTATCGCCTGACGCGCGCCGGCCTGTGGCGCGACGTGCTGATTCCGGGCGCGCTGCCTGACCTGTTCGCGGGCGTGCTGCAGGCCGTGCCGTTCGCATGGATCACCGCGACCAGCAGCGAGCTGCTGTTCAACGCGGGCGCGGGGGTCGGCAGCCTGATGCAGAACGCGCAGGCGGGCGCACGCGCCGACGTGCTGCTGGTCTGCGTGCTGGGCGTGACGGCGCTCGCCGTCGGGATGAGTGCGCTATGCGAGCGTGTCGCGCAGCGCGCGCTGCGCTGGCGCGATCACGCCTGACGGCGCAGCCGCGCGTCGGCGTCGCCCGCGTCGCGCGGCTTCAGGATGCCGAGCTGCGCGAGCCGCGCACGCACGATGTTGCGCGACTGGTCGAGCAGGCGCGACATGCGCAGCTGGTTGTGCTCGCTGTAGTCGAACACGCTGCGGTAGACGGTGTCCTCGATGTGCTGCCACAGCGACGGCGTGCCGAGATCCAGCAGCTCGATCACCGCGTGGCGCAGCGCATCGGTCGCCTCGGCCACGTCGCGCGCACGGCGCGGCGGCGCCGCCGCAGCGGCGCGCGGGTCGCCGGCATCGGGCGCAAGCGACAGCGCGGAAAACTGCAGGTCGCTCACATCGATCGCGCCGCCCGCGCAGATCAGCACCGCGTGGTGGATCACGTTCTCGAGTTCGCGGATGTTGCCGGGCCACGCATGCGCATGCAGCCTGGCGCGCGCGGCGTCCGTCAGCGTCGGCGCAGCCACGCGCAGCCGCTTCGCGTAGGTGTCGATGAAGTGTTCGATCAGCGGCGCGATGTCGCCGGGCCGCTCGCGCAGCGGCAGCAGGCTCAGCTTCACGACGTTGAGCCGGTAGTACAGATCCTCGCGGAAATTGCCCGCGCGCACCGCGGCTTCGAGATTCACGTTGGTCGCCGCGACGAGCCGCACGTCGATCTTCACGGTCTTGCGCGAGCCGACCGGCGTCACTTCGCGCTCCTGCAGCACACGCAACAGCTTCACCTGCGCGGACAGCGGCAGGTCGCCCACCTCGTCGAGAAACAGCGTGCCGCGATTCGCGGATTCGAACCAGCCGGGCTGGCTGTTGATCGCGCCGGTAAATGCGCCGCGTTCATGGCCGAACAGCTCGCTCTCGATCAGCGTCTCGGAGAATGCGCCGCAGTTGACCGCGACGAACGGGCCGTCACGACGCTCGCTCAAGGAATGCACGAGGCGCGCGATCAGCTCCTTGCCGGTGCCGCTCTCGCCGGTGACGAGCACGGTCGCATCGCTTGGCGCGACGAGCTGGATGCGCTCGAGCAGCACCCGCGATTTGGGATCGTCGAACGTCAGCGCCTTCGCACGAATCGTGATCGCATGCGAAGTCGGGTCCGGCAAGCTGAAGATGGCCATGGCACGACCGGCGTATTGAACGGGGAAGGTTCGACGATAGCAAGGCGCGCGCCGGCCACGAACCAATTCATCGAGCTATCGGTATGACGGCGGCCGGAATGCGCCGGCCGCCGCGCGGCATCACGCGAGGCCGGTCATCTTCCATTGCTGCTCGAGCGCGCCCGGCCCGAATTCGAGCGAGCCGCCGAGCGGTTCCGCGAGCGCCTGGAAATACGCGGCTTCCTCGAGGATCAGGATGTACTTCGACACGTCGAGGATCGATTTGCCCCAGAACGTCGCGCCGCCGTTCGCCTCGATGATCGCCGGCACCTCGGGGTCGCGGCGGATCGTGTCGACGATGAAGCGCGGCTCGCCGGGGCGGCGATCGACATACACCGGAATCTCGCGGGCGCGCGTGTAGCGTGCGGCCGGCGCATAGCGGATCGGCAGCGGGCGATGCGCGCTCGCCCAGGCGCCGAGGTACGGGCCGTGCACGTGGATCACGACGCCGACTTCCGGCGCCTCACGGAACACGTCCGCATAGCGCGGCCCGTTGCCGCCCGCGCGCGCGTCGCCGTGCAGCACGTCGCCGTCGAACGTCACGACGACGGGCTGGATCTCCTGCGACGCGGCCCACGGGCTCGGCGCCGACAGTGCGACGACAAGTTCCGTGCCCGGCACGCGCTGGAACGCCTGGAACGTGTTGGTCGCGGACAGCGTGCGCGTGTCCTTCAGCACGCGTTCGGCCTGCGTGAATTCGCGCGTGGCGCGCTCGACGAATGCCACGAGTTCGCCGCTGTCGATGGTCGAGGTGACTGGCATGAGGACGGTTTCCTTGATCGGGTGAACGGATGGGCTCGCATCGCGATGTCGGAACGCCGCGACGCACGGCTACCGGATCAGCAGCAATCGTGCCAGCCGGCCATGCGTGCGCCAAAGCCCCGCGCGACGGGGCGCGTGCGCCTTGCACGACGCGCGCCTTGCGATCCACGTACGCGCCTCTGTTGCGGGAGCAACAGCCTGCCGGCCCGGATTGCTGCGCGGCACGCAGCCGGTCCATGCGCGGACGGCCCGACACGCCACGCGATGGCCCGTCGCATCGTGCGCCGCCGCTGCAACGCGCGCGCTGGTTCGAAACTTGCGTCGTGATCGGCCCGCGCCGCGCACCGCCCGGCACGTCCGATCCGACTTCACCGACATCCATCCGACCATGACGCTTCTCCCCCTGCGCGGCCATGCCGCGCGCACGCTGCTCGCTTCGGCGCTCGCCGTCTCGTCGCTCCTCTCGCATGCGGCTTCACCGGGCCGCGTCCCCGCCCCCGATCCGCTTCAGGGCGACGGCCGCGTGTCCGCGTTCTACACGTGGGACCGCGACATTCCGGCGACGCCCGGCGTGCTACTGCGCACCGAGCCGCTTCCGGCAACGCTCGGGCTCGCGAGCGCCGGGCGCCAGCTGCGCATCCTCTATGCATCGACCGACGGCGTCGCCGGGCGCACGCCGATCGCCGTGTCGGGTGCGCTGTTCGTGCCGCGCGGCACGCCGCCCGCGGGCGGCTGGCCGATCGTCGCATGGGCGCACGGCACGTTCGGGATGGCCGACATCTGCGCGCCGTCGTGGTTCGGCCGCTCGTATCGCGACGTGCGTTACCTGAACGCGTGGCTGCAGCAAGGGTTCGCGGTCGTCGCGACCGACTACCAGGGGCTCGGCACGCCCGGCCCGAATCCGCAGCTCAACAACCGCTCGAACAGCTACACGCTGCTCGACAGCGTGCGCGCGGTGCTCGGCGGCGTGCCGGGCCTCGCGAACGAGGTCGTGCTCGTCGGCCAGTCGCAAGGCGGCTCGGCCGTGTTCGCGGCGGCCGGCTACGCGCCCGCCTATGCGCCCGAACTCGCGATCCGCGCGACCGTTGCCACCGGGACGATCTACAACGCGTCGCCCGCCACGCTCGCGTCGCTGCCGAAGTTCGAGAGCGCGTACCGGCGCGATCCCGAGCGCGTCGATCCGACGCTCGCGTACCAGTTCTACTCGGTGCTCTCCGCGCAGCAGTTCGACCCGTCGCTGCGTGCGGACGAAGTGCTGACCGAGCAGGCATTGCCGATCCTCGAACAGTCGCGCATCAGTTGCCTTGCATCGCTCGAGGACGACGCGGCGCTCGCGCACCTCACGCACGCGAACACCGTGAAGCCCGGCGGCGACGCGCGGCTGAAGGCATGGTGGGACGCGTACCTCAAGTACCCGACGCTGAAGATCGCCACGCCCGTCTTCATCGGTGCGGGGGCCGACGACGGGCTCGCGCCGCTCGAACTCGCGCTCGCGAAGGACGCATGCGCGGCCGGCACGACGGTCGAGGCGCACCTGTATGCGGGCCGCGAACACAACGGCACCGTGAATGCGTCGCTCGCCGATTCGATCCCGTTCGTGAAGCGCGTGCTCGCCGGCGAGACGATCCGCCCGGTCTGCACGCCCGCCGCCCAGCAGGCCGTGTCGCAATAGCGGGAGCGACGCGCTTTTGCACGACGGCGCGAATGCATTTCGGAATCCGTTATTGGATTGCGCCGCCGCGCATTTTTATACTCGTCAGCACTCTCTGTTAAAGAGTGCCAGCCAATTTCAACAGATCAGCACAGGACGAACCAATGAGCCTACGCCCCTTGCACGACCGCGTGATCGTGAAACGACTCGACCAGGAAACCACCACCGCATCGGGCATCGTGATCCCCGACAGCGCGGCGGAAAAGCCCGACCAGGGTGAAGTGATCGCCGTCGGCCCCGGCCGCAAGGATACGGACGGCCAGCGCATCGTGCCCGACCTGCAGGTCGGCGAACGCGTGCTGTTCGGCAAATACGCGGGGCAAGCCGTCAAGGTGGACGGCAACGAGTTTCTCGTGCTGCGCGAGGAAGACATCGTCGCGGTCGTCAATCAATAACGGAGCGAAATCATGGCAGCGAAGGAAATCATTTTCAGCGACGTCGCACGGGCCAAGCTGACGGAAGGCGTGAACATTCTCGCGAACGCGGTGAAGGTCACGCTCGGGCCGAAGGGCCGCAACGTCGTGCTCGAACGCAGCTTCGGCGCGCCCGTCGTCACGAAGGACGGCGTGTCGGTCGCGAAGGAAATCGAACTCGCGGACAAGCTGCAGAACATCGGCGCGCAGCTCGTGAAGGAAGTTGCATCCCGCACCAGCGATGCGGCCGGCGACGGCACCACGACGGCCACCGTGCTCGCACAGGCGATCGTTCGTGAAGGCCAGAAATACGTCGCGGCCGGGCTCAACCCGCTCGACCTGAAGCGCGGCATCGACAAGGCCGTCGCGGCGGCCGTCGACGAGCTGAAGAAGATCAGCCGCCCGACCACCACGAGCAAGGAAATCGCACAGGTCGCGACGATCTCCGCGAACGGCGAGGAATCGATCGGCCAGCGCATCGCGGAAGCGATCGACCGCGTCGGCAAGGAAGGCGTGATCACCGTCGAGGACGGCAAGTCGCTCGCGGACGAGCTCGATGTGGTCGAAGGGCTGCAGTTCGATCGCGGCTACCTGTCGCCGTACTTCATCAACAATCCCGACAAGCAGATCGCCGAGATCGAAAGCCCGTACATCCTGCTGCACGACAAGAAGATCTCGAACATCCGCGACCTGCTGCCGGTGCTCGAACAGGTCGCGAAGTCGGGCCGGCCGCTGCTGATCATCGCGGAAGATGTCGAAGGCGAAGCGCTCGCGACGCTGGTCGTGAACAACATCCGCGGGATCCTGAAGACGGTCGCCGTGAAGGCGCCGGGCTTCGGCGACCGCCGCAAGGCGCTGCTCGAGGACATCGCGATCCTCACCGGCGGGCAGGTGATCGCCGAGGAAACGGGCCTGACGCTCGAGAAGGCGACGCTCGCCGAACTCGGCCAGGCCAAGCGCATCGAGGTCGGCAAGGAAAACACGACCGTGATCGACGGCGCGGGCGATGCGAAGAACATCGAAGCACGCGTGAAGCAGATCCGCGTGCAGATCGACGAAGCGACGTCGGACTACGACCGTGAAAAGCTGCAGGAACGCGTCGCGAAACTCGCGGGCGGTGTCGCGGTGATCAAGGTCGGCGGGGCCACCGAAATCGAAGTGAAGGAAAAGAAGGACCGCGTCGACGACGCGCTGCACGCCACGCGCGCGGCCGTCGAGGAAGGCATCGTGCCGGGCGGCGGCGTCGCGCTGATCCGCGTGCGGCAGGCGATCCGCGAGTTGCAGGGCGTGAACGCCGATCAGAACGCGGGCATCAAGATCGTGCTGCGCGCGCTCGAGGAACCGCTGCGCCAGATCGTCACGAACGCGGGCGAGGAAGCGAGCGTCGTCGTCGCGAAGGTGGCCGAGGGCTCGGGCAACTTCGGGTACAACGCGCAGACCGGCGAATACGGCGACCTCGTCGAATCGGGCGTGCTCGATCCGACCAAGGTCACGCGCACGGCGCTGCAGAACGCGGCGTCGGTCGCGGGGCTGCTGCTGACCACCGATGCGACCGTGTTCGAAGCGCCGAAGGATGCGGCGCCGGCGGCGGCGCCGGGCGGCCCGGGTGCGGGTGGGCCGGGGTTCGATTTCTGATGACCCGACGCGCATGCCGGTTCGCCGGCATGCGCGCCAGCTTGCAGACTCCCATTGCGCGTGGCGACGACAGTCGTCACGCGTTTTTTATTTTGTGCGCCGGTCCGCACGGGCCACGCCACCTTTACGACCTTTTTACTTGCGCCCGCGCATGCGTTCACTAGAATGTGTTCGCAATCGATCCATCACCGAGTACGCACATGCGCATCCGAAGTCCTCGCCCTCCGAGTTGCTTTTCTGCCTGACAGGCAGGACGCCTGCGTCTCTCTTTTCCCGAGCCACCGTCCTGCCAGCAGGCGGACGGTGCGCGCCGTAGTCTTTCCCGTGCACGCTTGAACACGACGTCGATGCGTTAGCCGCGCATCGCGCAGGTCAGCTTGTTCGCGCGGAATTTCCCGTATCACGACACGCCATCGATCCGCCGCCCCGGCAACGTTCGGCTGGAATGCCTCGCATCACGCATGCCGATCCAGCCTCATTACTTTGCATACCTGATTTAGCCGACGGAAGTTTCCGATACCGGAGCACGAACATGTTCGAGATCGACAAGCAGTACACCCGCGAATTCATCCACACCGCGTGCGGCGGCAGCAAACAGGCGTTCCTGCCGACGAAGAACGGCAAGGTCGTGGCCGCCTGCCTGCGCACGGACCTCAACCCGCACGCACCCGACGTGATCCTCTGCGACGGCAGCGCGTCCGCAAGAGCAGCCGGGAGGACGCTCGCCGCACAACGCGACGCGATTCCGGTGTTCATCCGCATGGCAACCGACGCGTACCGCTTCGTCGGCCAGTACGTCGTCAGCGAATCGCTCACCGCACCGCTCGACTGCGCGCCTTATGTGCGCAACAGCAGCTTCACGCCCGGGCAGATCTCGCGCGTGCTCAAGCTCAAGCGCTGCTGACCCGCTTGACGGGCGCCTCGCGCGCCCAGCCCCGGTCAACTTTCATACAGGAGCAATCATGCTTGGCCTGACGTTCTGGAAACACGTGATCGGTGCGCGGACCGATGCAATCCGCACTGACAGGGCGGCTGCACACGACCGGCACCGACGGGTGTCGAGAACGCTCGTGCTGACGAGTGCCGCGGTTGCGTTCACGGCGATCGCGTTCGGCGCGCCGGTGGTCGGCATTTCGGTGTTTCTGCTGACGACGCTGCCGTTCGTGCTGTCGGGTACCTGAAGCGGAAGGTGCCGGGCCCGGTTCCATCGGCGATCGATACACAATTTTGATGCCGGGCCCGCGCGTATCTAACACCGTCTTTACGCGGTTTTGTCTAGGATTTCCCTGTCATCCCGACACGGAGAGATCCGCATGCAAACGCAGCAGGCCGCCGCCGGCGGCCAACCCGACCTTCCCTACCGACGCGGCGGCGCACCGCTCGCGACCCGGCTGGCCGACGCCTGCCCGCCGGACAACATCCTGCTCGACGTACCGGTCGAAAGCGCGATCCAGTTGTTCGACCTCGTCGCGCGACATATCGAGCGCAGCAGCGGCGTATCCGCGGAACGGATCAGGACCGAACTGACGAAGCGCGAGCAACTCGGCTCGACCGGCCTCGGCCAGGGCGTCGCGATTCCGCATGCGCGTGTCGCCGGCCTCCGCTCGGCCATCGCGCTGTTCGTTCGCGCGCAGTATCCGTTCCCCTTCAATGCACCGGATCGCAAGCCCGTGCGCGAATTCATCGTGCTGGCCCTGCCGCGGGAAGACAACCGCGCGCACCTCGAACTGCTCGCCGACGCGGCGCGCTGTTTCAGCGAACGCCCGTTCCGGCAGGCGTCGCGCGACGCGCTGACGCCCGACGAGATTCACCAGCTGATGCAACGCACGTATTGATGCCGTCTTGATGCCGCGTCGTGCGGCAACACGCACTCCATTCATCCACTCGGACTCCCATGTTCCCAGACCCTGAAAGTCCCACCCTGACGTCGCGCCGCGTAGCCGGCCTCGCGCGCTCGCTGCCGTTCATGCAGGCCCTGCACGGGCAGACCGTCGTCATCGTCGAAGGCGGCGCCGCGAGCGACGCACGCACCCGCCACGCATTCGCGCAGGATGTCGCGCTGCTCGCACTCACCGGCGTTCGCCCGATCGTCGTGCAGGGCATACCGGCCGCATCCGGCACGCAATCGGTCCACGCCGTTCACGCGGCGATGGCGGGCATCAATCATGAACTGGTGCGCCTGATCGGCAGTCACGGCGCCAAGGCGATCGGCATCGACGGCCACGACGGCGGCCTGCTGGTGGCGAGCACCGATTCCGACCGCTCCGACACGCGCGCGGTCGCCCGCTTCGACGGCACGGCGCTGAACGCGCTTCTCGAGAACGGGCTGGTGCCCGTCGTGATGCCGATCGCCCCGGACGACGCAGGCCGTGATCACCTGCTGCGTGCGGAACGGCTCGGCAGCCTCTTCGCGCAGCGCGCCGGCGCCGTCACGCTGGTGATGATGGTCGACAGCGCGCTGCTGCGCGAACTCGGCGAGCTCGCCGGGCTCTATGGCATCACGGAACTCGAGCAATGGCTTGCCGAGCATCCGGCCGCAACCGCAGCGCCTTGCGTGCGGGAAGCGCTCGATGCGCTCGCACACGGCGTGCAGAACGTTCATCTCGCCGATATCGGGCAACCCGAATCGCTGATCGACGAACTGCTGACGGAGGAAGGATCGGGGGTCGTGTTCTGTCGGCGCGGCAACACCGACCTGCTGGCGGAAACCCGCCGCTACTTCGCGGATTCGGCGAGTGTGCTGCGCGACGGCTTCAGCGTCGAGCAGAAGCAGGTCGTGCGGTTCTGAATTTTGTAGTGTAAGCACTTGCGGCGACCCACCCGGGCCGCCGCAAGCGAATGGCGTCAGCGCCGCGCGGCAAGCCGCCGCACGACACGCACCAGCGCATCGACTTCGTCGCACGTGTTGTAGAACGCGAGCGACGGCCGCACCGTGGCCTCGAGCCCGAAGCGACGCAGGATCGGCTGCGCGCAGTGATGCCCCGAGCGCACCGCGATGCCCTCTTCGTTCAGCGCCTGCCCGACTTCCTCGGTCTCATAGCCCTTCAGCACGAACGACAGCACGCTCGCCTTGTCGCGGGCCGTGCCGACGAGCCGCACGCCCGGCACCGGCGCGAGCACGCTCGTCGCATACGCGAGCAGGTCGTGCTCGTAGCGCGCGATGTTCTCGATGCCGACCCGGTTCACGTAGTCGAGCGCGGCGCCGAGCCCCACCGCATCCGCGATGTTGCCGGTGCCGGCCTCGAACCGGTTCGGCGGCGGCTGGAACACCGTGCGCTCGAACGTCACGTCCGCGATCATGTTGCCGCCACCCTGCCACGGCGGCATGTCGTCGAGGATCGCGCGCTTGCCGTACACGACGCCGATCCCGGTCGGCCCGTAGATCTTGTGCCCGGAGAACACGAAGAAATCCGCGTCGAGGGCCTGCACGTCCACACGCATGTGCGAGATCGACTGCGCGCCGTCGACGAGCGCCTTCGCACCGGCACGATGCGCGAGCTCGACGATCTCCTTCACCGGCACGACCGTGCCGAGCGCGTTCGACACCTGCGTGACGGACACGATCTTCGTGCGGTCGTTGAGCAGCTTCCGGTATTCGTCGAGCAGCACCTGCCCCGAATCGTCGACCGGAATCACGCGCAGCTTCGCGCCCTTGAGCGCGGCAAGCTGCTGCCACGGCACGATGTTCGCGTGGTGCTCGAGATTCGATACGATGATCTCGTCGCCTTCGCCGACGTTCTGCACGCCCCACGACTTCGCGATCAAATTGATCGCCTCGGTCGTGCCGCGCACGAACACGATTTCGTCGGGCGACGATGCGCCGATGAAGCGCTGCACCGTTTCCCGCGCATGCTCGTACGCATCCGTCGCGCGGCCGGCCAGCGCATGGGCCGCGCGGTGAATGTTCGAGTTCTCGTGTGCGTAGAAATACGCGAGCCGATCGATCACGGCCTGCGGCTTGTGCGTCGTCGCTGCATTGTCGAACCACACGAGCTGCTTGCCGTTCACGCGCTCCTGCAGGATCGGGAAATCGCGGCGGATCGCGTTCACGTCGAACGGCGGGTGTGCACCGCGATACAGCTGGCCTTGCGGCTCGGCTGCGTGCGTGTCGTCGATGAAGTAGCGCGGCACGTCGGCGCCCGACGCACGCGACACCGGCACGTCGCGCTGCACGGCGAGCAGCGCGCGCAGCGCGTCGTCGCCCGGCAACCCGAACGCTTCCGGCGACGCGAGGCCATTCGACGGCACGACGATGTCCTGCGGCGTCCCCTGCCAGCCTTGCAGCGAGCCGTCGGTGAAGTAGTACGGCGACGCCTTCGCCGCGCCTTCCGGTGCCGGCGCATTCACGGGCGGCACGCCGAGCGCCGCGCCGCCGACGCGCGGCTCCAGCGCCGGCGCGATCGACACGACGTTGTCGGGCAGCCCGTTCTGCGCGGCCGCATGCGGCGCGAGCGCGGGTGCGCGGTTGCCGAGCGACAGCACGTGCGTCGGCGCGGACGGCGCGAGATTCGCACCGGGCACCTTTCCTTGCGGGAGCGCGAGACCCGGCACGCCGGTGCCCGCGCCGCCCGGCCCCGCGAGCGGCGAGCCGCCCGGTACCGGGTTGCTGACCGACGCAAGGATCGGCGCGGCAGCCGGCAACGCCGACGGCACGCCGCCGACCGCCCCGCTGCCCGCCGACAGATCGGGCGCGGTGGCTTGCCCCGGCGGCGTCGCGAAGAACTCGGACGCGAGCCGCGCAAGCGTCGCCGGGTCGGGCAAGCCGGCCGGCAGCGGCGCGTGCGGCAACGCATGCGCGTCGCCGCCGGCCAGGCCGGGATTAACGGTAGGTGTCGGGATAGTCATGGTACTTGGCGATTTCGACGTCATCGAGGACAGCCAGCGCATCCGGCGAATGGACCGCGAGCGAGCAATACAACGAGATCAGGTACGACGCGATCGCCTGGTTGTTGATCCCCATGAAGCGCACCGACAGGCCCGGGCCCTGTTCGCCCGCGACGCCCGGCTGATACAGGCCGACCACACCCTGGCGCTTGTCGCCGACGCGCAGCAGCAGGATCTTGGTCTTGCCGTCCGCCACCGGCACCTTGTCCGACGGGATCAGCGGAATGCCGCGCCACGTGATGAACTGCGAGCCGAACAGGCTTACCGTCGGCGGCGGCACGCCGCGCCGCGTGCATTCGCGGCCGAACGCGGCGATCGCGAGCGGGTGCGTGAGGAAGAACGCGGGTTCCTTCCACACCTTGGTCAGCAGCTCGTCGAGATCGTCCGGCGTCGGCGCGCCCGTCAGCGGGAAGATCCGCTGCTCGTCGGTCACGTTGGCCAGCAGCCCGTAGTCGGGGTTGTTGATCAGCTGGCTTTCCTGCAACTCCTTGATCGTCTCGATCGTCAGGCGCAGCTGTTCCTTGATCTGGTCGTGCGGGCTGCTGTAAAGATCGGAGATCCGCGTATGCACGTCGAGCACCGTGCTCACCGCGTTCAGGAAATACTCGCGCGGCTGTTCCTCGTACGGCACGAAGGTCTGCGGCAGCACGCTTTCGTCCTCGAGCTGTGTGCACGCGGCGCGCACGGCTTCCGGGTTCTTCACCTGGTTCAGCCGGTAGATGCCGGCCTCGACCGGCACCCATTGCAGCAGGTGGGTCAGCCAGCGCGGCGTGATCGTGGAAAGCTGGGGGACGGTCTTGGTAGCGTTCGCTAGTTGGCGGGCGGCGTGATCGCTCAGCGCAGCCGTGCCGCTTGCAACGGTCGACATGTGTGGCTCCGGGTTCTTTAGATGAAAAACGGGATTGCTTATGACGCTCAGTGATTATCGGAAGCACGCACCTGCCGGCTCAACATGCTATAGCCGTCAGGTCGCGTGCAACCGAAAGGGAAACGAAAAGAGGAGGCGTCAGGTGACGTACGCACCCGGCAGCAGCGTCGAGATCGACACGTCGAATGCGCGGGCGATCTTGTCGGCGGTGACGATCGACGCGATCGCCTCGCCGCGCTCGATCTCGCCGATATACGAGCGGTTCAGCCCCGCATGCTCGGCCAGTTGCTCCTGCGACCACGTGCGTGCTTCGCGCAGCTTGCGCACATTGGCGCCGAAGTGATGGATGAGGTCGCTCATCGCGCCTCCTATGCGACGCGCGCGGCCGTGCGCGGCGCGGCGTTCGCTTCGCTGCGCAGCACGGCCTGCGTGATGTTCTCGCCGGCCGGCACGTCCTGCGTGAGCCACACGTTGCCGCCGATCACCGCGCCGCGCCCGATCGTCACGCGACCGAGGATCGTTGCGCCGGCATAGATCACCACGTCGTCCTCGACGATCGGATGGCGGGCGAGCCCCTTCTCCAGATGGCCGGCCGCGTCGCGCGGAAAGCGCTTCGCGCCGAGCGTGACGGCCTGGTACACGCGCACGCGCTCGCCGATGATCGCCGTCTCGCCGATCACGACACCCGTGCCGTGATCGATGAAGAAGCCCGCGCCGATGCGCGCGCCCGGATGAATGTCGATGCCCGTCTCCGCGTGCGCCTGCTCGGCGATGATCCGTGCGAGCAGCGGCAAGCCGAGCCCGTACAGTTCGTGCGCGAGCCGGTGGTGGATCATCGCGAGGATGCCCGGGTAGCACAGCAGCACTTCGTCGACGCTGCCGGCCGCCGGGTCGCCGTGGAACGCGGCCAGCACGTCGCTGTCGAGCAGCCGGCGAATCTCGGGCAAGCGCGCGGCAAACGCCTGCACCGCCGTCGACGCCACTTCGTCGACGTTGTCGACCGGCCCGTCGGCGTTGCGCTGCCGCGCCGCGTAGCGCAATTCCAGCTTCACCTGTGCGAGCAGCGCATTCAGCGCCGCGTCGAGCGCATGGGCCACGTGGAAGTTCTCGCTCTCCTGGCGCAGGTCGGGCGGCCCGAGCCGCATCGGGAACAGCACGCCTTTCAGCGCGCCGATGATCTGCGCGAGTGCCTCGCGCGCCGGTAGGTCGCGCCCGCCCGGTTCGAGCGAGCGCCGCTGCTTCTCGCGCCATGCGCGGCGCACGGTCTGCAGCGATTGAACGATGTCGTCGATGTCGAATGCGGCCATGCTGCTTTCTCCCCGTAACGGCCGTGAATCAGTCCTGCGCCCACGGCAGGCCGCGAAAACGCCAGCCATTGCTGCCGCCGCGATGCTGCCGCTCGTCGAGGTCGCCCTCGAACCCTTCGAGCACGTTGAATACCTGCGTAAAGCCGCCCTTCGTCGCCGCCTCGGCCGCCTGCGCCGAGCGGTTGCCGCTGCGGCACAGCAACAGCACGACGGCGTCCTTGCCGGTCTTCGCTTCCAGTTCGCGCACGAAGCGCGGGTTGCGCGTCAGGCTCGTGCCCGTCGCCCACGGCACGTGCAGCGACTCCGGCACGTGGCCGACGAATTTCCGCTCCTCGGCGGTGCGCACGTCCACCAGCAATGCGTCGCCGGCGGCGAACAGCGCCCACGCCACGTCCGGCGCGACGCCGCCCGCGTAGGGCGTGCCGGCCGCTGCTGCCGCCGCGCGCGTGTCTTCGAGCGCCTGCTGCGCAGCGGTTCGTTCTTCCAATGCAACCGTCATGACACTTCCTTGTTTTCGTTGATTCGTATGATCAAAAAACACCGGGAATTCGGCCGTTGCAGCTTGCGTGCTGTCTATAGCCGTCAACGCCACTATGCGATTGCGGCCGGGCAAGCTGAACCAATAAAAATTCATTTCCTAATCAGCGGCACGGGGAATGCAATAGCAGACGTGCGCTATCGGGGCCGGGTCGCCGGGGAGCGGGACGGGAGATGGGTGACCGTTCGATGTCGAGCATCGAAGGTTTTTGAAAGGTATCGCGGGAGGCGATCGCCGCGGCGTGCGGCGCGTTGCAATGGAATCCGAAACGGGGTGCATGCGCGGGCGCGCGGGCAGCGCGCGCACCTTGCTGCGCACGGCCTCGACGACGGCAGCCGCACCCGGATCGCCATCTTTCACGACCGCGCTCGTCAATGCGTCGAATCCATCACCGAGCCAGAGCTGCTCCTGCAATCCTGATGGAAAGACATCACAAACACTGGCGCCGCTGCGCCTCATCGACGACGAGAACGCGCGGCGCCGCGTTCACTCACTGCTGATCCTGCTTCGCGCGTTCGGCCGCCGCGATGATCGCGTCGGCCACGGCCTTCGGCTGGCTCAGCATCGACACATGGCTGCCGTTCACGCGCGTGACCGTCGCACCGATCCGCTTCGCCATCGCTTCCTGCAGCGCCGGGTCGATCATCTTGTCCTGCGTCGTGACGACGAACGTCGACGGCTTCGCATGCCACGCGGCCTGCGTGACCTTCTCCGAGATGCAACCGCCATACCACGGCCCCTGGGTTGCCGCAACGAGGCGCTGCCGCGCGGGCGGCAGGTCCGGCGCGAAATCCTGTGCGATCGCCTTGTCCGACAGCGTGGCGAAACCGCCCGCGTCCTTGCGCAGCTCGCCGGCCCACGCGGGCGCCGGCAGCCCCTGCGTGACGTCGGCGATCGACTGGCCGTTGTCGGGCGCGAACGCGGCGACGTACACGAGCGACTTCACCTTGTCGTCGTTGCCCGCCTCGCTGATCACGACGCCGGCCCACGAATGGCCGACCAGCACGACCGGCCCCTTCTGCGCGTCCACCGTGCGCTTCGTCGCGGCCGCATCGTCGGCGAGCGAGCTCAGCGGATTCTGCACCGACACCACGTGCAGCCCGCGCGCCTCGAGCAGCGGAATCACGCGGTTCCAGCTCGACCCGTCGGCGAACGCGCCGTGCACGAGCACGACGTTCGTGCCCTTCAGATCTTCTTTCGGCGCGGCCTGCGCCGCGACCGCACCGAACAGTCCGCCGACCACTGCGGCGGATACCAGAACGCGTTTCACCAAACCGGACATCGTCATGCTCCTTGCTCTATTGTGTTTTTCACGGGAAGTGCTGCAATGGTGACCGCGCCCGCCTGCGGCAAGCGCGGCAGCACATCACGAATGCGCGTACAGGTCGTCGGCGGCATTCCGTGCGGAACGCGATTGGGACGCGTCGCGATGGCCGGCCGGCGTCGACGCATCGGCGACATTGTCGCCTTGCGATTTCGACGGGCCGTTCTGGTCGGAACGCGCGACCTGCTGCGCGGCGACGGCGTTCTCTGCGGCCGCGATATCGTTCGGGTAGTTCGCTTCGCTGCTGGCCGGGTTGTAGCCGGCCTTCTCCAGGCGGACGAGATCGGCGCGCACGTCGGCGCGCGTGAGGCCGTGGCCGGTATCGGCAAACGACAGGGCGGGTGCGACGGCGAGGACGGCGACAGCGAGGATTCGAGCGGCTTTCATGAGGGTTCTCCTTGAGAGAGGTGGGTCAGTCGATCATTCGGCATCCGATCCAGTTCGTCTGGCATCGAACGTTTCCTGCATGTCGACAGTAGAACCCGCGCACGTATCTGCCATGTTTCCGAAACCGGGGCTTTCTGCATGCCAGTTTTTCAGGAACGGCCGCAGATACAGTGCGATACAAACCGGGCTGCCGCACCGCTCACGGCCCCGTCTGCTGATAGCGTCCCAAACCGATTCACCATGAAAAAAGGCGCGCCACGCACGGCACGCCTTTCCGTTGATCCCATCAAACCACGCACGTCACGGCGCAAGCCGCGTGAACACGTAATCGTGGTTCTTCACACGCGCCTGATGGCACGCAAAACACGTCTGATGCTGGCCGATGTCGGCCGGCACGCCGTTGATGAAGCGCCCGAAACCCCAGCCGCCTGTCGACGCATAGCGGCGCGAGTCCTTCACCATCACCTGCACGGTCGTCGCGTGGCCCGGCACCGTGGCACTAGGAAGCTCGTCGGATTGCTTGCGCTTGTACGCGAGCTTCACGAGGATCGTGCCGTCCGGGAACGGCAGCGTCGCCTGTTCGAGCGCGCGGATCGCGACGGGGTTGCCGAGCACCACACGCAGCTCATCGAGCGGTGCGGCTTCCTCGGCCGGCGCGACCATTTCCCACTTCCGGTAGCCGGGTGGGATCGTCACGCCATAGATCGGCGAAGCGGCAGCGGCCGGCTTCGGCTGCTCCGCGAATGCGGCCGGACCGCTGGCCGACCACGCGCCGGCCAGCAGCACGCCCGCGACGAACGTGCGTCGCATGCCGCGGCGCACCACCCCCACGTGCGCCCGCATCACAGGTGCTCCACTTGCAGGATCGCATCCGCAAACGCCTGCGGCGCTTCCTGCGGCAGGTTGTGGCCGATGCCGCCGGTGATCGTGCGGTGCTGGTACTTGCCGGTGAACTTCTTCGCGTACGCGGCCGGCGCCGGATGCGGCGCGCCGTTCGCGTCGCCCTCCATCGTGATCGTCGGCACCGTGATCGCCGGCCCGGCCGCGAGGCGGCGCTCGATGTCGTCGTACTGCGCCTCGCCCTTCGCGAGCCCGAGGCGCCAGCGATAGTTGTGGATCACGACGGCCACGTGATCGGGGTTCTGGAACGACGCGGCCGTGCGAGCATAGGTTTCGTCGGAGAACTGCCATTTCGGCGACGCGAGCTGCCAGATCAGCTTGTTGAACGCATCGCGATTCTGCGTGTAGCCGAGTTCGCCGCGCTCGGTCGTGAAGTAGAACTGATACCACCACTGGAACTCGGCCTGCGGTGGAAGCGGCTTGCGATTCGCCTCCTGGCTGCCGATCAGGTAACCGCTCACCGATACCAGCGCCTTCACGCGCTGCGGCCACAGCGCCGCGATGATGTCGGCCGTGCGCGCGCCCCAGTCGTAGCCGCCGAACACCGCGCGGTCGATCTTCAGCGCATCCATCAGCGCGACGATGTCGACGGCTGTCACGGCCTGCTGGCCGTTGCGCACCGTATCGGCCGAGCGGAACGTCGTCGACCCGTAGCCGCGCAGGTACGGCACGATCACGCGATAGCCGGCCGCGACGAGCAGCGGCGCGACTTCCGCGTAGCTGTAGATATCGTACGGCCAGCCGTGCAGCAGGAACACGACGGGGCCGTTCTTCGGCCCGAGGTCCGCATACCCGACGTTGAGCACGCCCGCGTCGATCTGATGGATCGTGCCCAGCGACGCGACGCCGGCCGTGCGCTTCGCAGGCGGGGCATCGGGCGCCGACTGCGCATGCGCCAGGGCGCTGAAGCCGAGGTCGGCGAGGCTCAGGCTTGCGAGCGTCGTACCGAGGATCAGGCGGCGGCGGGTGTTCACGGTTTCAGGCATGACTCGTTCTCCATTGTCGATCGCGAAGGTTGGGGGCCCACGGCACGTGCGGGCACTCGGGAATCGGCGTTCTCCGCGGCGGCGCCGGCTCTGCGCTGCCGTGTGAATCGCTTCACCGGATTTATATCCGTTCCATCCCGAGGCTTTGTATCCCAACGTATCTGTGTGCGTACACGACACACGACGATTCAAAAATCGTGCTGGAGATGCCTGTCTGCGGGGGAGTCGGCCCGCATTCCCGCCTTCAACCTCGCTGCCGCGAGAAGCCGCTCACACCTTCCGATCCGGCAGGATGTGCGCACGAATCGACCGCCCCCGCCACGATATGCGGTCGATCCGTTCGCGCAGCGTGTAGATCGCCACCGACGACAGCGTATTGAACCTGAGCAATGCGATGGGGGCGCCAATCCCGGCCGGCACGCGCTCGATCGAATCGAACAGCGGGAATCCGTGCCGTTTCAGGAACGCGCCGACTTCGTCGTCGCCTGCGTGTTCTTCGACGTTGATCAGCAGTAGTTCGGCCATGGCGGCTCCTTTTCTTGTACGTTCGCCCGCTCGTCACCGGATCAGCCGGCGCGTATGTTGCGCGATCATCCATTCCTCGTTGGTCGGGATCACCCACACCGGTACACGACTCGACGCCGTCGTGACCAGCGGCCCGCCAGAGTTGTTGGCGTCGACGTCGATCTCGACGCCGAGCCACGCCGCACGGCGCATCACCCCTTCGCGAATCGCCGCTGCGTGCTCGCCGATCCCCGCCGTGAAGACGATGGCGTCGATGCCTTCCATCGCGGCGGCGAGTGACCCAAGTTCGCGCGCGATGCGATAGATGTACAGCTCGATCGCGAAGCGCGCGTGCGGATCGTCGCTCGCGAGCAGCGTGCGCATGTCGCTCGACAGGCCGGACACCCCGAGCAACCCGGAACGCCGATAGATCAGATCCTCGACGGCGCGCACGTCCATCCCGAGTTCATCCATCAGGAACAGCACGACACCCGGGTCCAGGTTGCCGCAGCGCGTGCCCATCGGCAGCCCGTCGACGGCGGTGAACCCCATCGTGCTCGCGACACTCTTGCCCGCCACGAGCGCGCACATGCTCGCGCCGTTGCCGAGGTGGGCGACGACCGTGCGCCCGCGCGCTGCCTGTGGCGCGACGTCAGGCAGCACGCTTGCGATGTACTCGTACGAGAGCCCATGAAAGCCGTAGCGGCGCACGCCCCGGCTGGTGATCGACTCGGGCAGCGCGAACGCCTGGGTCACCGCGGGCTGCGTGCAGTGGAATGCCGTGTCGAAGCAGGCCACCTGCTCGATACCGGGCTGCACCGCTTCGAGGATGCGGATCGGCGTCAGGTTGTGAGGCTGATGCAACGGCGCGAGCGGCGTGAGCTTTTCCAGCTCGGCCACGATCTCGGGCGTGACGCGCACCGGGCCGCTGAAGCGTTGCCCGCCATGCACGACGCGATGGCCCACCGCCGCAAGACGATGCCCTTCCTGGTGAG